>JAQVYB010000204.1 GCA_028708815.1 Kiritimatiellia bacterium | reverse complement strand
AACTGTACTGCGGAGAATCTTTGCCGCCGGCAATTTCGAATTTCTACCTGACCGATGAGTACGAGCAACCCCATAAGTGGGCCTTCCCGGCGGATGCCGTGGCGGAGAGCGGTGGTTTTCTGCTGATCTGGGCCGACGGCGAAACCAATCAGCAGACGGCAACGGAACTTCATGCCGGATTTTCCCTGCGGGAAGAGTCGGGCGAACTGGCTCTGGTATGGGCGTATGAGGGCCGTCTGATGGTGTTGGATTACGTGCATTATCCGCACGTGTCGCGCGACCGATCGTATGGTGATTATACGGATGGTGTTCGGACGAACCGGCTGTATTTTGCGAACCCGACACCCGGCGGTGCGAATGACGGCACGCCGATGCCTGCGCTGATTCTGATCAATGAATGGATGGCCGACAATCAATCCTTTATGGAGGATCCGCAGGAACCGGGCGCCTTCGAGGACTGGTTTGAATTGTATAATGCGGGCGAGGGGGATGTGGATCTGGGCGGGTATGCGTTAACCGATACAACCGATGATCCCCGGCAATGCGTCATTTCTTCCAACACCGTGCTGCGTGCCGGGGAATACCGTCTGGTTTGGGCGGACGATGATGAAGAGGAAACTCTTGGCGGCACGAACGATCTGCACGTGAATTTCAAGCTGAGTGCGGGGGGCGAATGCATCGGGCTCTACAACCGCGAGGGGGTGGCCGTGGATCTCGTGGAGTTCGGCCCGCAAACCGCCAATCTGAGCGAGGGCTGTTTCCCGGATGCGCAGCGGCCTTTCTTCGTCTTTACAACGCCCACCCCGCGCACGCGAAATCTGCTTTCAACCAATCGCTATCGTGTCGCGGTTTCGGCGCGCGGGCACGGCGCTGTCTCGCCGACGGGCGTTGTGGAGGTGCTGCACGGGTTCGATCAGGTGTTCAACATCACCTCCGAAACCTATTACGTGGTGGATCAGGTGCTGAGCAACGGCGCCGCCGTGGAAGGCGTTTCGGGGTGCAGCAATGCCTCGCTGATCCTTCATTTTGTGACCGGCCCGATCGACGTGGAGGCTTCCTTCAAGCCCGTGACCTCCACCAACGGAACCCCGCTTTTCTGGATGGCGGCTTACGGACTGACCAATGCCCCGCCGGACGAAGAGGCGCTCGCCGATGATGACGGCGACGGCTATTCGGCCGTGGAGGAATTTGTGGCCGGAACCGTGCCGGTTGATTCAAACTCCTGTTTCATGCTTTCGGATATGCGTGTCGGGCCGGATGGAAGCGCGGTGCTGACGTGGAATCCCTCGCAGTCCGGACGGGTCTATCGCATTCTTCGCGCCAATGAACCTGCCGGCCCCTTGCAGGAGGTGACCAACCTGTATTATCCCGCCAACTGCCATACCGTTCAGCCTGATCAGGCATGCGGTTTTTATCGGGTGCGAGTGGAAGTGCCCTGAGGGTGCTTTGAAAAAGTTTCCAACGATTGGAAAAAACGCTGGAAAAGTTTCCAATGATTGGAAAAAGTGCCGGAAAAGTTTCCAATGATTGGAAAAAACGCTGGAAAAGTTTCCAACGATTGGAAAAAACAGGTAAATAGTTTCCAACGATTGGAAAAACAGGGAAAAAATTTTCCAATGATTGGAAAAAGTGCCGGAAAAGTTTCCAATGATTGGAAAAACCGGAAAAGGCAGGATATGAGATCATGAGAATACTTTCAGGGATACAACCTTCAGGCAAACTGCACATTGGAAATTATTTCGGGATGATGCGCCCCGCATTGGAGCTGCAGGAGCAGGGCGAGGCCTTCCTGTTCATCGCGGATTATCACGCGCTGACCACGGTGAGCGATCCGGAGGCGCTGCGTACGGGCGTGCGGGATGTGGCGCTTGATTTTCTGGCGTGCGGCTTGAATCCGGAGAAAACGGCCTTTTACCGGCAGAGCGATGTGCCGGAAGTGACGGAACTTTCCTGGCTGCTTTCCGTGGTGACGCCGATGGGGTTGCTCGAGCGGTGTCATTCCTACAAGGACAAATTGGCGAAGGGGCTGGAGGCCAATCATGGTCTGTTTGCCTATCCGGTGCTGATGGCGGCGGATATTCTGATTGTGCAGTCGGACGTGGTTCCGGTGGGGCGCGACCAGAAGCAGCACGTGGAAGTGACGCGCGACCTGGCCGCTAAGTTCAACCATGCCTATGGAACGGTTTTTAAGATTCCGGAGCCTTCGATTCGGGATGATGTGGCGGTGGTGCCGGGGATCGACGGGGAAAAAATGTCGAAATCCTATGGCAATACGCTGGAGATTTTCGGCAACGAGGGAGAGATCAAAAAGCGGGTGATGCGGATTGTGACGGACAGCCGTACGCTGGAAGAGGCCAAGGTGCCTGAGGAATGCAATGTGTTCAAGTTGTTTGGTCTGTTGGCCACGGAGGCGCAGCAGCAGGAACTGGCCGAAAAATACCGCGCCGGCGGTATGGGGTACGGTACGGCGAAGAAGGCGTTTCTTGAATTATTGACGGACTATTTCCGTCCCATGCGCGAGAAACGTGCCGAGCTGGAACAGCATATGGATTATGTGGAAGAGGTGCTTCGGAAGGGCGCGGAACGCGCCCGCGCCGAGGCACGCACGACCCTGAAAGCCGCCCGCCGCGCCATTGGATTGGAATAAGCGGATCCCCAAACCAAGGGGTTTTAACACCGTGGAAGGCGAGCGTCCTGCGAGCCGCTTGCCCTGTGCCGGGTCAAGCGCCTGAAGTTCACAGCCCGAGGGTGAAGTCGGTATCCTTTTCGATTCGCATCACGGTTTCGGCGATGAGCCTGGCGCCGTGTTCAATGTCTTTGAGGCTGACCAGTTCGCAGGGGGTGTGTACGTATCGGCAGGGGATGCTGATCAGGGCGGTGGCCACGCCTGCACGGGTGAGCTGCATTTTATTCGCATCGGTTCCGGTGCCGTGCGGTGCGGGTTCCACCTGTACGGGGATTTTGCATTTTTTTGCGGTGCTCATAACGAGGTCGAACAAGACCGGATTCAGGTTGGGGCCTCGGCTGACGGCGGGCCCTTTGCCCAGATCCACGGAACCGCCTTTTTTATCCATGCTGGGAAAATCCGTGGCGAAGGTGACGTCCACGGCGAAACCGACGTCCGGCGCGATGGCGTAGCAACTGGTGGTCACGCCGCGCAGACCCACTTCCTCCTGTACGGTGGCGACGACATGCACTTCGGCTTTCGGTTTCATTTTGCTGAGCAGGCGGCCCGCTTCCAGGATGGTGAAAACTCCCGCGCGATCATCGAGTGCCCGAGAGGCGAGCAGGTTGTTCGGGAAGTCCTGCGGTTCGTAGGCGATGACCACCGGATCGCCGACGGCCACCCGTTTTTCGGCTTCTTTTTTGGAGGAGGCGCCGATGTCGATGAAGAGTTTTTCGAGCTTGATCACTTTGTCGCGCTCGGCGGGTTTGATTTTGTGAATGGGTTTTTTGCCGATGACGCCCGGGATGCGGCCTTTGCGTGTTTCAATCCATACGCGCTGGCCCTGGAGTATCTGGGGGTCCCAGCCGCCGATCTGATCGACGTCCAGGAAGCCTTTGTCGTCGACGTGGGTGATCATGAGTCCGATTTCGTCGATGTGCCCGGCAAGCATGACGCGGGGGGAGCCGCCTTTGTTGATGCAGGCCATGACGTTGCCGTGCTGATCGCTGACGACTTCGTCGGCAAAGGTTTTCACTTCCTGGGCAAAGAAGCGGCTGACGGTCTGTTCATAGCCGGATGGGCCGATGTGATTGAGGAGCTGTTTGAAGAAATCCAGGGAGCGTTTGTTCATGAGGAATACTTTCTGCCGGTCTTATGAAAAGCGGGCCCGGCCTGTTGGCCGGGCCCTGTCGTGTTCGTGTTGGTGTGTTTGGAACAGGTTGCCATCAGGCGCCGGCGGCTTTGCGCAGGGCCTCTATCTTGTCGGTCTTTTCCCAGGGGAAGATGTCGCGTCCGAAATGCCCGTAGGCGGCGGTTTGTTTGTAGGACCAGCCTTTGGGTGTTTTGAGCCCGAGTTCTTCGATGAGCGCGGCAGGACGGAAGTCGAAGATTTTTCCCCGTTCGAGGATGGCCTGTAACTGGTCGTCCTCCACCTTTCCGGTGCCGAAGGTATCCACGTTGATGCTCAGTGGCTCGGAAATCCCAATGGCATACGCCACTTGGATTTCGCATTTGTCGGCCAGTTCGGCGGCTACAATGTTTTTGGCGGCGTAGCGTGCATAGTAGGCCGCCGAGCGGTCGACCTTGGAGGGGTCTTTGCCTGAAAAGGCGCCGCCGCCGTGCGAACCGACGCCGCCGTAGGTATCCACGATGATCTTGCGTCCGGTCAGCCCGGAATCGCCGTGCGGGCCGCCAATGACGAATTTTCCGGTTGGGTTGATGTGGAAGACGGTGTCGTCGGTCAGCAGGTTGGTGGGTGCCAGAATTTCCTTGGCGACCATGATCATGTCCTCGCGGATTTGTTCGAGGGGCACGTCGTCGGTCTGGTGGGAGATGACCACGGTGGTGATATGGGTCGGTTTCCCGTTTATATGCTGAATGGAGACCTGGGATTTGGAGTCGGGCCGCAGGTAGGGGATTTTCCCGGACTTGCGTATTTTCTGGAGTTCGTCCAGGAGCCGATGGCTGTAGATGATGGGGGCGGGCATCAGCTCCGGCGTATTGTTGGTGGCATAGCCGAACATCATGCCCTGATCGCCGGCGCCCTGATCGGCATAGATATTCTGGGCGGCATTCACGCCCTGCGCGATGTCGGCGGATTGGGCGTGAATATTTTTGAGATAGATAAAGGAATCGGCGCTGAAAAGAAGCTCGTCGCGATTGTAGCCGATTTCGCGCACGACATCGCGGGCGATCTGATGGCTGTCGATTTCATTCCAGCCCGTGCAGGTGATTTCCCCGGCATTAACGACCAGATTGGTGGCGGTCAGGGTTTCGCAGGCAACGTGACTTTCCGAATCTTTGGCGAGACAGGCGTCAAGAATCGCATCGGAAATCAGGTCGCAAACCTTGTCCGGATGCCCTTCCGAGACGGATTCAGAGGTGAAAACGTGGTCGACTTTCAGCTTACTCATAGAGATATGCTCCTGTTTCTGTTGATATTCACGAATGTTGAACGGGAATCTTATAAAGAGCCGGGCAAAAAGAAAAACAAATTATTGCCGAAAATGCCGTTCCGGGGTATTTTAGGGATTGCATGAGTTGAGTTATAAGGACCGACGGAGAGGCAGGGAGAGGAAACGTGACATTTCGTAAAAAAGCGGTAGCCGCATTAAGTGTGGTGGCCATTGTGGCGGCGGGTGGTGCGGCATTTCTGGGATACCGTACGTACCGGGTGTATGACATTGCCCAGTCCTGGCGCACACAGATACGCTACCTGGTGGAAAGCGGCGGTTCCATTGGTACGGCCCCCGCCTCGGAGGCCCTCTCGGACAACTATCTGGAAATGGTTTTGGGCGATAATCGTGAATTGCTGGACGAACTCAAGGGTCTGATTCACGAGGGAATGGATGATACGCCCTCGCTCAACATGGGTGAAGTCGCGGCGATGAACATCACCTATAATGTGACGCCGGAGGGCAGTAACGTGAATGTAGCCGCCCATATCGCCGGCGGATTCCCGATGGAATCGCGCAAGCCCGGATTCCACCGCGACGGCTTTTTCAACGAATTAACCGATAACCAGCTTTATTCTCTGGGTAATCGGCAGGTGCAGTTTCTCGGGCGCGATATGATTTTCTTTGCCTCAACCAACTATGCCGAGCAGCATCAGGGGCTTATGGATACCATGTTTGAAGGCCAAATCATTCCGTTGGCCGAATCGCTGACCAACCGGCTCTATCATGTGACGGTTTTTCCGAATCCCGAAAATGTGCTGCCCCCGCAGTTGCGCAATCATGTGCAAACCGTGGTCACCAAGGGGGCCATTGGGCAGTATGACGGGAATTGGGATGTGATCATTATCACGAAGTCGCCTGAAAGCGCCCGTTATGTGGTGTCGATCATCAACGATATGAAGCGTACCGCCGAGATCACGCTGTCCTCCGTGCTGGGAGGGGATGCGGTTGAAACGCAGTGGGGCAAGCAGTATG
>JAQVYB010000041.1 GCA_028708815.1 Kiritimatiellia bacterium | reverse complement strand
CGGGCATGCGGCTGAATGAATTGGCCGGGCTTGATGAGCGGGAGATCGATATCCTTTCGGGCGTGGTGAAGGTGCGGGGGAAGGGGAAAAAGGAGCGGTTGTGTCCGTTGGGCAATCCGGCGATCGAGGCGATTGAGGCCTGTCGGGAGGCACGTGATTTGTTCCGTATGGCGGAAGGTGGATCGGGGCGTCCGGCGGGGCTCTTTCTGAATCGTCACGGCGGAGCAATTACCGGACGATCCATTGAGCGGATGATGAAGAAGTACGCCGCGACCGCACAGTTGAGCCCGGATATTTCGCCGCATATTCTGCGTCACAGTTTTGCCACGCACCTGCTGGACAATGGGGCGGATTTGCGCAGCGTGCAGGAACTGCTGGGCCATGCGAGCCTCTCCACCACGCAGATTTATACGCATGTATCGGTGGAACGGCTGAAGGAAGTGTATGAATCGGCTCATCCACGGGCGTAAGGTGCGGCGCGGATAACTTTTTTGCAACGGGGCTTTCAAAAGAAGAATCTTTCATTACAATTTTCGCCCATTCTAAGAGGTGTCGTGAGCCACATATGATTTGGATCCTATACAACATCCTGTTTCCGGTGGGTTTTCTTCTGCTGTTGCCGAAATTTATTATTCGGATGTGCCGACGCGGAGGATATGCGGCTGATTTCATGCAGCGCCTGAGCTGGTACCGTCCGACTTTGCGGGACCGCCTGAAGACCGGGGGCTGGGTTTGGATTCAGGCTGTCAGTGTGGGTGAAATCTTTGTGGCCTTTCGATTTATGGAGGTTCTTCGGGCACGGCATCCGCAGGTGCGTTTTGTGTTGAGCACCAACACCTCCACCGGCCATGCCATCGGACGAAAGAAGCTGGATGCGCGGGATGTGCTGCTCTATTTTCCTCTGGATATTCCCTTCATTATGCGGCGTGTGCTGAATTTGCTGCGTCCGTTCTGTGTGGTGTTGGTGGAAAATGAAATGTGGCCCAATCTGGTGCGTGGCGCGCAGCGCCGGGGGATTCCCGTGGTACTGGTGAACGGACGCATCTCGTCGCATTCATTCGGGGGCTATCAGAGATTATCTCTGTTCACCCGCGACCTGCTGCCGAGAATAACCCTTTTCTGTGCGCAGAGCGAAGCCGATGCCGAGCGTTTGCGTGTGCTCGGTGCTCCAGAAGATCGGGTGCAGGTAATGGGTTCCGCGAAGTACGATGTGATTCAGTCCGATCCTGGAGGGGAACGGCAGGCCGGTCTGCTGTTGCGTGCAGCGGGCTTGATGCCGGATGTGCCTCTGCTGCTGGGTGCTTCCACGTGGCCTGGCGAAGAGAAGGTGCTCCTGGAGGTGTTCAAAGAATTGCGCGGAAGTCTCGGCCCGTTGAATCTCTGTCTGGCGCCGCGTCACATGGAGCGTCGCGACGAGGTGCTTCGGGTCATTCAGGAGGCAGGCCTGACCTGCACGCGGCGCAGTGATCTGCCGGAGAATGCGCCGGAATCTCCGCGCGATATGTTGTTGCTTGATTCGACCGGCGAACTGAAAAATTTTTACGTGCACGCCGATGTTATTTTTGTGGGCAAGAGCCTGACACAGCACGGAGGCCAGAATCCGATTGAGCCCGCGTTTTACGGCAAGGCGGTGATCACGGGACCCCATATGGAGAATTTCCCGGGGATCATCGAAGATTTTTGCGATGCGAAGGCCTTGATTCAGGTGCGTGATTCGGCGGAGTTGTTCGAGGCGTTGAAGGGGCTGTTGGCGGATGCGGAGCTGCGCCGGAGCACCGGAGAGCGTGCAGGGCGGTTGGTGCGTGAAAAGGCGGGCGTTGTGGAAGCAACCGTGCTGCTGATGGAGCGTGCGGGTATTTCCTTTGAGCAGGACGTGGGCTCATGAGCAGGACTCCCGGCATATCTGATTCGCGGCGGCGCGGCCCGGCTATTATTACCACATTGGGCGTGTTGCTTGTGCTGCTCCTGCAGGGCGGATTGCTGCTGCTTTTCCAGTGGATTGATCAGCCGGATGAGTATTCTTCGGATGAAGAGCCCGTGGTGCAGGCGGTGACGCAGGTGGAGGAACGCGAAATTATCGCGCCGGAAAATGGGCCGGAGGATCTGCCGCCCGCAGAAGAGATCGAGGCGGTGCAAGTGGCTGTCGAGCCCGAACCGCTCCCCGTGGAGCCGCCGGTGAATGCGGTAAATTCGGAGGCCGACATGCTGGAACTGTTGGAAGCGGTGGGTGTGGGCCAGGACGTGCCGCCGAAGGTTCCGGAGTCGGAGATGGCCTCTCTGAATATGGCCTCTACGCTGTTTGGTCAGGAGAAGGTCAATCGGGCGGAACCGGTCAAGCCGCCGGTTAAAAAGCCGGGGATCCGCCCGGTGGTGCGCCCCGAACGAACAGAACGGGTGCCGCCGATTTCAGCGCGTCAGGTGCGGGTGGTTACGGTGGAGCAGAGCCGTTTTCCCTCGAACGACGCCGCGGATGAAATGCGCGTATTGAATATTTCGCTGGCGATGGGCGCGAATGCGGGGGATGTGTTTGGAGATTATGTCGGCATTAAAGTGACGTTTTTCGACGAAGTGGGGGATACCGGCATGGCGATGCCCTCGCGCGTGCAGACGTCCACCAACCCGATTCGACTGGCCAAAAGGGCCTGGCGGTCGGATGCGAATTATCTGGTCACGGCCACCTACCTGGTGCCGAAGGGATTCCGTACGCAGTACCAGAAAAAGACCGGCGCACGCACAAAATACTATGGCTACGTGATCGAAGTGTTTTACCGCGATCAGTTGCAGGATGTTTACGCCCAACCCAAAACGCTGCTTCCCCAATAGCCTGTCCGGCATTGGCCCGCCATCCTGCTGAATGATTCCGGCGCGAGGAGAAAATCAGCGGGTGATTTGAATTGTGATGGTGCGGTTTTTTGTTTTGTTCTCGAGGGTATCGTTGGGATAGGGCGGGGAGAGTTCGCCGATTGATGCGGCGGCGAGACGGTTGGCGGGTATGTGGCCTTCGCGATGCAGAAAATCGACTGCGGCTGAGGCACGTCGGAGCCCGAGATCCACATTGTCATGATAGGTTCCGGCGGTGATGGCATTGTTGTCGGTATGACCGATCACGCGGATCTGAATTTGATCGATCCAGGGCTGGAGGGTGTTTCCGATGAAGCGTAAGAGGGCTTCTGCCTCGGCATTGATTTCTGAATGGTAGCTGAATACGGGTTCCTTGAAGATGATTTCGGTGAGAAAGGCGCCTGGGCGGATGGTGAGACCGGGGTGGCGCAGCGCATTCATCATTTTGGCCGGGAGAAGGCGTTTGTCGGGGGAGTCTTCCATGAGGGCCGGGTGAATGGCGGACGCACGGGGAGCGGTTGCTTCGGAGTCGGTGGTGGATGCGGTACTGGTTTGCATGTTGAGGGGGGCCGGTTCCGAGTCTGGTGTGGCCACGTCGGTTGCGGGCCTTTCAACCATCACCTGCTCGATGCGGCGTCCGCTGAAGGCTATCAGGGCAAGTACGAGGGCTCCGCAGAGCCCGGCAAGGGTGAAATAAAAGGCCTTTTTATAGGGGGTTTCCTCGATGTTGTCCGATGGGCGGCGGTCTTCGCGGGGTTGCGTTTCGCGCGGAGTCGGATCGAAGAGGGAGGGTTCATGGGCATCGGCAAGGGCCTCTTCCTCTTCGGGGTTCGGTTCGGTGTTTTCCGCAGCGGCCTGATTGGGGGTGATGGCGGCGATACGCGCGAGCAGCTCATCACGGGAAATGTTGAAGCGGGAGCAGATGGCGGCGGATTCAGGGGTGTCCTCATTCAGTGAGGGGCGAAGAATGTGTAGGTTCTCCTGGAGGTAAATGTCGAGCAGTTGCTCGTCGGTGGCCTTTAGAATGAGGGCGGGAATTTCCTGGCGTCCGTGTCGTATGGCGGCGGCATAGCGTCGGGCGCCGGAGATGATTTCATAGGCGTCGTCGGTTTTGCGCACAAGCAGGGGCTGGAGGATGCCTCGGTCACGTATGGAATCGGCCAGGTCGTCGAGTGCGGGGGTATTGCGCAGGCGGTCGGCCATCCAGTCGGGAAGGCGTATGGATGCGGCAGGGAGCTGCGCAAAGCCTTCTTCGAAGGCGGGCAGGATGGTGCGGGCATAGGAGGCTTCGTCGAAGAGGTCGCCGAGTCCGCGTCCGAGGTTACCGGGTTTGTTCATGGCTGGATCTCCGAGGTTGTCGGAGGCTCAATGGCGACGGGTTCGGGCCGGGCGGGTATCTCGGCCAGGTGCAGATTCGGAAAGGTGAGTTTATGCAGCGGGGCGGGGCTGTCCAGCGGGGTGTGGCGTTCGAGAAATTCCTTGGCAAGTCGTTTGTAGGCGACGGCGCCGGTGCAGTAGGGGTCGTATTTCATGATGGGCAGGCCGTAGCTGGGGGCTTCACCGAGGCGCACGTTGCGGGGGATCAGTGTTTCATAGACTTTGGCGCCGTAGTGCGTGATGACTTCCTGTACGACCTGCTGGGAGAGGTTGGTGCGCATGTCATACATGGTCATGACGATGCCTTCGATTTCAAGGTCGGGATTCGCGCCGCTGTCTTTGAGGCGGCGGATGAGATGCTGCATAACGCTGAGACCTTCGAGGGCATAGTATTCGCACTGGATGGGTATGATGAGCTCGTCGGAGGCGGCGAGTACATTCATGGTGAGCAGTCCGAGCGAAGGCGAGCAGTCGAGCAGGATGTAGTCATATTCATTGAGCAGGTTGTTTTCATGGATGATTCCGCGCAGGCGTCCTAGATAGTTTCCGCTGCGGGAGAGTTCGATTTCGGCCCCCGCCAGATCGATTTCAGAAGGGATGATGTGGAGGCCGGGCGTTTCGGTTTCGCGAATGTATTCCAGGGCAGGGGCCTGGTGTTGCAGGGCGGCATAGAGGCTGATGCCGGGTTCCTTGCGTATGCCCAGGCCGCTGGTGGCGTTGGCTTGTGGATCGAGATCAATCAGCAGAATTTTTTTACGGTGTTCGGTGAGACAGGCCGCGAGATTGACGGCGGTGGTGGTTTTTCCCACGCCGCCTTTCTGATTCACAATTCCAATGACTTTCGATGACATAACCGGTACCTTTTCATAACTGATTTTGATGGGACGCCAGTGTACCGATAAGAGAACCGGTGCAAAGAAAATAAATCCATTATCGAATGGATATAAAGGAGCTGGAATGAAGGTTAGGGCTGCAGATTGGATCGAGAGTCTTGAGCTGAATCCTCACCCGGAGGGTGGTTACTATAAGGAAGTGTACCGTTCGGAAATGATCCTTTCGGCGGAGGCGCTGCCGGCGCGGTTCGGCGCACCGCGAAATTGCTGCACCTCGATCTATTACCTGTTGGAACGCGGGGATTTTTCGGCATTTCACAGGATGCGTCAGGATGAAATCTGGCATTTTTACGATGGCGGTCCAGCCAGGATTCACCTGCTTTTGGAGGGGGGAGTATACCATTCCATCCTGCTGGGGCGTGTGCCGGAACAGGGGTATGTGCTGCAAGGGGTGGTTCCGGGCGGTTGCTGGTTCGGGGCGGAACCGCTGGAAGAGACTGATTTTGTGCTGGTGGGCTGCACGGTGGCGCCGGGATTTGACTTTGCGGATTTTGAGCTGGCCCGGTGTGCGGAATTGACGGCGGCCTATCCGGAGCAGGAGGCGCTGATTCACAGGCTCACGCGCTGATTTTTCACATGCCTGTCGAGTCCAACCTGAAGTTGAATGTTTGGTGCCGGAGAAGGGAGTCGAACCCTTACGGTGTTGCCACCGCTGGATTTTGAGTCCAGTGCGTCTGCCATTTCGCCACTCCGGCCCTTGAAAAGAGGGCCATAGAGAAGCAAAGGTTGGCGTTTTTGGCAAGTCTTATCCTGTGATGTATGGAAAATGAGTTGAATTCACGCGGAAAACCGTTAGAACGCCCTGCAAAACAAGCGGAAAGAATGAGGCATGGATCATACAAACGGAACCACCACTGGGCAGCCTCCCGGACATACGGCGATGGCGATGACGCCGAAGGAGTGGGCGGATTGGCGGTCGCAGTTGCGCCATGCGCTGGATGATGCATCGGCGGTGCGGCGGCTGCTTGGCATGCCACCGGAGGAGGCTTGCGGACGACTCCCGATGAAAATCACGCCGTATTATCTGGACGTACTCATGCAGTCGGAGGCCGCGCCATTGCGTCGAACCGTCGTTCCGTCGCAGGCGGAGGAGCGCATCGGTCCCGAGGAGTATGAAGATCCGCTGGGGGAGACGGCGCATCAGACGTCCGCCTGTGTGGTGCATACCTATCCGGGCAAGGTGCTCTTTTTGGCGACGGATCAGTGCGCGGTGCATTGTCGCTATTGCACGAGATCACGCTGGCTGGGGCACGGCGCCTGTTCGGAGCGGGATTGGCAGGCGGGAATCGAGTACATTCGGTCGGATTCAACAATTCGAGACGTACTGATTTCCGGGGGAGATCCACTGATGATGGAGGATGCGCGGCTGGATGAACTGTTGGATGCGCTGCGCTCGATTGCCCATGTGGAAATTATCCGCATCGGCACAAAAATGCCCGCCGCGCTGCCTCAGCGCATTACTCCCTGGCTGCTGGAGGTGTTGAAAAAGTATCATCCGCTTTGGATGGTGATTCATTTTACGCATGCGTCGGAGTTGACGCCGGAGTGTGCCGCTGCGTGCGGATGTCTGGCGGATGCCGGCATTCCTCTGGCCGCGCAGACGGTCTTGCTGAAGGGCGTGAATGACGATGAGGAATCTCTGTGCGCCCTGATGGAAGGGCTGTTGAAGATCCGTGTGCGCCCGTACTATCTGCTGCAATGCGATCCGGTGATCGGTTCGTCGCATTTTCGGGTGCCGATCCGAAAAGGCCAGGCGATTATCCGTTCGCTCCATGGCAGGACGACGGGTCTGGCGATTCCGGCGTATATGGTGGATGCGCCGGGTGGCGGCGGCAAGGTGCCGGTGATGGCGTCCTTTGTGGAAGGATATGATGGAACCCATTGGCAGTTGAATGATTGTCAGGGCGGGATCAAAACCTATTATGATCCGGAAGATACCTGACCCGTTCGGGGCGCGAGCCGTGGAAAATCAACCAACGGACGGGGAAATTTAAAGCCGTTACTTCACTTTTTTCTGAAGCGTTTAAAGCGGTTTTCCGTGCCGTTGCAGAGGCGGCGGATGTTGGGGATGTGCCGGACGATCACAAGGGTGCACAGGATGGAGAGGGTCACGGCGACGGGCAGGGTGCAGGCACTGCGCAGATAGAAGATCCATCCGCTTGCGGCCACCAGGAGTGCGGCGAGCATGGAGGCGAGCGAGACGTAGCCGGTGATCAGCAGGCAGAGAATCCAGACGAGCAGGCCGATGAGGATGCCTGGAGGAAAAACGCCTGCGAGCATGCCCGCGCCGGTGGCTACGCCCTTGCCGCCTTTAAAGTGCAGGTAGATGGGCCAGTTGTGCCCGGCGATAGCCGCTGCGCCGCAACCCAGGGCGATCCATTTGGAGACGTCTTCCACGCCTGCAAGGCGGAGCAGGAGCAGGGGAAAAACAAATGCCGGAATAAAACCTTTCAGGAAGTCGAGGGCGAAGGTGAGGATGCCCAGGGGCTTGCTGACGGAACGGAATACATTTGTAGCGCCGATGTTTCCGCTTCCGGCCTTCCGGATATCCACGCCCTTGAGACGGGCGAGGATCATGCCGAAGGGAAGGGCGCCGAGAAGGTAGGCGGCAAGCAGTGCAAAAGGAATGGATGGATTCATAAGCAGGACTCCTGATCACGACGGGATGAAGCCCCTTGGTTAAGAAGCACGGGCTGTCACCCATTCGGTGATGCCGTTATACATTGCGGGAGACCACTATGGGAAGGATGTTTTTTGTTTCGAATGAAGCCCTGTTTAGAAACTTATAAATTCAACCCCGACAAAAAAAACGCGATTTTTAACACCCGCTTTGTGGCTGGAAGATGCGGTGCCTCATTGGATTCGTAGCATTTGAGAGATCCTGCGCCCCGTCCGGGGCGCTTGAGTTGTTTTGTTTTCCTATTCCCAGGGTCATTCGACCCCGGGCTGTATTCCAAGACCCCTCCGGGGTCATTCCTGCTCCCCAAATCGCGAACGCGATTTTTGCTAAAGCGGGCGGGAATCAAACGAACAACAGGGAATCAGGCTAATGGAGCCTCAAGGAACATCAACTGGGTTGCGGGGCACCCGCTTTAGAAAACCGTTGACTCGTTTTCATGAGCTAAGTATAAACGCTGTTTAAATTCGGGAACGCGTGTCCCGGCGGGTATTGTATTCGTAAATCAGGCCGCTAAAAGGAATGGTGAACAGGAATGGAAGAATACCGTCCAGAGCAGGAAAAAGCGGCTGAAAAGTGGAATGTGGTTCCGGATGTCCACGCGGAAGACTTTATTTATCAGTATGTGCTGGGGCATCCCGGGTTTGAGACGAAGCAGGCGGCGATTCAGTGTTATTACGATGACGGCGCCAATTCCGCGAAGCGATTGAGAGAGCTGTTGTCGGGGGTATGCAGGCTTGATGTGAACACCCCCTTCGACCTGTTTGAATTTGCAGCAGGATACGGATGTGTATCTCGACATTTGAAGGCGGCCATGCCGGCCTGTAATGTGTTGGCTTGTGATATTCATAAGCAGGCGGTTGATTTTATTCGGGATGTGCTGGGTGTGGATGCTCTTCTTTCCGATTCATGCCCGGAAGAGATGAATACGGGTGGCCGCCTTTTCAAAACAGTCTTTGCGCTCTCCTTTTTTTCGCACATGCCGAAGCATACCTTTTCGCGCTGGATGAAGCGTTTGTATGAGGTCTTGGAGCCTGAGGGATTTTTGATTTTTACCACGCACGGGCTGGAAAGTCGGAGGCAGTATTTTGGTGATTGCCGCTACGATGCGGAAGGATTTCATTTTCGCCCGCTGACGGAGCAGAAGGATCTGTCGTTGGAAGAGTATGGAGCGACAGCGGTGCATCCGGCTTACGTGCTCAAGGAAGCCTTCAGGATTCCCGGGTTGACGCTTAAGTTTTTTCAGGAGGGGTTCTGGTGGGAGCATCAGGATGTGTTTGTTTTCCAGAAAAAGCCGGGATACGGGCTGGATGAATGCCGGGAAGCGGATGCGTCCCTGCGTGCCCGTTTGCAGAGATTTCTCGGCCACGCCGTGTCCCGTTTTGCGCGCTGATCGCTACGATTTTATTACGCTTTCCTGCCTGTTCCGTGGGCCTTTATGATGCAGATTCGCCCGATAGATGCTGCAACCGCAACAGATAAATTATGATCTTTTCATTGAACGCCTTAAAAGGCTTTTGCTACATTCGCAGGCGTTATTCATTTAAAGCACAGGATGCATTTATGGACAGGGACATCCGTGTAAACCAGGACACGATAACACCCAAGCCCCCGGGGGTATGACATGGCTGAAGAATTGCAAGGTTTGTTGGAACGCATACAGAAGGACGCCGTGGAGAAGGCGCAGACGCAGGCGGATGAACTGATCGCCAAGGCAAAGGAAAAGTCCGCTGCGCTGGTGAAGGAGGCCGAGGAAAAGGCTGCTCAGTCGCTGGCCAAGGCCGATACCGATGCGCAGGCGTTTGCTGAACGCAGCAAAAAAACCCTTGAACAGGCCGCGCGCGACCTGTTGATCACGGTAGGTCGCGGTGTGGAATCCCTTTTTGCCTCGATGGTGCGCGAGTCGGTGGATCAGGCGATGTCGGGCGATGTGATTGCGGGACTCCTGGGCAAGCTGTGCGAAGGGGGTATGCAGGATCAGGAACTCACGGTCTCGGTGAATGAGCAGGATCAGGAAGCCGTGGTGAAGTTCTTCAACGCGAAATTCGCTGAGGCGATGAAAAACGGGCAGGTAACGATTCAGACGGATAATGAGATTATCAAGGGTTTCACGGTGGGGCTGAAAGGGCAGGATGTATACACCGATTTCACGGATGAAGCCGTCGCCGAGGCGCTGATGAAATTTCTGCGTCCGCAGTTGGCCGAAATCGTGGGCAATGTCACCGCCGGGCGGAAATAACTCATGCAGTACGCCTCGATTATCGCCAGCCTGCCGATGTTGCGGCTCGGAGAAAAACCGCTCCTCTCCCTGGAGCAATTCAGGAGTTCATGTGACCTGCTGACGGAAGCCGACGCACAGGAACTCGATGCGCTGACCGCCGGAGAAACGGAAAAACTCCACGATGATTTTTCCCTGCGTTGGATCAATGCCGATACGCAGTTGCGGTGCGCACTGGCGCGTGCGCGCGCCGAGGCGGCGAATGCGGATGCCTCGGCCTCGCGCCGGGAATACACGGGATACGATGTGATGTCGGTGAAAGCGGTGGAGGATGCGCTGGGGGCAAAAGACCCGCTCGAAGCGGAACGCTTTCTGGATCAGCGGCGCTGGACGCTGCTGGATGATCTCGCGTTCGGGCGCGAATTTGAACTGGATGGGGTACTGGCCTATGCGGTGAAGCTGCAAATGGCGTGGCGCTGGGCGTCGCTGGACGATGCCAAGGCGAAGCAGGTGATCGAGGAAACGGTTGTCGGGAATTTGACGGAAGAAGGTTCGATGGTTCGATTTTTGGACCCAGAGCAAGAAGCGGCGGGCTGAAGGGCTGTCGCCAACAACGGAAGTGGAAAGTGGCTATGGAAAAAAACCTTGGAAAAGTCGTTGGTGTCAACGGGAACCTGTTGACGGTTGAGTTCAGTCAGCCGGTGGTGCAGAACGAGGTAGCCTATGCGCTGGTGGGCGATACGCGGTTGAAGAGTGAAGTGATTCGTATCCGTGGCAATCGCGCTGAGGCGCAGGTGTTTGAGGATACACGCGATTTGCAGGTGGGTGGCGAGGTGGAATTCACCGGGGAGCTGCTTTCCGTGGAATTGGGCCCGGGCCTGTTGACCCAGGTGTACGACGGGTTGCAGAATCCGCTGCCCGAGTTGGCGGAGCAGTGCGGCTTTTTCCTGAAGCGCGGAACGTATCTGCGCGCGCTTGATGGGGAGAAGCAGTGGGAGTATACGCCGGTGGCCAAGGCGGGCGATGTGCTGCGCGCGGGCGATACCATCGGTACGGTACCCGAAGGGTTGTTTACGCATCGCATCATGGTACCGTTTTCCGTGCGCGGCAAAGTGACGGTTGAAGAACCGATCGCCGCAGGCTCGTACGGTATTGATACGGTCGTCGCGAAGCTGAAGGATGAGCAGGGAAAAGTCCGTGAAGTGACAATGACGCAGAGATGGCCGGTGAAAATGCCGATCAAGGCCTATGCCGAGCGCCTGAAAACCGAAGAACCGCTTGTGACCAAGGTGCGCATCATGGATACGTTTTTCCCGGTGGCGCGTGGCGGCACGTACTGCATTCCGGGGCCGTTCGGCGCGGGCAAGACCGTGCTGCAGCAGATTACGAGCCGTCATGCCGATGTGGACATCGTGATTGTGGCGGCGTGCGGCGAGCGTGCGGGCGAAGTGGTGGAAACGCTGCGCGAATTTCCGGAGCTGACGGACCCGCGCACCGGCAAGAGTTTGATGGAACGAACGCTGATCATCTGTAACACGAGTTCAATGCCGGTAGCCGCGCGCGAGGCGTCGGTCTATACGGCGGTGACGATTGCGGAATACTATCGTCAGATGGGGTTGAACGTGATGCTTCTGGCGGATTCGACCTCGCGTTGGGCGCAGGCGCTGCGCGAACTTTCGGGTCGTTTGGAGGAAATTCCGGGTGAAGAGGCGTTCCCGGCGTATTTGGAATCGGTGATTGCGGCGTTTTACGAGCGCGGCGGCGTGGTGAAGCTGAATGACGGCGGCACGGGGTCAGTCACGATCGGCGGGACGGTGAGTCCGGCGGGCGGCAACTTCGAGGAGCCGGTGACGCAGAGTACGCTGAAAGTGGTGGGGGCCTTCGAGGGCCTTTCGCGGGCGCGTTCGGATGCGCGGCGTTACCCCTCAATCGACCCGCTCGAAAGCTGGAGCAAGTATCCCAGTGTGGTGGAGGCGGACGACCTGGCGGCGGGGCAGCAGATTCTGCGGCGCGGCAACGAAGTGGGCCAGATGATGAAGGTGGTGGGCGAAGAAGGTACCAGCATCGAAGACTTCATCGTTTATCTGAAATCGGAGTATCTTGATGCGGTCTATTTGCAGCAGGATGCCTATCACGAAGTGGACGGCGCCACCAGCGCCGAGCGTCAGCGCTATGTCTTTGAGCGCATCGTCCGCATTCTCAAAACCAAAATGACTACGAAGGACAAGGCCGAGGCCCGTAAGTTCTTCCAGACGCTCACGCAGGTGACGAAGGACTGGAACCGGGTGACGGACGGCAGCGACGAATTTAAGAAACTGGAAAAACAAATCGAGCAGATGCTCGCGGAGGTAACCGTACATGAATAAAGTCTACCACCGCATCGAGAAGATCGCCGGAAGTGTGATTACCATCCGCGCGTCCGGTGTGAAAAACGGCGAATTGGCTGAAGTGACCTCTCGGCATGGCGTCTCGCTGGCGAATGTGATTCGTCTGGAAGATGACATGGTCTCCTTGCAGGTTTTCACCGGGACCCGCGGCATCGGCACGGATTCCAAGGTGCGCTTTCTCGGGCGACCCATGCAGACCGCCTTTTCCGATGCGCTCATGGGGCGCATCTTCAACGGGATCGGCGACCCGCGCGACAAAGGGCCGGCCTTTCAGGATAACATGATCGAGATTGGCGGGCCCTCCGTGAATCCGGCCAAGCGAATCATTCCGCGCAACATGGTGCGTACCGGCATCCCGATGATCGACGTATTCAACACGCTGGTTGAATCCCAGAAACTCCCCATCTTTTCGGTGGCGGGCGAACCCTACAACAACGTACTCGCACGTATCGCCCTCCAGGCGGAAGTGGACGTGATCATTCTGGGCGGTATGGGTCTGAAGTATGACGACTATCTCTTCTTCCGCGATACGCTTGAAGAGAACGGCGCGCTCTCGCGGTCGGTGATGTTTGTGCATACGGCGGCGGACCCGACGGTGGAATGTCTGATGGTGCCGGATGTGAGCCTGGCTGTGGCCGAACAATTCGCCCTGCAGGATAAGCGCGTACTCGTGCTGCTCACCGACATGACCAACTTTGCCGATGCCATGAAGGAAATCGCCATCACGATGGAGCAGATTCCCTCGAACCGAGGCTACCCCGGCGACCTCTACAGCCAGCTCGCCTCGCGCTACGAAAAGGCCGTGGACTTCGAGGGCAGCGGGTCGATCACCATTCTCGCCGTGACCACCATGCCCGGTGATGATGTGACTCATCCCGTGCCCGATAATACCGGCTACATCACCGAAGGTCAGTTCTACCTGCGAAACGGACGCATCGAACCCTTCGGCTCCCTGAGTCGACTCAAGCAGCAGGTCAATGGAAAGACCCGCGACGACCACCGCCAAATCATGAATACCATGATTCAGCTTTATGCCAACTACAAGGAGACCCTGGAAAAGCAGTCCATGGGATTCCGCATGAGCGATTGGGATGGCAAGCTTCTGCGCTACGGCGAACGTTTCGAGAAGGAACTGATGGCCCTGGCCGTGAATATCCCGCTCGAAGAGGCGTTGGACCTATGCTGGTCGATTCTGAACGACTGTTTTGAACCGGCGGAAACCGGTATCCCGACCAAGCTGATCGATCAATTCTGGCCGAAGAAAAAGGCGGATGCCCCTCGTGCTGAAAGTGCCCGTTCAGGCGACGGGGAAGGGGATGAAACGAAAGAAGAGGAGAAGATAGAAGAAAAGGTTGCGGATTCAAAAAAAGAGAAAGCGCCTTGAGGGCGTTTTCCAATGATTGGAAAAAGTGCGAAAAAAAGTTCCAATGATTGGAAAAAGTGCGAAAAAAAGTTCCAATGATTGGAAAAACGGTGAAAAAAGTTTCCAATGATTGGAAAAATGGAAGTTTGAGTTATGGCGAAGATCAAGCTGACAAAAAATGAATTGAAGGCGCAGCGGGATGCGTTGGCGCGTTTTCAGCGGTATCTGCCGACGTTGCAGCTCAAGAAACAGCAGTTGCAGATGGAGGTGCGCCAACTCGAAAGCAAGATCGAGGAAAAGCGGCGCGAAGAGGAGTCTCTGCTGCAAGGGCTGCAAAGCTGGATACGTCTGTTTTCCGAGCCCTTTGATTTTTCAGCTCATCTCAAGCTGGAGAAGGTGGTGCTGGACGAGGGGAATATCGCGGGCGTGATGATTCCGGTGCTGGAGGATTTGAAATTTGCCATTACCGCGCCGGACTATTTCGCGACGCCGCTCTGGGTGGACAAGGGTATGCAGGTGTTGCAGCAGCTGATGCGTCTGCGTGTGGAACGGCTGGTGATGCGTAATCAGCAGGAATGCCTGCGCGAAGAATTACGCACCACCAATCAGCGCGTGAATCTTTTTGAAAAGGTGAAGATACCGGAGAGCCGCGAAAGCATACGGCGAATCAATATTTTTCTGGGCGATCAGCAGACCTCGGCGGTGGCGCGGGCGAAAATTGCGAAGGGCAAGAGTGTGGCACGCGAGGTGGCGGCCAAGCAGGCGGCTTTGGCGACGGCGTAAGCCCGGCGTTGAAACGGAAGTGATGGTGTACGCATGATAGTACCGATGAAAAAAACGAGCATCCTGTGTTTGGATGTGGACCGCGAGAAGACGTTGGAGCAGTTGCGGCGCATCGGCGCGGTGCATGTGAAGCACACGCAGGCCCCGGCGGGTGAACCGCTGGAAACGGCCAGGACGCGCCGCTTCCGCATTGGGCGTGTGCTGGATATGCTACCTAAAGCGCACCATGAAAAACCCTCCGGACAAGAGGTGGATACGACGATTGGTCTGATCTGGGAACAACTGGAAAAACAGAAGGAATGGACGACGCGTCTGGATGCCCTCCGGATCGAGGAGAAGCGTTTGGAGCCCTATGGTTCCTTTGATCCGGCGTTGATTGTAAGCCTGGCGGAGCGGGGCATTTTCATCAAGTTATACAAATTGGGTGCCCGTGAGCTGCCGGAGCTGCCGGAAGGAGCCGCCCTTCAGTTGCTGAATGAAACAAAGGACGGACGTTACGCGGCGGTTATCGCCCGCGAGGAATTCAAGCTTTCCGCCCAGGAATTACGGCTGCCGGAGCAATCGCTGAACGGAGTGCGCGAAGAAATTGCGCAGCTTAGGAAGCAGTTGGATGAGTCCATGCAGGCGATTCACGCGCAGGGCGGCGAGCGGGTCGTGGTGGCGCAGGCGCTGATGCAGGCGGAAGACAACCTGCGCTATGAAGAGGCCCGCGCGGGTATGGGCGGGTCTGAACGCATTGCTTTTTTGAGTGGATACTGTCCCGATGAATCCATTCCGGATATCCGCGCCGCGGCGGCGGCTCACGGATGGGGTTTGGTGATTGACGATCCCGCGCCCGGCGAATTGGCGCCCACGAAAATACGTTATCCGCGCTGGGTACGCTCCATTCAGTCGGTGTTCGATGTGACGGGCATTCTGCCCGGCTACGATGAGGTGGATGTGAGTCCGGTTTTTCTGGTCGCACTGAGTATCTTTTTTGCCATGCTGGTGGGCGATGCGGGTTATGGCGCGGTGTTCCTGCTGCTCACGTTTTTTGCAAGGAAGAAAATGCCTGCGGCGCCGGCGTATCCATTCACGTTCATGTATATTATGAGCGTATCCACGATAATCTGGGGCGCCCTGACGGGCACCTATTTCGGTATTGCGAAAACGGCGGCAATCCCGCGGATTATGTGGCTGGATACGCCGGAGAATGTGATGCTCTTGTGTTTCACGATCGGCGCCATCCACTTGTCGGTCGCGCATCTCTGGAATGCCTGGCTCCTGCGCAACACGCCCCAGGCGGCTTCTCATCTCGGATGGGTGCTTTCCACGTGGACGATGTTTTTCGTGGCCGGTTACTTCGTTTTGGGCCGTCCCTTGCCGGCCGGTGTGATTGGCGCCTTTGTGGTGGGGATCGTACTGATTATTCTGTTCATGACGCCTCCCGCGAAATTGAAGGAGGAATGGTTCAATCACGTCATGCTTCCTTTGACGGTGATCGGCAATTTCACGGACGTGGTTTCCTACCTGCGTTTGTTCGCCGTCGGCACGGCGGGCTATGCGGTGGCCAGCGCCTTTAACACGATGCTGGCGTTTGTCCCGGGAGATCCGATCTGGTCGATGGTGCTGAAATCGGCAGGACTTTTCATGGGGCATGCGCTGAATATTGCTTTGTGCGGCCTCGCCATTCTCGTGCATGGGGTTCGTCTCAACACCCTGGAATTTTCATCGCATATGGGGTTGCAATGGAAAGGCTATAAGTACGATCCGTTTCGCAGCAAGGCGGTGAACAAGGAACCGGAACAGGCACTTTCATAGAAAATAATCGTCGGGAGAATGCCGGCAGAACCGTTAAGAGAGATAAGACAGTAAAAGAAAGGACGATATTATGGATGCAGCAGTTATGACAGGATGGGGCAATTTCGGTGCAGCGGCGGCCTTGTGCTTTGCGGCCATGGGTTCGGCGCTGGGTGTAGGTGCGGCGGGTCCCGCGGCGATCGGCGCATGGAAAAAAGCCTATGCGCAGGGCAAGTCGGCGGCGTTTACACTGGTGACGTTTGTGGGCGCTCCGCTTTCACAGACGATTTACGGCATGATTCTGATGAACTCCCTCAAGGCGACCGCCAAGTCCAATCCGCAGGCCTATCCGGCGCTGATTGCGGCGGGCGTATTCGGCGGAATCGCGATGGGCTATTCCGCATGGTATCAGGGCCGTTGCGGTGCGGCCGCCTCGGATGCCCTGGGCGAAACCGGACAGGGATTCGGTAATTACCTGATGGTACTCGGTATCGCAGAGACGGTGGCTCTCTTCGTGATGGTGTTCCTGATGATGCTGGTGAAGTAAGGGAAGACTCTAGACCGTAGACTGTAGACTATAGACCATAGACTCTAGACCGTAGACCGTAGACTGTAGACTGTAGACCGTAGACTGTAGACTGTAGACCGTAGACTGTAGACCGTAGACTGTAGACTGTAGACCATAGACTATAGACTATAGACCATTGACCGTAGCCCGGCAGGTGATTGGGTGTTGCCCGACAACCTGCCGGTTCTTTTTTTCCGGGAGACCGTCGGTTTTCTATTCTACTCTTCGTTTAAACACGGATCCATTGCATTGCTCAATCATCTTCGTAGAGCGCGTTGATTTCGTCCCAGGCTTCGGGTTCGTCGTTGCGCAGGCGGTAGAGGAGCGCATAGTGGTAGAGGAGCAGGCCGATGTGTTTTTCCCGGAATTCGGCATGGGAGGCACTGTCGGGACAGCCTGCGGCGGTCCAGTCCTCTGCGGACATGGCGGACAGTCGGTTGAGCTCGTTGAGCAGATCCGCTGAATTCATGTGGAGAAAGTTCGGAGTATCGATCAGGAGGATGGGATGATACTTCATGTTTTCCAGATCGGTTGCGGTGGAGGCGATTTTTTCCGGGGCGTGGATGTCTGGATATTTGGCCACGCGCTCCTGATAGTCCGTTTTGTTTTTTTTCATTGGCGCCCTCTCTTGGGGTAGGAGTTTTCAGTTGGCGGGTTCTGGTCCGAGCAGTTCGTTTTCCAGGTGGTCGTAGCGGTTGATGACGCGGCGCACGTAGTCTCGTTTTTCCATGTAGGAACCGGGGAAGAAGCTGCCTTTGAATCCGGCAATAATGATGTTGCGCAGTTGTTTTCGGGTGATATTGAGTTCTCGGACCACCTGAAGAATCTCGTTGGACACGGTGGTTCTGGAAACCAGACGGTTATCCGTGCAGATGCTGACGGAGAGCGTTTGCTGCAGCATCTTCTTCAGAGGATGCGTGGCTATATTTTTGATTTTCGGATTGGTCTGCAGATTGCTGGTGGGGCAGACCTCAAAGGTGATCCGCTGGTTGGCGACGTATTCGGCCAGATGCTGCACGAAGGCCGCGGGGTTTTCGATGGATTTGTCCTGGATCATATCGTCGGCAAACAGGAAGGTTCCGTGACCGATGCGGTTGGCATGGCATTCGGTGATGGCCTGGAAGATGGATTCGGGGCCGTAGGCTTCGCCGGCATGTACGGTTTTTTTGATGAAATGCGAGGAGGCATATTGATAGGCGGTTTTATGGTAGATGGCCGGATAGCCGGATTCTTCGCCGGCGAGGTCAAACCCAACCACGGGGAGATTTTGTTCGTGGGCGAGTTTTTCGGCGGCCCGGACCAGTTCGAGAGAGGCTACGGCGAACACCTCGCGTTTGGGGGCGTAGGGCATGGCTTCGATCAAAGCGGCATAATACGGCGACATGAATTTGTTGAAGCAGCGCATGGCGCAGAGAATCAACCCGTAGTTGAAGGGGATGTCGCTGCCGTTTCGTACGGCTTCGCTCAGATTCTGTTCTTTCTGAGCGCGGTCCATCCCGCGGCATACCGCCCGGACAATTTCCTCGATTTTCAGGCTGTCGGTCACATGTAGCTGCGGGGCAAAGCGTACTTCCACGTAGCGCACGTTTTCGGCCATGTTGTCCATTGCGAATTCATAGGCGACACGCTCGAGATTTTCCGGTTCTTTGAGAACAGAACAGGTGTAGGCAAAGCCCTTGAGATAGTCGGGCAGGTCTGTGTATTGATCTTTGAAGGTGGTCTCCATAAGACCGGCTTCTTCGTAGGAGGGCAGTTCAATGCGTCCGGCCTTGGCCAGTTCAATGAGCGTGCTCGGGCGCAGAGAGCCGTCCAGATGCACGTGGAGGTCTGTTTTGGGGACTTGTAGAATGAACTGTTCGAGGCCGGGGTTGTTTTTCATGTCCGTTCTCTCTTTCCTTGTAGTGTATGCCTGCGCATTCCGAATTCTTGAGAAGATAGTATGTTTTGATGGAGAATGCGTAAACAGAATATGCAAAAAAAGAGCGGGAGAAAGCTGAAATGTCTGGTAAGAGCGGGACGTGAACGGCAGTCTGTTTTGCCCTTGCTATGGATGCGCGCCCTGGTATATACAGGGATGATCTTTTAATACTGTACGAGGGGTTTGAATGAAGCGATTACGAACTGTTTTCATGTCGTTCCTGGTTGTGATGCTGGTGGCTTTCCCGGGGGCGGGCGCGTCGGCGCAACGTGCGGGATCAGACCGGGAAAAGGACCGCATGCAGGCGGAAGTTGCCCGGCTTCAGAAAGCCTTTGACTATTTTCAGTCGGAACGTGATCAGCTCAAGGCCGATCTGGATAATGAACAGACGCAGAATAAAGTGCTGAAGGACCGCCTGGCCCGTTTTACACAGGCACTTCAAAAAAACAAACAGGCCATAGAAATTTATAAAAACCGGCTGAAGAATGTGTCTGATACACCGAATGAGCTGCAGAAAAAACTGGATCAGACGAATCTGAAAATCGTTCAGCTGGAATCGGCCCGAAACAAGCTGGAGGATCAGCTTCGGGAGCTGAACAACGAATTAACCAAAGAGCAGCGCCTGCGCAAGACCCAGGAACAGATGACTCAGGAAAAGGAGCTGGCGGCGCATGATGCCGAAGTCAGGGCGGAAGCGGCCAATCGCCAGATTCGCCTGATGGAGGCGGAACAGAAAAAGCTGAGTGCTCAGATCGAGACGTTAAAGAAGCAGGCCGAAACGGATTATACCGGTTATCTGAACATGGAAGATCGTTTGGCGGATTATGAGACCAGGATGAATGCAGCTGCGCAGCAGGTTCAGGCAGGGGTGGAGGAAATTGCCCGTCTTCGCGATGCCTTGACTCAGGCCGATGCAGAGTATGCCGAATTGAAAAAAACCATGCAGCAGAATGAGTCGGAACTGGCCGCGCGCCTTCGTAAGGCGGATGCCAATATAAATTCCATGGAGTCGCTGGCTCAGGAAAAGCAGCAGGCAGAACGCAATGTGGAAATTCTCAAAAAGGCGTTTCAGGAGGAACAGCAGTTGCGCCGGACGCTGGAACAGAAGGCCCGCCAACTGGAGCAGAGTCTGCTCACGAATACGACTGGGCTGGACGAAGCGCAGCGGGATGTGGCCCGGCTGACCCGAGAAAACGAGCAGTTGACCGAGGATTTGAGAGTGTTTGAAAAAGCACTGGAAGAGGAGCGCGCACGCAGGCAGGTGCAGGAAGACCTCGCCAAGCGTGCCAAGCAACTTTCAGGCTCTGTGGAGCGGAGCATCGAGTCGCTCCAGTTGCAACTTCAGATGGCGGAGCAGGAAAAGGACATTGCGGAAAAAAAAGAGTTGGAAGCCACAAACGCCATGGACGCACTTTTGCGCTCGCAGCAGATAGCGCAGAACAATCTGAATGCTTTGCAGGCCGATCATCAACAGCTGCTGGCGGATTATCAGAACATTCAACAGGATGCCGCCGAAACCGAGCGGGAGAACAAGAAAGCCCTTCAGAATGTGGATCTGCTGAAAAAGGCGCTCTCGCAGGAACGGAAGGTTCGGGCTGAGAAGGAAAAACTGGTGGCGCAGTTCCAGTCGCTGCAACAATCGGTTGAGTCCAACGCCGACGAGCTGACCGGGCAGGTGAATGCACTGAAGGCCCAGCTGATGGAGGCGCAGCGGGAAAGCCGGATGCTGAAAGAATCTCTGACGGCGAGCGAGCAGATGGCTGTGCGCGTAACGACTCCAGCGGAGACTGCCGGAGAAGTTGAAGCGAAAGAGGCGATCAAGCGGATGCAGGCTCAAATAGAAGAGCTGCAGAAGTCACAAAAAGAGGAGCGAAAAAAGGGATATGAGGCCGCGCAGTTGGATATGAGTGATGATATGAATCGCTTGAAGGAAGCTCTGAAGGCTGCGGAACAGCGTGTGAACGAAATGGAGCTGCTCGTAAAAGAACGGGAGGAGGCTCTTAAGCAGGAACAACTGGCCCGGAAGAAGCAGTCCGCCACCGTGGATGCGGGGCGGAATGGAACAAGTAAGGCCGTGTTTGGGGAGACCGCCAAGGAAGGCGCCCCCGTGAAGAAATTTACAAAAGAAACGCCGGTCAAAGAGGGGGAGATGATTGCAACAAAAGAAGCGCCCAAGGCCGTCGAAAAGGCGGCAGGCGTGGAGGAGCAGGCCCCCGCACCAGCAATCGAAGAAGCGACTGATAATTATGCGGACCTTGAGGCGGTTCTGGCTGAAGTGGAACCGGAGCCGGATCCGGAGCGTGCGCGCCGCGAAAAACAGATGCAGCATGAAACGACGCTGATGAACAGCGCGTTTTCCCTCTATTCCGATGGCGAGGTGGCTGAGGCTAAAGGCAAGCTTAACAAGCTGCTTTCCGTGAATGCGGATCATGTGGATGCCTTGGGCATGGCTGGTGTGATTGCCTGGCAGGAGGGGGATATGGATGGCGCGGTGCGTTATCTGGAGAAAGCCCTGTCTCTCGACGAACGGAATGCACGTGCTCACAACTATATGGGCATTGTACAGAATTCTCTGGGGCAGTCGGCCCGCGCGGAAAAGGAATTCAAGCGATCCATGGAATTGGATACCAGTTATGACGAGCCGCTTTTCAATATGGCGGTTATTCTGGCCACTTCCGATGAGTTGCGGATTGATGAAGCCCGCCGATATTACGAACGGTCTCTGGCGCTGGGCAGTGAAAGAAATGCCAGCCTGGAAGACATACTTTATCCATAAACAAAATGATCAACAAGGACGGCAGCATGCGTACCCTAATACTTCGTTTCACCGGGCGGAAAGGCCGTCCGGTTCTTTGGATGATGGTTCTGCTGGCGGCAGGCTTCCTGACCGTTGCCGGCACCACGCTTTTTGCTCAGGCGACTGAAAGTCCGGAAGCGCTGCGTGATGCTGCGGAAAGAAACATCGCTCAGGCGGATGCCGCCCGGGATGCCGGGCGGGATGGTACTGCGCTGCAAGTCTACGAGCAGGCGCGTGATACCTATATGGAAATCAGTGAACAATTCCCCGAATGGTCGGTTGCCGAGGTGCAGTCGAGGTTGTTTTATTGCCGTCAGGAGATTTCCACACTCGAACTGGCCATGGAGACGGATGGTGACGATGAATTGGGCTTTATCCTGGATATGATTGAACAGCAGGAACTCGAGCCGGCGAAAAACGAACCCGTACAACCGGTTGTCGAGATGGCGGAAGATATCCAGATCATTCAACCCGTGCATGTTCAGGAAACGGAGGTCATTGAAGATTCCGGGGACCTGAACCGATCCGTACCTTCTTCGGAGGTGTATTATCCGGTCCCCGGCTCCGACAAACGCTTTCGTAAAGAAGGGGCCGTTGCCGCTCCTGTCGGCGCCCCGCAGGGGATGGAGAAAGAGCTGACGAACCTGCAGCGCCGGAATGAGGAATTAAAAAAGGAAACGCAGCAGTTGTATGGTCAGGCGGAAGAACTGGAGCGCCTTCGTCGTCAGTGGGATCAGGCTCAGAATGAGCAGAAAAAGATGCAGAAGGAAATGGCTGATCTGCAGATGCGTCTTTCCAAAAAGGATCAAGGAAGCCATCGGGATTTGCAGCAGGCTCAGCGCGAACTGGAAAAGACGAACGGTCTTCTCAAAGATGCTCAACAGCGCGAAGAACAATTGAAAATGGAATTGAAGCGCGCCCGCGCCGCCGGTGGAAACGATTGGGAT
The DNA here is from genome assembly GCA_028708815.1 of Kiritimatiellia bacterium. Taxonomy (GTDB): domain Bacteria; phylum Verrucomicrobiota; class Kiritimatiellia; order RZYC01; family RZYC01; genus JAQVYB01. The sequence goes on along the minus strand of JAQVYB010000041.1, from coordinate 2,753 downwards.
GCCCCTGTGCCTCTGGGTGATTCGATGGGGTCAATGCAGGGCGGGAAGGATTACTCCGGTGAAATTAAGGATCTGGAGAAAACCATTAAGCAGTTGGAGCGGGACAAGGCCGACATGGCTGGAACGCTCGCTGATTTACAGAAGCAGTTGAAAAATGCCGGGAAGCCGGCCCGTGGGGATGCGGCAGGGGATTCCGTTGCGATAAGGCGCTCTGACCTGGAAGCAGAAAACAGAAAGTTGATGGTTGATCTGGGTAGAACAAGGGATCAGGTGGAGGCACTGCAGCGGCAACTGTCTTCGCGGAAGGAAGATGAAAGGGTCTATTCTGAAGTAATTGAGAATACGGATGCCCGCTGGTCTCAGGATAACCTGAAATTAAAGCAGGAGTTGAACCGAGAGCGTTCGGCTTTCATGGAACTTCAGGAAACGGTGAAAACGTTGCGTGCTTCGTTGGATCAGGCGGAACGGGAGCGATTGGATCTGCTGAAGGAACAGCGGGAAAGGATTCCGGCGGTGGAGGATGCCAAGAGCCGTTATGAAGCGAAAAACACGGAACTGCAGAGTCGGCTTAATCAAACCATGCAGGAGCTTGCCGGGGTGAAGCGACGTATGTTCGATCAGGCCGATGCTCTGAATCGGCAGACATCCCAAAACAGAAGCTTAGCCGAACAAATGGATTCCCTGCAGGAAGATTATCTCAAGCTGGCCAATTCATCGGCACTCACAGCCGCAGAAAATGTGGAGAACAAGGGCAAGACTGAACAATTGATGCAAGAGATGGAAGCATTACGGCGTGAAGCAAGGGAAAAAGAACGCTATGCAGAACAACTGACGGCGGCCGAACGGCAGTTGGATGCCCTGCAGTCCGATCTGGCTGATCGTGATTTTGCTTACAAAAGAGTTCAGACTGATCTGGAGTCGGCTGCCAAGGAAATAGACGAGCTTCGAAAAACCAAGTCGTCTTTGGAACTTTCGCAACTGGAAAAGGTGGAATGGAATCAACAGAAAGAACAGTTGCAGGCCCGCCTGGATGATGCCCTTGCGGAAAAAATGGATGTGGAAGTGGCATTGGGTAAAATGCTTTCGGAGAAGAACAACGCCGAAAAACTGACGGAGAAAATTAAATCGGAGTATGCGGAAGCTGTTCGTAAAAACGAGGACCTTCAGAAAAAACTTGCATCCCGTTCCGGAGAAAAGAGTCGGGAAACGGATGACCTACATGATCAAATCGCTCAGTTCCAGCGTCAGTTGGAGCAGAAGGACAAGCGCATTCAGGAAATGGCTTCTCAAGAAATGGAGGCGGTATCGTTACGCTCGGAGTTGGGCGCGTTGGAATTGAAGCATCGGGATGACGTGAAGGAAACGCAGTTGGCCTTGATTACAGAGAAAAAGAAAAATGAAGCCTTGGCGTCGCAGATGCAGGATGTTCAGTCGCGGTTGGCTGCGGCAGGTGCAGAGGTTGATGGTTATCGAAGCACGATACAAGACCTCGAAAAGGAAAAACAGGAGCTGGAACGTCGATTGGATGGGGAAGGCCGGAGACAGCATGAAGAATTGCTTTCCATGAAAAAAGAATTGGCCCAGGAAAAGGAAAACTCCGCCACCTGGCAGGATGAAATCAGGCGTCTGCAGTCTCAATTGAAGGACTTGGGTGACACCAAACTATCTTATGAAAAGAAGCTGATTGAATCGGAAAAAGAAAAGGATGATCTGGAACGGGAAGTGATTGAAAGTGATGAGGCCTGGCGCGTGAAACTTGCTGCGGCGTTGAAGGATGCAGAAGCGGTTGTTGCGCAGCATATGGATGTGGAAAAAACAAACCAGCAACTTCAGTCTGCGGTTAGATCGGCAGAGCGCAAGACCGAAGAGTGGGTGATACAGGTTGCAGAAAAAGATAAACAGATATCGGACCTGAAGCGGGCGAATAAAGAATTGGAGAGCAAGATTTCGCAGGCCGTACAGGCTGCCACTTCATTTACTGATAAGACCGAAGCGGAATTAGGCCGTTTGCAGAAACAAAATGCAGACCTTCGTGCCCGAACTCAGGAAATGGGGCAGCTACGGGATGCCGCCGAGAAGAAAGAGGAGGCGATCCACAAGTACGAGGCGGAACTGAAAAGTGCCAACGAACAGCTCGCACGTCTGGGCGAAGCTAAAAAACAGTGGAGTGCCTCAAATGAAGAGGTGCAGGGGCAGTTAAGCATCATACAGAATAAGGTTGCGGATTTGACCCGGCAGTTGAACGAAACGAGGGCGGATAACGAGACGCTCCAGAAGGATTTGTTGGCCGCCAAAAATGAGCTGTCCACGATGCATGCGAACGAAAAACAGGGCACGCAACGTGAGGCGGAGTTGGAAAAAACAAAGAACGAATTGGCCGGGTTGAAGAAAGACCTGTTGCGTGTTCAACAGGAGGCTGAGAGGGCAGGGGAACGAGCCGCTCAACTGGAAGATTCCGAGCGAGAATTGAACGAGACGCGCCAACAACTGGCCAACCTACAGAAAAGTAACGAGTTGAATGTGAAGCTGGTGGAGCGCATGAAAAAGGATCTGGAAACGGCCGGATCTGTGGGTGCCCAGCTCGCGGATCTCAGCAAAGAACGTGACCAGTTGATGGAGCAGGTGCGTGATTGGCAGTCAAAATACGAAAAAGTCCGTACGGAACAGACGGAACAAAAAAATGAAGCGGAACAGTGGAATGCACAAATTGCGAAGCAAACGCAACTGATTGCCGAACTGCATGCCACCTTGAA
>JAQVYB010000203.1 GCA_028708815.1 Kiritimatiellia bacterium | reverse complement strand
CACTTTCCATCAGCCAGTAGAATGTTACCTTCATAATATACATTTCGAACACTTTCCAAGGTCTTGACGCAATTCACCGATGCAGCATCATAGATATATATATTACCACCTTGAGGAATATAGAGATAGCCGTCGGAATAACTGATTCCGGCATAAGCACTCTGATCGCCTATATATGCAGTTATTGTATTGGTCCATTTTCCTCTTCCGGTCTGTAAGTCCAATGCGTATACGTATCTTTTATCGGAACAATACACAACACCGTCATGAATAACCGGAGGGCGACAGAAAAAGCCGACCATATTGGTTGTCCATATTAGTTCGCCCTTATTGTCTACATCAAAAGCACTAATCTTGCCGGGGACACCGTTCGGCATTTTATAGGGAACCACTAAAATACCATCCTCTATAGCCACCCCCCGGTAGTTCATATATAAGTCAATGGGATAAGGTGCCCAAGCCGTAGCATTAGTCTCCACCAGTATATTCCACTCTAGTGATTGCGATGACGAATATAAATTGTGGCAACTGATTTGATCCTGATCCACGGTGTAAACATACCCGTTGTCAATGATGCAGGGCACGCTGATATTCAAACCATTTCCAGCTTGCCATGCCGGATACATGCTGTTGGAAGTTACATTTTGGGGTCCACTTACGGATGCATGCGTTCGACCTCCGTTTTGCCCATACATACTGTAGGCATAGCCCGTATCCACTTCATTGGTAACCTCGGGTGCATGATACTCTCCATCGCCATACACATAGAGCATTTCCATACCATCCGGAGGAAGAGTCAGGGTTATGGTTCCATCACAGTTATTCGTCAGTATTTTTCCCTGGTAGAAAGTCTCCACCGTGTTGCCGAGGAAGAGATCGCTCCCGATGGTGAATCGCTGAGAGGCCCCGCCGGCATTATTCACATTTTCTTCATAATTCGTGTAATAATCGTATTTGTAATTCTTAATCTGCCAAAGGGTGCCGCTCGTGCAGGTACGATATTCCGCCAGGCAGAGATACCCATTATCACCCAACACCTGTACGCTGGGTTGCACGCCGAAATAATCCCGAATGACGGAACCCAACACATCCGAACGCCATTTCCACGGACCGGGATCCATCTCGCCATCCCCATCCCCATCCGCTTTATTATCACCCACCGAATACAAAAAGATGGCGGATTTACCATTCCCGTGATCCTTCACCACCAGCGCCGGCGAGGTTTCCGGGGCATCCACATAAACCCGACCGTCTCCTCCATCTACGCGAACAATACGCCGCCCCGTCCAGGCATTGGCCGGAGCAATGGCATCCACCTTGTACTCCACCCAGGCATTATTGCCCGTGTTCAGCGCCTCGCTGCACGATTCACCCAGTATATTCTCATTCTCATCCAGCCACTCGATGACCACACGGGCTTCTGCCCCATTCTTCAAAGGAAAACTTAACAGTCCGGTGTTGCTGCGAAGATACGCACTGAATGCATACCGACCAAACGGAACCACCGGAAAATTTTGCCAGATACCGGAATCACTGGATATCGAAACAGAGCGTGAACCGTTATAAACCACATTGTTCGCGATGGCTACATTGCCCCACTTATTCCATTCATCAAGGCCGGATTCAAAACCTTTGTTACGCATGGTCATTTCCGCCAGCACAGTTCCGCCGTTGGCAACCTTGATCCCGTCATAATATTTCCACACCTGTGGAGAATAGGAATGGCTACCGGATACCGGACACCCCGCCGGGACATTGCCATTGAACTGCACGGTAATCGGCTGCCAATACCACGACACATATTCGTTCCGGCGCTGTGGGGCTTCGAATCCGCTCACATTGGAGGCGTCAATGCCGAACAGATTGCTGACTTCCGTTTCAAATTCTTCACGCGTTCTGCCGTGGGCATCCTGCATACCGGGCAGATCCGCACTGGCCAGCACATGAATCCCCTTCGAAATCACGTCGTCATTCAGGAAATCCAGCACCGTCTTACCGCTACCCGGCACTTCATCTTCCACCCGCATGTTGCGCGGCAGAATGATGACTTTGAAATTGGTATAGGAACCATCGGCAAGATCGTTCATATCCAGGAAGCCCGGTTCGTAGCCCAGCCGTTCCAGGGCCCCGGCCATCTGCTGCATCTCGCATTCATACCGGTTGTATTGCGAATCGTTCGCATCCGTCCAAAGAAAACCGATGTCCGGCTTCGGATCTTCCGATCCCATCAGCAGATCCTGAATCTTCACCTGATCCATCAGCGTAAAGCAGTCCCGGCTTGTCCAGAAGGCCGGTTTGATGTGCCGATCGGCATAGACAATCCCAAAGCCCTTTTCGCGATCCGTGATATACGGACGATCCATCCAGGAAAAGATATGCGTGCCGATGGCACCCGCTTCGAGACTCTCCCACAGTGCATTTCGAACGAGCGGACCCTGACGGGCCTCGTTCATGCCCGGCCACATCGTTTCTGAACTCGTGAAGCCCGTCTCCGAATACATCACCGGAACCTTGGCCACTTTCTTGGTGTAGGAAATGCCCCAATGCGCATTCTGCGATTCATGCCCCAGAATCGACCACGGATAATTGTTCACACAAAAGAAATCAATCGGCGCATTACTTTCCGCACACACGGCCGTAATTTTTCCACGATCTTCGGCATGGTAACGCCAATCTTCTTCGCCCCACTGCATGCCCACCGTGGAATAGGAAATCAGATGGTTCGTATCGCCGGATTTCGCACCCGCCGCACCAATCGCTGTAAACTCGGCAATCGAATCCTCGCGAAACTGCACGGCATCCGCCCAGACCGCCCCTTCAGGACCATACGCGCGGTACTGATCCGGAAAAACCACGTTGGTGAATGCTCCAAACGCCGTCCCCCACTGCGCGTTGGCCGCTCCAATGCTCCCGTATTTCGTCATACACCAATCGCGAAACGACTGTTCCGTCTCTGGATCATAGCCATCCAGCAATCCACTCCACAGGCCGAGATAACCCGATTCATTCCCGACGATCCACGCCACAACCGCTTTACTGTCTTTATAGTGCTCAGTGACGTCATGCAGCCATTCCCTATATTGCGCCCTCGCTTCAGGATGCTCGTAATTGATAATGTCCGACATCCATTGGTTCGTATGAACGATTCCTTCCGAATCCACCTCCGGCGGATGTTTGGTGTACCACTCGGGCGGAAACCAATCCGGCGGCCACTGATAGCCCACCAGCGCAAAAATCCGCAGCCCCCGCTTCTCGCAAGCCTCCACAAAATAATCCGTGTTTGACCAGTCATAGTTGCCATCCCCCTCTTCAACGCTGGTCGCGCCGTCGCCCTCGATATGCTTCCAGACCATGTCAATTCGGACGCTGTTGGCACCCATTTTCACCATCTCGTCCAGATCGTAGTCAATCTGGGCATGGGTTTGCCATACCCCCAGCGGACGATTCCACGTCTGATAGGCGATCCCATGAGGCACCCACGGTTCACCCGTGGATTGATCATAGAAATAGCCATTGGTGATGCCAATGAATCCGTCCATCCCAAACACGGTTTGCAGGGATAAAAGGACGATCGTACTGATCCAGCCAACAATCGAAGACTTCATATCAGGCCTCCTCCATTCATTTATTGAAACAATCATAGATGTCAACTTGTATACTAGATACATCCCGGACGTGCTTTTGTTAACAGAATTAATCAACTTTTTTTATTTCGATGATTTTCTTCACATTGCCAGATGGCTTACTAATGCGCAGTCATTCCGTAATACGTCATAATAGGCTTTCCCCTTTTATGTCATGATGTTATGCTATATTCTTAATCACATTATACACGAATAAAGAATCACTGCTTGGTCTCCCGAGTATTCCATACAGCAATGCGGCATGAGCAAAACACTGAAAGAGGACTCTCCAGCCTAGCTACACGAAAGCTGTCAATACGAAAGACCGGTAATACCAAAAAAAATGTTATACTGCAGGGCGGACACGAAGGCATTTGTTATGTCTCTGTTTCCAACGATCCGAAAGGATTCCATCCATTGGGGCGATTTTTTTTGGAGAGGGAAAAACATCTCTCCAGTCGGATTGTTTTCACCTCATCTTCTTGAATGGCTAAGAGTTGCGCCATTATGCCGGACAGGCTCTACAACTCACACCCACGTCGAATGAAAACTCAAAACATCATCCTTCAACCTTGATCCTATGCGAAGCCCGGACGTTGTTTCTCTTCCTGAATTCCCATGACAACCAGAGTAATGTCATCGTGCTGCGGAGCATGATCCATGAATCCGAATATCTCACTTTTCAGGCGATCGAGGAGAAGGGATGGCGAAAGGGTTCCATAAGCCTCAACCACGTCCAAGAGGCGCTCCAGACCGAACATGTCGCCGCTTGGGCTGCACGCCTCGGTCACGCCATCCGTATAAAGGACCATTTTATCTCCCGGCTCGACCTGTAGAACATGCTCTTCCATAAAATCCCCGATATCCGGCATCATGCCCAGCACAATCCCGCCACAACGGAAGGCTTCGGCATGTTCTTTTACGAGAGTGCGGCGGATGGATGGATCTGGACAACGCGTCATCCCATTCCTGTGGTAATGGATGATGTGCTCGTGCCCAGCCCCGGCATAACAGAGGCTGCGATCCGAGGGTTTCCACTGCATCAGCAGTAGCGACATGAATTTGTCATTGCCCATGTAACGATAGAGAATTTCATTGGCCTTGCGCAGCACCACGGTCACCTCCTCTTCCTGGGCGGTGACGGTATTGATAGCCGTCTTTGCCATGACCATTAGAAGCCCCGCCCCAACGCCTTTTCCTGAAACATCGCCGATGGCCACCGTCTGTCTCAAGCTTTCTTTCTGTCCGTTGCAGATATAATCATAATAGTCGCCTCCAATTTCCTTCGCGGTAACCATCAAACCGGCCAATTGAATACCGGGGACCTCCGGGGGAGTTTCCGGCAACAGCCCTGTCTGAATTTCCCTCCCCAGGCTGAGTTCCTGATCCAGGCGCTCCATTTCCACGACATCCCGGTGATGAAGCGCATTGTGAACAATCACACCAATTTGCTGCCCGATATTTTCCAGCAAGATGAGATCCCGCGGAGAAAACGGCTTCAAATTGATGCGCTTCTCCAGTCCGATCAACCCCGCGATTTCCCCATCCAAAACAATGGGCACCAGCGCTTCGATTTGGAACTGCCGCATGAAACGCACCGCTTCCTCCAACTCATTCGGAGATAAATCACCCTCTTGAACAGCCCTGATACAGAACGATCTCCGCCGCTGCTCCATCCAGCGGCATATCGGATGTTTTTCGTCAAGCAGAAATGAACGATTGGAGCCGGAGCCGGAATCGGATGACTCATCTACCGACTGCACTTCCTCAAACTGCGAAACATTTCCTGACTCTTTGTGCATCAAAATGTGCGTTTCACGAACGTACAGCGACTCGGCAAATTCTTCACGCAATGCAGCAACAATGGAGTCAATGTCGAGATTTGACCCCAGCTTATGGCTCAACTGAGCAAGCACCGTTTGATAATCGTACTTCCTGCGACGAAAAACGTGATCAACGAAGGGCTGAACGCGGGATTTGTACACGCCGAATAGACCGAAAAGAAGAAAGCTGATTCCTGTCAGAAAGGCGGCGTTATGAGGCACATCAGCCCGCAGGTAGACAACCCAGAATACATAAAGAGGCACCAGCATGCAGGCACTCGTAAGAACCCAGAGCGCTGTGCGATGTACCACGGTTTCTATTTCAAGAAACCCATAGCGGACGATGGCATAGAAAACGAGAAATATGAAAACGGCCACGGGAACGTATCCCCATGGATAGGCCGATATTTCATATTTGGCAATAAAATCAGTGCAGGCGATACTGAGCACCAGATAGGCGATAAAAATGATGTGCAGCTGTTTTTTTTTCGTATCCGACGAGGTTGTTATCAGCGCTCGTATAAGACTCACCATGCACATAAACCACAGAAACATGAATAACGTCATGAACACCGTGTAAATGTAATTGGCCCGATAAGGATAGTACCCCCAGAAGTATTTATGAACCCCTCCGAGGAAAACATCGGTCCGTGTAAACGGAAAGAAGGCCGTGATGATGCCGTATATCAACAGCACCCACTTCCTCATCCTTT
>JAQVYB010000202.1 GCA_028708815.1 Kiritimatiellia bacterium | reverse complement strand
CCTGATCCGGAACTGATACATCAGGCAACCGGGCTGTCAAAATCTCTGGTAGCAGAATATATCAAACTCATTAAGGAGTATGCTGATGATGAAAAATGATGGATCTCTCTGCCAAATGGCATTATCTTCGGCATGGCTTGCATAACCGCGGGCTTTACTCCCAAGGCCTTCGGCATGGTTATAGGCGCCTACGGCGGAGCAATAATATCCTTCTGCGCGAGTATAAGCTCCACTTGCTAATGAGGAAACTCCTTGAACCAACGCACCCTCACCCTTTGCGGACCCGCTCCCGATGATAATATTCTTCGTGACAGATAGATGCTCTAGGGTCGTATTACTATTCACCACCAGATTGCCATCGATGACATAGTCTCCGGCATGTGCGGAAGGGACGGACAGGACTGCTGACAACCCAATAACCAGTACTGCGACGGCTCGATTGATCTTTATACTCATATGTTCCTCCTGATGATCTCTTCTATATAAACTCTCTCTTTTATAATATTTTTTACGGGGTTATCTGCACGGTACCCACCGGGACCAGAACAACCCGTACAACGCTGTTGGATAGCCCGGATTCCGCATAGGAGCCGGACGCGATTTCGATGCGGTCATTGGTCTCTGCGGCGGAGGCGGTTGATTGGATTGCCGCTTTGGGCCCATGCAGCGCCGTCACCAGGCGCGTCAGGCCGTCGTATGCTTCACGGCCCGATGCGGCATTCACGAAGAATGTTATGCGTGTGGAAGAAGAATCGGTTGGATCGGTTCCTCGGCGGTATTCATCGCGGTTGGAAATACCGTCGCCATCATTATCGCCTTCGGCTGATTGGGAAAGACCGCCGAAGTAGTTCGTTTCCCATGTGTCGGCCATTCCGTCGTTATCCGTATCGGAAAACGACGGAACGAGCAGTTCCCGGGCATCGGAAATGCCATCGCCATCGCTGTCCTGATCCTGCCGGGCGGCGACATACAGGCGGGAAAAAACATTCGAAGGCGGAGTGCGTTCGATATCTCCGGCATCCTCCCAGACCAGATAGTCGCCACTATCTGACAGTCCCTGCGCGGCGACGGCCCAGTTTGCGTGATCCAAACAGCCCGCTACGGCCACATCCTGATAAAAGACTTCAACCACCTCGTCCGTCCCGCCTGTTGTTTGGATGGTTATGACCACGCTGTGCGTTGTGGAGGTCTCTTCGATTGAAGCTATCTGGGGGGCATTGGACGCGGAAGAGAATAAGTCAGCATACGGTCTTGAGGCCGTCCAGATAAAATCATTGGTGCTTTTGTTCTGGTACCAGGCGGCGCTGGTTATGTTCCAACAGGTGGTTGCTGACCCACCGGTCGAGGATTGCCACGTGTTTTCCGGATAAGCTGCCAGCAACCAGTTTGTTGAGTCGACATAGATCAAAACATCCGATGTGTCCTGATTGGTACCGGCATAGGCGCCGGAGGCGGCAAAGCCGGCGGCGTCGGGACAAAGCGAGAAAAGATAGGGGAACCCAATGGTATTCAATCCCGGCTTCAAAACCGTATCGAATGTTGAATCCATGAGTGACCAGCCGGAAACAAACAACTCAATGTCGCTGTGGTTATTAACCAGCCAGAAACCTTCCCCGGGATTCAGGCTGTTCGTGCATTCAATCCAGTTCGTTCCTGAATCAAGTTCGAACCATCTACCGTTATATTCTTCCCGTCCCGTATTATCCGCTTTGTAATAAGCATCATATTCCTGGTTGTTCTGATCCCAGAAGATGATGCCGTCAGCCACCTCCTGATCCACCTCGCCAACCAACTGACCGTTGAGCTGTTCCAACAGATCGCTGCCCGAAACCTCCATAGGCAAAGTCAGAAAAGAGGTGTTATTGGATGGAATATATATCCGAAAAAATCCGGATGGTTCTGAAACCGCCACCTGACACCAGGCGCGAGATAACGAAACGAATAATATCACCGCACATACACTGATGCAGGACAGCAAACGCAACATCTTCATGATGGACTCCCCGCAAGGATTTCCGCAAACAATACAGCACACAAACACGAGAGGAGAATAACGCGATAAAGCACAACAGGAAAAGAAGGCGAAAGTCCTACGCGTGTAGGTAATGAACCTACAAGCCCGCTACCGGGACGGAGATTACAGAAGCATCCCGCTGCATGTTTTAAACGCATGAAAAGCAAGCGATTGCGAATCATTGACTTCCATTTTTTTCTTTATGCGTTCGCGGTATGTCTGGATCGTTTTGGGGCTGACACACAGGTTGTCTGCGATTTCTTTCACCGACATTCCCCGGCCAAGCCGCATAAAGACATCCAACTCACGCGGAGAAAACAGACCTGTTTTTGACTGGTCTTTGAAGAACCGTTGGCATTCAAAATTCATCAATGAGTTTTGCAGGGCTGCACTGATATAGAAACCCTGTGTGCGGATGATTTCCAAGGCGGAAGCAATGCTCGTGGAGCATTCATCGGCGGTGACAATTCCCTGTATCCCCTCTTTCATCAATTGTTTATACATGCCCACCGGATACGTTTGCGAGGCATAGGCTATGATTATTGATTCTTCTGTCGAAAAGCATCTGTTTTTCAGTTGTGCCAGATGTCCCAGAGTCGTACGCAGTAAAAATTCCACGTTTATAAATAAATAGTGCGGACAGTTCTTCGCGCATTTTTCTTCCGGCATTCTGGTAAGCAGGTGGATGGTTGCTTCAGGAAATGAATGTTGCAGGCGATCCTGAATCAGTGATCCAAGCAGTCGGCAAGTATCCAATACGGAAATCATTAAATTCTTATTCAACGTCTCTCTCCCCCTTATCAACAACGGCATCGATTATGGGGACAGCCTCCTTATGAATATAGTGTGTGGTGATTTAAAGACTACCTAAAAGAATCGTCAACTCTTTATCGCGCAAAATATAACAGGCATTGCTTTGATTATATGCTCTGCGCCGATTCATTTTTACCTGAAATAGATCCGTAACGGCTCTTATTGTATTTTATACGAAAACGGTGATTTTTTGAGCAGAACAAGGGGCATTCACTAAAGGTTCTGGTTAAATAGCAAAAACCCATTTCGCACAAGGGACGGTCCCGCAAAACACTGATCATGGTCGGTAGCACTTCGTTCATAGATGAGGAGGGATGGAGTGGGCCGTTAGGATTCTTAGTCTATTCGAAGGCTGAGAAATTCAAATATAGGACGGGCCCTTTGCTGACGTGGTTCAGGAAGGCGCGTTGTGTTAGAGGGGATCGAGGACCCAGCGTTTGTTGTACCAGAAGTATTGTTCGGGGGTTTCCTGGATGGCCTGGTCAAAATAATTGAAAATAATTTCCGTCATACGCTGTAGATCTTTATCGCGATCGGCGGTTTTGTCGGGATAAACCGGAGTTCCAATCGACCATACATGACGGAACCATCCGACGCGTCGAGTGTGGGCGGGGACTACCGGAACATTGGCAAGATGAGCAAACAGGGCCATACCTTGCGCTATGTTTGCTTCGCCATTCAGATACGGAATCTTTAGCGCGGGCGTACGCGAGCGCACATCGGGCAAAATGGCAAAAACCATGCCCCGTTTCAGGCGTTTAACCGCATTACGCAGCATGCCCTGATCGTCACTCATCATTGTGTCGGCCCCGGTCACTTGTCTCATTTTGTTTAAATAGGCATCCGTCAGGGGGTTTTTTTGTCGTCTTGCGATGAAAAAGAAAGGAATTCCCATCAGATGGGCGGAAAGGCCGCCCAGTTCCCAATTTCCCATATGCGGCACACAAAGAATGGCTCCTTTTCCTGAAGCGATGACGTTTTGGAGCCGGGCAAGCTGATCCGTTTCCATGTAGCTCGAAATATATTCCTTCGTAACAGATTGCATACGAAAGACTTCCGTTGCAGTGAAACAGAGATTCCGCCAGGATATCCAGGCGATCTGGTTGACTTCCGACCGCGAGAAACGTTCGCCGAAGACCTGCTTGATGCGTTGCCGTGCGGACTGGACCCTGAATCGGATGACCTGATGAGAAAACCAGGCCAGGACCCAGGCAAGGGCAAAGGCCAGACGCAGTGGAAGGACACGAATGATGCCCGAAAGCAGCCGGAGGAGCACATATTCGAGCACATGGTTGATTTTTTTCATGGGTCAAAAGGTTAGCAACAGATCGGTTGAATGACACGAAATTTTCGAAAAAATGAGTGGAGAAGTTCTCACACAAAGGCGCAAGGACACGAAGAAGAAGCGAATCACTAATGGACACTCATTTTCCTAACGCAACAGAGACGTAACCAATATTTATTTGTCCACAGGCGTGTCACGCCGTAGTTTTAACGAAGGCGGATTACACCGATTTTCACAGATTGAGACTGGCAAAGCGGCATTCATGAGGGGGGGAGGAGACCCGGAAAATACATTTTTTAACTACGCAACACGCGAAAGGTCGCGAAAAACGGTTCTTCCGGAATGATCGGGGATAAGCTGAACGGTAGATCGCATATAACGGAATTATCCCAACGAATGAAGAAAGCAACGAATAACATCTCCGACAAAATCACACCGATTGTTTTGCAGGTGGCTTTGCGATTTTGAACCACTGATTCACGCTAATGGACCTCGTTTAAGCCTCTGTGTTCTCCGTGTTCTCCAGTGACCAACGGGAACGGGTGGTTAAGACTCTTTTTCTACCACCCGCTACGCTAGAGGACACGGAGCACACGGAGCTTGGGCTTTGCGGTCGGTGGCTTGCCCGGGAGCGCCGATCGTCTGATCGGAGCATTCATTCATCGCTTTGCCTTGAAGAAAACACCGAATCGATTCGCTTCAATTAATTGACGCTTAATGAACGCGAATTATGCAGCAGACGGATAAAGAGTAGAATGACTTATTATACTGATGATTAGCAGGATATGCGCGAAGAGTCTACTTTAGTATTCGCGTCTATTGGCGTTCATTCGCGGTTCTAAAAACTGAAAATGGTACTTTTTGGTGCTTTTAAATGTACTAGCAGCCTGTCGGTCTTTCGGTGATGCAATAATCTATCTATCACTTTGAGTCTTTCAAGGTACGAACGATCTTCTAGGCTTTACACCTTTTTCACTTAGAGGTCTCGCGGCAGTTCAGGGGGAATGGGACCTTGTTGCCCTGAGCTACAACATGAAACGACTGTTCAACCTGAAATTCGCAGGAATTTGACAAATCTCACCCGCACATGCGGCGTGCATTAGTTTTTGGTGTGTCTTTTGTTTAACGCGTCCAGCGCAAACTATTGTTTGCATTAAGCAATCCGTCATGATGTCCCGGATAGTATCGAAATCACTACTGTTGAGCAGCGTGGTCGGGTATAAGAGTACCTGAAGTCCGACGGATTGCTAGAAGCCATACTCTTCTCACCCAATATCTGATAGAAATCAAGGAGACCGGGCATAGCACCTCTCCTACGTTATTTTTCGTATCCATATGGACAGGATTGAGATATCCGGAGGATTGACACCTGAGATCCGGGAGGCTTGTCCGAGAGTTTGGGGTTGGATCTGCTTCAGTTTTTCGCGTGCCTCATAGCGCAGGGCCTTGATTTCGTCGTAGTTGATCTGCTCCGGAATGCGTTTATTCTCGAGTTTGGCGGCCTTGGCGATTTGTTCCATCTCTCGAACGATATAGCCATCGTATTTGAGGTGGGTTTCTATTTCCAGTTTTTGTTGAGGAGTGAGGGATGTATTGGCGCCGGGCAGCTGATCATAAGCGGAGCCTGTTTCTGAAAGAATCGTGGTCACTGATTTTCCATCGATTCGGGTGGCGTGGAGTCGCTCCACCTCACGGTTGATTTCCTGCTGTTCCGTTTCCATGGTGTTCAGGAGGTTTTCGGGGCTGACGCCGAGTCGCCGGGCATGGTGCGCCATGCGGTAATCGGCATTGGCCTGGCGCAGGAGCAGTCGGTATTCGGCACGCGAGGTAAACATGCGGTAGGGTTCATTGGTCCCTTTGGTAACCAGGTCATCAATCAGCACACCGATGTAGGATTCCGAACGGGACAGGAGGAGAGGCGATTCGCCCCGTATTTTCAGGACGGCGTTGATTGCGGCCACGATTCCCTGTCCGGCGGCTTCTTCGTAGCCGGTGGTTCCATTGATTTGGCCGGCGAAATAGAGATTCGGCCAACGTTTGGATTCGAGCGTGGGGAGGAGTTGGGTGGGCAGGATGAA
>JAQVYB010000040.1 GCA_028708815.1 Kiritimatiellia bacterium | reverse complement strand
GAAACGAAACAGCAAACAAACAAATTGAGCAGATTGACAAAACAGGAAACGAATGTAACTTATGAATCCTCGCAGGTGGTACATTTTGAAGTGACCCCAGGTGGTACATTTTGAGTGACCGGTGACATTCGGGCATGTTTCAACGTTTCCAGACATATCACAGATTGTGACATGTTCCTGATTTCTTCTCTGCTCAATTCAAACATGAAATCTTTGGGAAAACGACGCAGATTCCGAGTGACAGCCTGATTCAAAACGCGCGTTTCCACGCCATACAACACTGCCAAATCCCGATCCAGCATCACTTTTTGTCTCCGAATCAGGTATATCTTCTGCTCAATACGATCAGTTGACACCATTTCACATTTATTTTGATGGCTCTTCATTCAATACCCTCACTCAAGTGATGTGCTTGATCCATACCCAAGGAAAAAACCGGGATTTTCTATTCATCGCGCTCCTACAGGAAACGGATTATCGAAAGAGGGAGCGGGATTGCAAAGCGTCGTTTCAGGGGATTTTTTTGGAGTGCGGTGACAACTCACCGGCAAACCGCCGGAGCGGCTCAGCCGGAGGCTTCTCCCTACCTTCCTTGAGCACTTCTCTGCATCCTCTATGCGCTTTGCGAGAAATGCATTCCCGATTCTCCCTTTTTTCGCCTTATTTTGCCTTATTTTCCCGCCAGTGGTAGCTGTGCATACTGAGACGGCGGAGCAGCCATCGGGGCATCTGGTCGGCATAGTGCCCCGCAATGGTCCCGGACGTTTTGGCCAGGGTGTAGCAAAAGTAATACGGCAGCCAGAGCGGATGATGCGTCAGCATAAAACGGGCCTCGCGAAACAGATAATTCAGCCCCATCGAGGCGCTTTTGCCCATGTCGTGCCCGGTGAAGAGCTGGGTGAGCGAATACACGCTGTCGAAATAGCGCTTGAATACCGTGCCCAGGGAATAGTTGTGTGAATGCTGCACAACGGACGTCGCCTGATACACAATACGGTATCCGTCCAGGAGCACGTCGCGTGCGAACTGCTGATCTTCGCTCATGATCAGATTTTCATCAAAGGGATGCTTCAGCAGCAGGTCGCGCCGTATCGCGCCGCTCACGTTGGAGAAAAACACATCCTGCTGAAAGGTCAGTTCTTTTTTTCCCGGCTGCGCCTGCTGCACCGAGGGTTGCGCGGGGAAATGCGTTTCGAGAAAGAAGCGTTCCATGGGTGTGGCGTCCGGATAAGGGGTCTGACGTGAGTATGCGGCGGCGACCTGCGGATCGGAAAAGGGCATGAGCAACTCCGCCAGCCAGTGTTCATCCGCCGGAAGCGCATCCTGCGTGAGCAGCGCCACGATCCCGCCGGAAGCAGCCTGCACGCCCATGTTGCGCCCACGTCCATGTGAAAAATTCTCGATCGGCACCACGCGCACCCCTTCGTACGTCAGCGCCTTTTCGCGTGTGCGGTCGGTGGACATGGAATCCACCAGAATGATTTCGACCGGGGCGATGGGCCGCTGGTTTTGAATGGCCGGAATCAACCGGTCCAGATAGGACTCGGCATTCAGCACCGGGATGACCACGGATACGCTCGGCGCCGGGGCGCCGCTCTTTTGATTCTGCGTGGTTTCCGGCGAGCTGTTCATACGGTTCATCAGGTGGCGGAGCGATGCTGCCAGGCTTCCACCATTTCGCGCAGGGTAACCGGCAGCGACTTGGTGATGCCCCACGCGGGGTAGTGTGCCTTCATCTTACGCAGGTCGCTGTAGTAACAGATGTGATCCCCGACTCGATTATCCTCCACATAGGTGTGCCGCTGTTTTTTTCCGGTAAGGGCCTCGGTCAGGGCGAAGGCCTCCAGGATGGAACAGGCGTTCTCTTTTCCGCCGCCCAGATTATACACCTCGGCACAGCGCGGATTCTCCGCAAAGGCGAACATGAAGCGGGCCACATCCTCGGCGTGAATGTTATCGCGCACCTGTTTCCCCTTGTACCCGAATACGCGGTATTCCTTTTCCTCGAGGTTGCACTTCACCAGATAACTCAGAAATCCATGCAGCTCCACGCCCGAGTGATTCGGACCGGTCAGACACCCCCCGCGTAAACAGCAGGTGGGCATCCGAAAATATCGGCCGTATTCCTGCACCAGCACATCCGCCGCCACCTTGGACGCGCCGAAGAGCGAATGCGTGGATTGATCAATGGAGAAATTCTCGGCAATGCCGTGCGCATAGGCCGCATCATCATACTCCCAACGGGTGGCCAACTCTTTCATCGCGATGCGGTTCGGACGGTCGCCGTATACCTTGTTGGTGGACATGTAGATGAAGGGCGATTCCGGGCACGTGCGCCGTGCGGACTCGAGCAGATTCAACGTCCCGACGGCGTTGGTATCGAAATCATCAAACGGG
Source organism: Kiritimatiellia bacterium (assembly GCA_028708815.1). Taxonomy (GTDB): domain Bacteria; phylum Verrucomicrobiota; class Kiritimatiellia; order RZYC01; family RZYC01; genus JAQVYB01. The sequence continues at coordinate 23,309 of JAQVYB010000040.1, read as the reverse complement.
ATGGCGGCGGCGCGATCATGCGAGGGCTGGGCCGCGGCATGAACGATCACATCCGGACGCAGGCCGGCGATAAGCTCAAGCATGGCCTGCCGGTCGCGAATATCCGCCTCGTGATGCACAAACCCGGGCAACCCGCGTTCGAGGCGTTGCTGATTCCAACGGGTATCGCCCTGGGGACCGAAAAAAACAGCACGCTGATTGTTGTCGAGCCCGTGTACGGCGCAGCCCCGGGAATGAAAAAAAGTGCAGACCTCCGAGCCAATCAGACCCGAAGAGCCCGTGACGAGAATTTTTTTCTTCTGCATGGTCTATTCTCCGCTTTTTTTTGCGACCCCTCGGTCTTCTTCGCTTGGCGGCAGCGCATCAATGAAGCGCGGAAGGGCCATAATGCTGAAGAGATAGGCCGAAGACCCCAGTTGCACGCCGTTGACCAGAAAGATAAGCCCAAGGAAGAGCAGGCGCGATTGATTCAGAGGGCCGAACCCCCCGCCCATCCAGCGCAGTACGACCCAGAACGTCAGGGCCAACCCAAGCAGAATGAACGGCGTGATATACGCAATGGATTTTTCAAAAGTGAACCGGCGGTAGAACCAGGCGATCAGCGGGTCGTGATGCAGATCCGACAAATGAGCGTAAGCCTTCGCCAGCAGCCCCACCAGGATGAGCTGAATGCTGATCACGTTAATGATGCCGCCCACAATCATCGAGTGAATATCAATGACACGCTCACTCAGCGTGATTTGACCAAAGGCCAGCGGAATAATAATGGCAAAACCGATCAGCCAGCCGATCAGCCCGGGCAGGATCATCATGGACGAAGGACTGTGCAGCATCATGAAGCGCAGATGCCGCCAGCCGTCGCGAAACGAACGCAGCTTGGAATCCCCCGCGCGCGGATGGTAGATGATGTCTCGCTCCTCGATGCGCAGCTTGCCGCGTATCGCGCGAATCACCATCTCGCTGGCAAATTCCATGCCGGTGGTGACGCAGCGCATCGAGTGGTACGCCTCCAGCGAAATGGCCCGCAAACCGCAGTGCGCATCTTTCACACTGTGATTGTGAAACATCAGCCGCAGCATCAGCGAAAGCAGGGGATTGCCGATGTATTGATGCAGCCACGGCATCGCGCCGGGTTGAATGTTGCGCATCCGGTTGCCGATCACAAAATCCGCATCCCCCGCACGAATCGGCGCGGTCAAATCGCGAAGCTGGGTGAAGTCATACGTCAGATCGGCATCCCCCATCACGGCAATGTCGTAATGAGCGTTTCCAAACCCCTGACGCAAAGCGGCACCGTAGCCCCGATGCTCTTCGTGATAAATGTGCGCACCGTGCCCACGCGCAATTTCCACGGAGCGATCGGTGGAGCCGTTATCCACCACAATCACTTCGCCCTTTTCGCCGGAAAGCTCAATGCCCCTGAGCGCGCGATCCACCGACTCCCCGATGGACTGCTCTTCGTTCAAACATGGGATAATAACCGTTATGCCTTTTTGTGCCACGAAAACGCACCTGCCTTATCTGTTGAAAAAACGGGCAATCACGTTGACCACCGCCTGCGCCTGCTGATCCGACAGCTCCGGATAAATCGGCAGCGCCAGCGTTTCCGCCGCCGCCTGCTCGCTGTGCGGGAAATCGCCCACCTGACCGCCCAGATCGGCAAAACAGGCCTGCAAATGCAGCGGAACCGGATAATAAATATCGCAGCCGATATGATTTTCCGTCAGAAATGCCTTCAGTTCATCGCGCTGCGGAACGCGAATGACATACTGATTGAAAATGTGGCGCATACCGTCGGGCGCCTCGCCTTCCGTTTTATGCGGATGCTGCGGCGTACGCACCACATCGGGCGAAAGGCCCGCCTCTGCAAACAACCGGTCGTAGCGGCGGGCATTGTGCTGCCGCCCCGCACTCCAGCCGTCAAGATAGGGCCGTTTCACATCCACCACCGCCGCCTGCAAAGCATCCAGCCGGAAATTGCCGCCCACATACTGATGATAATAGCGCGGATTCATGCCGTGATTACGAAAATGACGCAGCTTCTCCGCACGCGCGGCATCCTGCGTGGTCACCAGCCCGCCATCTCCTGCTCCACCCAGATTCTTGGACGGGAAAAAGGAAAAGCAACCATAGTCGCCAATGGACCCGGCCCGCCTGCCGTGATATTCCGAGCCGATCGCCTGCGCCGCATCCTCGATCACCAGCAGATGGTGACGCTTCGCGATTTCCATGAGCGGGTCCATATCCGCCATCTGTCCGTACAGATGCACCGGAACGATCACGCGCACAGCGGGTGTGATGCGAGCCTCCACCTGCCGAACGTCCAGATTGAACGTCACCGGGTCGATGTCGCAAAACACCGGTTTGGCGCCCGTTCGTACAATCGCGCCCACGGTGGCGAAAAAAGTATATGGCGTGGTGAGTACCTCGTCGCCCGGGCCAATCCCCTCGCACATCAACGCCAGCAGCAGCGCATCCGACCCGGAAGAAACGCCGACGGCATGGGCGCTCCGGCAGTATTCCGCCAGGTTTTTCTCGCAGCGTTCAACCGTCGGACCCAGGATAAAATACTGCGATTCAAAGACCTCCTGAACCGCCCGATCCACTTCCGGCTTAATCGTCTGATATTGCGCTTTTAAATCCAGCAAAGGGACATTCATAACTCACCAACCCCGTTTTTTAGGGGCGCATGATGCGACGAAACGCACCAAAAGACAACCTATTTATGCGAAGGGCCCCGCCCCGTCAGATTTCCACAAAGGTAATGCCCGGATTTTTGCCATCGGTTCGTTCGCTGCGTGCCAGGGCGGGATACCGTTTCATAAGGCGCCTGGTTTCCGCCGAGCGGGGACCATACTCTTCACCGGGCACGACCAGCCGAATACGCCCCGAGCGCCGAAGGTAGTTCAGTTGAATGCGGATGGCCTCACGCAGCCGCCCGCCGACGCCGCTCGACCCATATCCGTGAATCAGCCGCAACAGGTGTCCGCCGGAACCGCGCGCCCGCAGCAGGGCGGTATCGAGTCGGCTCAGCGCCTGCTCCACGGAGGGCAATCCCTCCTCCAGGTTCACGGTAACGATCCGCCCGGAGGACGTGACCGTACGCACGGGCGAACCTTCCCCCCGCTGAGGCGTCTCGCAAAAGGGGCACACCATCACCCCGCCGCCGATTTCATTGCCGCATGTTTCACATTCTCTCATCGCGCTTAACCTCACCGCCCTGCGGTTTTCATTGATCTTCCGTTTGAGCCTGCTTCCGTTGCAAACGGCTCCGACATCCCTCAGCCTTCCGCCCGTTCCCCGCCGCCTCATACAGCAGCGCCAGATGATAAAGCGATTCCTCATGCCCCGGATTCAAATACACCGCCTTCTCAAAATGTCGAATCGCATCCGCATCCCGGCAGCGGGCGGCATCCAGCAGCCCCGCCAGAAAAAACGCCTCCGCTTCGAGTGGACGATCCCGTCTGTAACGCGCACAGATTTCCGCCGCCGCATCCAGCTTCCCGGCATCGGCGAGACGGCGTATCTCATCGAGTGCAGCCGCTCCGGAAAGGCTCTCGGGCGCCAGCTTTTTCTGCGGCGCAACCGGGGCCGCCTCGGGAGGCTTTGCCGGACGGGCGGACGCAAGGCGGGACGAAGGGCGCGGCGACGAAATCTTTTTCTTTTTCAACGACCCCGGGAAAAGGCGCGGAACCGCTTCTTCTTTCTCTTCCGCACGGCACCGATGAAGAAAGGCGAAGGCGTGTGAAGCCTCTGTTTTTTGCCAGCCCCGTCGAGCGTAAAAGCCCACCTCGGAATGCCCGGCCAGCAGCAGCCCGTCAACGCGCAGCAGGCGGGTCAGATGCTTCAGCACCACCTCGCGCGCATCCGGCAGAAGGTAGATCAGCAGATTCCGGCACAAAATCACGTCATACGGCTCCTGCCCGGCCAGAAACTCCGCGGAAACGGCGTTTTCATGAAAGAAGGTCACGCGCCGGCACAGAGATTCGTTTAATTCGAAAGCCCCATCCCGAGGGGTGAAATAGCGGGTTTTCACCTCGGGTTCGACCCCGCGGAATGAATAGTTCCCATACACACCCGCCCGCGCCAACGCCAGTGACCGCTCGCTGATGTCGGCGGCATGCACCTCCACACGCCCCAGCGGAAACCCGACCAAATCCAGCATGATCAACACGGAGTAGGGCTCCTCCCCGGTGCTGCACGGAATCGAAAGAATGCGCAGGAGGCGCCCGCCGGAATCGGCAAAGCGACGAACGGCAAAGTCCGTCAGACAACGAAGGGCGGGGCGGCCCCGAAGAAACCAGGTCTCCGGCACCGTCAAACTTTCATAGAAACGATGCCGCGCTTCCTCGTGGCGGCTCATAAATTCGGGCAATTCATCGGCTCCGCAACCGGCCTGCTTCAGCGCGTGTTCGATCGCCTCCCTCACCCGCGCCGGTCCAATGGCTTCCGCATCCAGCCCGAGTGTATCCGTCAGATAACGATCCAGCAACGGGGTCATTTACGCGCCCCTGCCGATGGGAACCACGACCGCCTTTAATGCGTCAGTCAGCAACCGATTCGGATCGATAACCTGCACCAACGATTCCCCCTCCACAAACACTTCACCCAGGCAGGGCAGCTTTTCATGCACCACCCCGGAAGGACGAAGGCCTTCAGACGGCACGCTCCGCGTTTCCGTGGCGCCCTCCACCATCAGGGCCAAACGGTAAACGCCCTCAGGCGCGTCCACCTGAATAATCACCAAACGCGTACTCAGCCGGTTCCGGGCGGGCGCCCCCCCGAGCCAGGCCGACAAATCCACCACCGGAATGGCGGAACCCCGGTAATTCATCAGCCCGGGCACGCCGGGCGGCGCCTCCGGCAGCGAGCGCAAGACCACGTACGGAACCACTTCCTCCACGCAGGAAATTTCCAGCGCGTAGGCTTGTTCATTGGCCTGAAAGAAAAGAAAAAGCATAACTCAATTCACAAATCGCTGCATTTCATGATCCAGAGAAGTCGAGGCCTTGCGCAGTTCCTCGGTGGCACTCATAAACTCACCGAGCGCATCGCGCGTCTGCACGGCCATCTGTTTGACCTGATCCATCGACTCGCTGATCTGACGCGCACTTTCGGATTGGGCCTGCATGCCTTCGTTGGCATGACTGAACTCGGGGCCCAGCCGGCGGGTCTGCTCGATCAATTCATCCACATCGCCACTGAGCCGCGAAAACTCGTCCGCCCCGCTGCGCAGATGCCCACGCACCGAATGCATCGCTGCGACCCCATCCTGCACGGCCTGCTGCATCGCCACAATCATCTCTTCGATATTCAGCACCGCCACGCTGGTCTGATCGGCCAGGGCGCGGATCTGCCGTGCAACCACGGCGAACCCGCGTCCATGTTCCCCCGCCTTTTCGGCTTCGATGGCGGCATTCAGGGAAAGCAGATTGGTCTGATTGGCCACCTGCGTAATGGTGGTGATAACCTGGCCGATATCACCCGTCTTTTCGCGGATCAAGTCGAGTTTTGCGGAGAAGGCCTCGCTGTTTTCGAGCATTTCGCGGTGCGTCTGTGCAATACGCGAGAGGCTTTCACGCCCGGCGCCGGCGAGTTCTGCCGCACCGGATGCATCGTTGCTGAGCTGCTGCATACGTTCGGCCAGGGCATCGGAGGCCTCGCTGATGGAGCGGCTGGTGGCATAGACCTCGCCCGTGGATACCGCCTGAGACTCACCCGACTCCTGCAGATGGCGAGCGGAAGCGGCGATCTGGGTGGCGGAAGAGGATACCTTGATGGCGCTGTCCTTCACCTGCGCCAGCAGGGAGGTGAGATTACCCGCCATGCGGATGAAGGAATCCGCGAGCCGGCTGTATTCGCGTGTGGTGAGTTTGTGTGCGCGGGCCTCAAAGCCCGGCAGGAGCCCCTGCGCCTCTTCCAGATGCCCCTCCGCCAGCAGACCCGCCAACTGCGAGACCTGCTCCACCGGACGCGTGAAGCAACGCCCCATGACGATCCCGACCAACGCCAGCGCCAGAAAACCACCGCATCCCACCAGACCCAGTTTTTTGTTCAACTGATACAGGTCCGCCAACAGCTCCCGCTTGGGAAACACCACCGCCAGCGACCAGCCGGTGGAAGGAATGGGCGCGTAGTACATCCAGCTCTCTTCGCCTTGCGCCTCTTCCGCGCTCAGCGAAACAAATTGCTCGCCGCCGGCGATCATGTCGCGCCCCGTCTCGCGCAGACGCGCACTGCCCACGCTCTCGGCCCAATCAAAAAAGCTCTCAATCAGTATCCGCGAATCATCCGGATGCGCAATGAAGGCGCCGTTCTCTGAAATCAGCAGTGCGTGCCCGGTTTTTAGAATGGAGAGACCCCGAACCATCTCGTTCAGCCAGTCGAGGCGCACATCGGCGGCCACCACCCCGCGAAAAACGGATGCCCCGTCCGTCCCGGAATATATGGGCTGCGAATAGGTGGCCATCAGGGTCTGATCCGCCACTTCGCTGTAGTACGGTTCTGTCCAGCCCGCCTCATTCAGCATTTTCGGAATCAGATACCAGTCGCGATAAAAGTACTGCAGGTTCGAGGCATCCAGCATGGTTTTTTGCAGGGCATCCCCCTCCCGGCACATATAGGGACAGTAATATTCCTGATCCGGCATAAACGCATACGGCTCGAAGGCCGCTGTGAAACCAAAGAGTCCGGGCGCACCCGGAAAGGCGGCGCAAATCAGCTCATCCAGCGGCGCCGGGGCGGCCTCAAGCGACTCCACCAACTGCGCGGCATAGCGCGTAACCGCCTCGATCGGCCTCAACTCCCCTTCGATCTTCTCGATGGTGCCAAACGTCAGATCACGCACCTCTTCACGGATCTTCTGCTCGAGCATTTGGCGCGAGCTGTGAAAATTAATCGCGAGAGCCGCGGCATAAATCGCCACGGTACTGACAATCACCACGAAGGCCAGCTGGGTGGCTAATCCTGTCTGCTTTTTTTTATTGGGCGCAGTTTTCATAAAACTCGTTATACGGAACAATCGTCGTCAGCATCCCGGTATCCACCATGGCCTCGGCCACCCGCAGATATTCCTCTTCAGGCAACAACCCGATTTCCGAATCCCTGCCTTCCGGCAGGACCAGATCCTTCATTTTCGCAAGCATCCAGCGCTGATGTACGCGCGTGGTGGGCACCTTGGCCTCCTGCACGCGCGCCATAATCACGTCCAGCGTTTCATCGGGATGCTCAAAGGCATACAGCCAACCGTCCGCCACTGCTCTCATGAAACGACGGCACGTCTCCGGGCGGTCCTTCAGCAGGCGCGTCATACAGTAAACACCATCCTCCGGAAAATTCAGCCCATATTCATCATAGCGGAACACCCGCAATTCATCATCGTCCAACCCCGCGTTGAGCAACTGATGATACTCATTATACCACATGGCCGAAACCACGTCCGCCCCGCCGCGTAGAAACAAATTGAACGAATACAACTGCGGAATGAGCACCGGCTTCACATTGAATTTCTTGAACAGGGCGCGCGGTTGCAAATCAAAAAACGGCCAGATCGTCACCACACGTCCATCCAGATCCGCAGGCGACTGAATGCCCGACGACGCCCGCGTCACCAGCAACAAGGCCGAACGCTGAACAATCTGCCCGATGTTGACCACCGGCGCACCATCAGCCCGTGCCTTGAGAGCCGTGGATAAAAACGTGGTACAGACATCCAACCCTCCTTCAGCCAGCAACTGCATCGGATCGCGCCCGGGCCCGCCGGCCTGAATTTCCACAGCCAACCCCTGATCAATATAAAAGCCCTTCTGCTGCGCCATATAGAATCCGGCAAACTGCGCCTGCGGAACCCAATGCGGCATGAAGCGCAGAGGCTCCAATTCCTGGGCACGCGCTGAAAGTGCAGACCCCAGCCCGATCAGCGCCGCACAGAACAGCGCCATCAGACCGCACCGACTCCTTGCTCGAGAGAACGCCTTTGTTTTCATCAGATGCTGAATCGCGCCACCTCCTGCTGCAAACCATGAATAGCCTCGTTAAGCTGTTCCGTGACGTGTTGAAATTCGTGCAGAGAATCGCGCGATTGATCGGCGGCAGAGGAGAGGTCCCTCATGGTATCGCTGATCTGACGCGCCCCATCCACCTGCCCGCTCATCCCCTGCTGCACCAGCTCAAACTGCGGGCTCAACGCCCGCACCTGCTCGATGATCCCGCCGAGTTGTTCGGCAATGTCCGCCACCTCTCCTACGCTCAACCGTACCCCTTCACCGAATTTATCCATCGCCATCACACCGGAACTGACCGACGACTGCATTTCCTTGACCATATATTCGATGTCCTGTGTGGCGGTGGCGGTCTGATCAGCCAGGCGTGTGATTTCGCGGGCGACCACGACGAAGCCGCGCCCGTGTTCGCCGGCCTTTTCCGCTTCAATCGCGGCATTCAGGGAAAGCAGATTGGTCTGATCGGAGATGGCATTGATGGTGGTCACCACCCCGGAAATACGCCCGGCTTTTTCATTGATGACAGCCAGCTTCGACGAGATGAACTCGGTGGAGCGGACCAGTTGCTGCATTGCTTCCTGCATCTGCCGCATTTTTTCGCGTCCGGTCTCGGCGGTACCGGCGGTCTGATTGGCCATGCCGTTCACCTCATCCATGGTCCCCACGAGGGATTGGGCGGTATCGGTGATGGAGCTGGTGGTTTGCGAAACGGCCCGCGTGGAGGCCGCCTGCTCCACCGAGGTGGCCTCAAGCTGGCGGGAGGCCGCCGCAATTTCCGTGGCGGAGGTGGTCACCTGCAGCCCGGATTTCTGCACCTGGCCAAGCAGTGCGGCCAGATGGTCCGTCATGATTCGGAAGGAACCGGTCAGCTCCTCCACTTCATCGCGCGGTTCTCTCTCCGCCGTATTCCGCAGGCCGCCCAGAAGCGTCAACGCTTCGCGCAGATTGCCTTCCGCCACCAGCCGCGCGACCTGATTGATACGCCCGAGCGGGCGCGCCATGCGCACCGCAATCACGACCGCCAGAGTCGTCATCACCAACAGAAGCGCCAGGCCGGCGCCCAGCAGCTGAGCCAGACTCTCCCGCGTTTCATCGCGAATACGATCATTCAGCGCATAATATTCCTCTTCATAAGCGCTCGCGCCAATGACCCACTGCCAGGGCTCGAACCAGGTGAAGGCCACCAGGCGGGATTGCGCGCTGGTCTCCCCGGCGCTTTGCAGGTCCAGCCGGTCAATCAGCATCGCGCCCGGTTCGCTCTGCGTGGCCCGGGTAATCATTTCGCGCATGTAGTACCGTCCGGAGGCATCCCGTGCATCCCAAAGCTGCCGGCCATTCTGCACGCCGTCCTGCGAGATGATGGCACGCCCGCGGTCCGGCCCATCCGCACGGACCACCCAGACGTAGCCGCGCGCACCCACGCGGGTATTCTGAATAATGGATTTGAGAAATTCCATGGCATTGACCTTGCGCCCGACCCCCAACATGCCGATCACCTCGCCCGTCACATTGCTCACCGGCAGGCGGCAAACCAGATACGCATTATCCAGCACCGTTTCGAATGAGCTGGAACGCTCCCCCCGGAGCACAGCCAACGTGGCTTCATTGGGCGTACCGTCCGGCAGCACCGCCGGATAAACGGTGCCCAGCGCACGCCGGGTCGGATCTTTCTTCTCGGAAAGGGTGCTGGCCACGCGCAGCATGTCGCCTTGTTCGTTTAGACGCTGAAAAAGCGTACAATCCATGCCGGTCATACGAAGCACATCATCCACGACCGGCGCATACCGATCCATCCGATTGTCCGACTCAAAGGCGAAACCATCCACGCACAACGCCGGAAGAGTCACGTCATACAACCCTTCGCCATCGTCCGACCGAACCATCCACTCCAGCGGATCGCCGAAGGAAACGGGGCCCGATCCATACAGAATTTCATCGGCGGCAACGACGCTCTGATCCAGTTGCTCGGAGAAATACTTGTCGCTGATTACGCACAAGCCATACACATCATTGGCGATCTGCGCCACGTTGGTGCGGGCCATCTCCTCGAGCTTGGATGTGGAACGGCTGACGACATCCTTCTCGAGATCAACAATCAGCCAGGACATGACGGCAATCGGCAGTACCGCCGAGACCATCGCCAGGAGAATGATTTTCTTCTTATACGTCCACTTCATAGGGCTGCCGAAACGCGGAGCGAAACCCAGCGAACATTCGCCGGACCAAACTCGCTATTCGGGTTAACAGTATACGGCTTTGAGTCGAATTGCCAATCATTAAAAAAGCGGGCAGGCGGAGGGGACGCATCTGCGTTTCTGTGCATCGCACAAACGGCCAATCAGCCGATTGGTGCTCCCGGGCTGCCAATCGTCTGATTGGCAGAGGGGGTACAAAATCGCAGATGCGCCCGGCGGATGATTACAGCGTGTCGTAGACGCCGGTGGCCTCGTTGAATTCTTCGATCAGCTTATCCCATTCGGCCACCTGCTCTTCGGCGAAGACGCTCTTCCAGAAATCTTCATCCCAAAGTTCGCGCAGTTCCTCGACGGTTTTGCCCTGCTGTTCCACCCAGGTGAAGTACTTGAAGTTGTGCAGGGCCCTTTGGTCGAAGTAGGACAGCTCGCGGAAATGATCCGTTTCGACAGCCTCGATGTAGCGGGCATACGCCATGGCCGCTCTTTCGCGGGTATAGGGACCATGCGCGGCGAGCATTTCCTCTTTACGGGAACCGTAGAGATCCATGGAGTCGGTCAACGGCGTGAAGATGACATGGCGAGAGTCCATATCGTAATACTTCGCAGCCTTGATGGCGGCCACCAGATTACAGATGCTCGAGATGCCCAGATAAGCCAGCGATTCGACGGCGGCTTCATCCATGCCTTCCGAACAGAGATAGGCTTTGCCCTCGTCCTCGTTAAAGAGACGCATCAGCTGCATTGTCTGTTCATCGTCAATGGCCGCCACGGCATTGGTGTTGCGGAGATTATGAATCCAGGGCACGTGCTTATCGCCAATCCCTTCGATTCGGTGCCCGCCAAAGCCGAACTGATAGAGCGTCGGACACTGCAGGGCTTCCGTGGCAACCACCCGAATGTCCGGATGAATCTTCCGCAGGTAATCGCCTGCGGCAATCGTACCAGCCGATCCCGTGGCGCTGACATAGGCCGCCAGGCGCGTATTCGGACCCTTGAAATGGTTTTCATACATTTCCTCGATGATGCTTCCGGTCATGTTGTAGTGCCAGATGGCGTTGCCGAATTCATCGAACTGATTAAAGATGACAATCCCATCGCCACGTTCTGCGCGCAGCTCCCAGCACTTGTCATAAATTTCCTTCACATTGGATTCACAACCCGGCGTGGGGAATATCTCGCTGGTCCCGATTTCACGCAGCCAATTGAAGCGTTCCTGGCTCATCTCTTCGGGCAGAATCGCGATGGCCGGGCAATCCAGCAGCGAACAATCGTAGGCGCCGCCGCGGCAGTAATTCCCGGTCGAAGGCCAAACCGCCTTCTGGCGCGTGGGGTCGAAATTGCCGGAAACCAAACGGGGTACCAGACACCCGTAGGCCGCCCCCACTTTATGCGCACCGGTCGGGAAGTATTTCCCTACCAAACCTACGATTTTGGCATCCGTTCCGGTAATGAACGAGGGAAATTCCACCCAGTTACCCTCACAGAAGCCGCCGCCCTGCTCCTTGGCCTCGTTTTTCCACGTAATACGAAAGAGATTGATCGGATTGATGTCCCACAGACCGACTTCCGCCAGTTTCTTAAGCACCTTTTCCGGAATTTTGGAGGGATCACGCTGCTGCGCAAAAGTCGGAAGGAGGATATTTTTTTCACGCGCCCGCTGAATGGTACGCTGCAACACTTCACGGTTAATGGACTGAATGATCTTCATCTGGGATACCTCCTGTTTCATTCCTGGTTACAGCATTCCGGCAGGTGACTCCTGTCGGTCCGGCCCGGACATTGATCGAGCAAACTACCATCGTCCGGCGTAAAAGTTAAGGATACTCCGACTATTTCCTTGAAAACGCCCCGGTTCTGCGGCGTCAGGCGGTGGCGTTGAAGATGCGGTCACCGGCATCACCCAGACCCGGCACAATATAGGCATTCTCATTCAACCCTTCATCAATCGCACCCACATAAATCCGGGTATTCGGATAGTGAGAAAGCACGCGTTCGATACCTTCGGGCGCGGCAATCACGGAAATCAGCTTCACGATCGGAACCGACCAGTCATACACCGCCTTCAGCGCGGCAAGCGCAGACCCGCCTGTGGCCAGCATCGGATCCAGCACCAACGCCACGTCTACCGGATCGCCCTCCGGAAACTTCTTGTAATATTCGACCGGCTTAAACGTTTCCTCGTCACGGTAAAATCCCAAATGCCAGACCTCCGCCTGTGGAACGAGATTCAGCACGGAATCCACCATGCCCAAACCCGCGCGAAGAATCGGAACCAGGCCGATTCGCTGCTTCAGCGCGCAACCGGTCGTACGGCAAATCGGCGTATCCACCTCGATAGGCCGCGTTGCCAGGTCCACGGTCGCCTCATAGGTCAACAAACGCGAGACTCTTCGAATCACCGCTCGAAACTGATCGCAGGGGGTATTTTTATCACGCAGTACGGCTAAATGGCTTTGAATGAGCGGGTGTTTAATCTCGATCACATTCTTCATGGAGCATCCTTCCTGAACCGTGTGGATTCACTGAGTTTCGAACGCGCATTGAACGCTCATGAAGGCTTGCTGTCAACGAGATTTCCCACGGAAATCACCCCCCCTGCGCGACTCGCGATAACACTCGCCCTTCACAAGCCTCAAAACACGCCGCAGCTGGTTCAACTCTTCGGGACCTCCCACTCCATCTCTCCAAAAAAAAGGGGGGATGATCAGCGAAACGATGATCATCCCCCACTCGTTCTGCTATCACTTCGATAAGGCCTCCTTTCCTACGGTTACCACCCCGGCCCCGCTTCAGAGTCGCGGCGCCGGCGCAGTGCCTTGCGCGGCGGTTGACGTTGTTTCTTTGGGAATCTGCACCACCAGGGTGCCACGATCAAAACGGGTTTGCAGCTCGGTATTGCTGCTCACGGGCCACGGAAGCAGGACACGGGTCTGAAAGGCCTGCTGTTGCCACCCATTCGTTTGGCGGTCATCCTGCTGCGCCTGAATCGAAAGCACCCGCCCATCCAGATTCACCTGCACATCACCCGAACGGACATCCGGAATACCGAAAGCCACCTCATAGCGATCCGAAAACTCACGCATATCCATCGTCGGAGCACTCCGAACCCCTCCCCAGGAATCATCATTCGCCAGGGCCTCGTGCATACGCTGAAACGCCGCCATATTCTCCTGCATACGGCGGCGCATATCCGAAAACAGCGCGTCCGGATCACGGGAACGGGGCTCCCGGTTCAGCGCGAAAGAATCGGGAAAGAAAGAGGTCGGGGGCGTGAGGAACGCCCCCGATGGGGTTGCGTGTGGTGACTGCCCGAAGCCTGCACGCGCAGGCCCGGTTGGTGGGGAGAACGAAAAAGAGGAAACCGGGCGCGGCGATGCCAAAGCATGTTGGAGGGAGTTCTGTGGTCGTTGTGTTGTGCGTTGTTGTGTGTTGTAGTACTTGTAGAACCAACCAGCCATTCCGGCCTGGATGGACAGCACCGCCACGAGTAACGCCCGGTCAATCGTGATGATCTTAAAAAGGCTGCTTATGCTGTTCATCTTCATACTGGTTCTCTCTGTCCTCGCCGAAATACCTATGCAACTAGCGTGCCAGATTTCCCGCACAACCCGAAAAACACGTTTCCAACGAGTGGAAAAAACACAAAAAAAAGTTCCAACGATTGGAAAAAACGCCGGAAAAAGTTCCAATGATTGGAAAAAACACAAAAAAAAGTTCCAACGGTTGGAAAAAACACAAAAAAAGTTTCCAATGATTGGAAAAACGAAAAACCGTCCCGCCTTGCGACAGATTTGCGCAGGCCTGTAACAAATTGACGATACGCCGGAACGGGGTTGTTTTTTTTACGGCAAGCCTGTTATCTTCCCGACGTATGAAGAATCAAAGGCAAGCCGGAAGATGGGTTCTTCCCTCGGTAACCATCGTATTGCTGACGCTGATCGGCGGCATCGCCGCACTCGCCCTCGGAAAAGCCCATCTGCTCCACAACCAACTCGTCCATAGCGAGGCCACCCGATCCGTACTCGAAACAGGCAGCCGCATCACCTCCGGCCTCGCTCGCTATGTCCTCGCCACCCCCGCCGGCGACGGCGCGCGCGACTGGTGGTCGTTCGCACAAACCGTGCGTGCTCTCGGCGTCTCCGAAGAACAACTGCAATACGTCAGCGTTAAAGAAAACGGCGTCACCGTCTTTCAGGCTCACACGCGCCCGCTCCTGGGAAACGCCGAAGAGAGCTGGGAGAATCAAATTGACCCGGCCCTGGTCGAGCCGGGTCGCCAGGTGCTGACCATCGGGACCAATCCCTTGCCCGTGGTGACCTTCGCCCTGCCCTTCACCGGGCCCAACCAGGTGACTTATGAAGTAAACGTGGGCCTGCGCAAAGATGCCATTGCCCGGCAGGAACAATCCGCCCTGCGCGTGATCCGCATCCTCCTGCGCCTGACCACCGGCACCATCGCCGTCTCCTTCGGCACCGCCATTCTTGTGATCCTCTGGATGCTCTACCGCGAAGAACAGCACGCCCGACGGAGACGCTCCGAAGAACACCTCGCCTACGCCGGCGTCATCGCCGGAGGCATCGCACACGACTTCCGCAATCCCATGTCCTCCCTGCGCCTCGATGTGCAGATGCTGCGTAAAGAGGCCGTCAAGGGGCCGGCCTGCGATCTCGACCGCGTAATTAAACTGATCGACCGCATACACCACATCACCGACCGCATGGAAAAAGTCTTTCAGGAATTCCTCTTCCTGTCGCGCTCCGACCTGCGCGATATCGAAAACGTAAATCTGACCGCCCTCCTGCACGAATGCATAACCGTCGCCCAACCGCGTCTCGATGCGACCGGCGTCGTCATGCAGAACGAAACCGGCGGCGGCCCCGTCCTGATCCGGGCCCAGGCCGAACCCCTCCGTCGCGCCATCCTGAACCTCCTCATCAATGCCGAACAGCACGCCGGCGAAAACGGGCGCATATTCGCACGACTGACGCGGACGCGCCGACGCGCCCTGCTGGATATTGCCAACACCGGAAGCCCCATTCCCCGCGCCAACCGACGCAAAATCTTCGAACTCTTCTTCACCACGCGCCCCGGCGGAACCGGGCTCGGTCTCTTTCTCGCACGCGCCGCCATTCAACGCTCCGACGGGCATCTTACCCTTGAACACCTCGAACCCTACGCCACCTGTTTTCGTGTCGACCTGCCCCTCGCACGCGAACCCACCCGCAAAGAAAACCAACCGAAAACAGCGAACGACCCACAAAAGGAACACGCATCATGAGCGATATTTCCGTACTGATTGTTGAAGACGATCCCGATGGCGGGCTCTCCGTGAAAGAGGCCATCGAAGAATCCGGGTGCCGCGTCACCCTGACCAACTGCGCCAACGATGGGCTCATCGCCTTCCGCCGTGAGCCCTATGACGTGGTCCTCACCGACCTGGCCCTGCCGGATATGGATGGCGTCGAAGTACTGCGCCGCATCCGCAAGCTCAGTCCCGAAACGCCCGTCATCATCATGACTGCCTACGGCTCCATTGATTCCAGCGTGCAGGCCCTCAAGGCCGGCGCCTACGATTACATCACCAAACCCCTCGAACTCGACGACCTCCAGGCCAAAGTCGCACGCGCCGCGGAAACCTCCGGCCTCCGACGCAAAGTGGATACCCTCAAAAAGACCATCCAGACCCGCTACGGCATCGAGACCATCATCGCCCACTCTCCCGGAATGAAGGAACTGATCAGTCAAATCCAAACCGTGGCCGACACCCAGGCCACCGTACTCATCACCGGCGAAAGCGGAACCGGAAAAGAACTCGTCGCACGCGCCCTCCACGCCGAAAGCCGGCGGGCCGACCAACCCTTTGTGGCCGTCAACTGCGCCGCCTTCCCTGAAAACCTCCTCGAATCCGAACTCTTCGGCCATGAAAAAGGCGCCTTCACCGGCGCCGCCGCACAACACAAAGGCGCCTTCGAACGAGCCGGCGACGGAACCCTCTTTCTCGATGAAATCGGCGACGCGCCGCTCTCCGTACAGGTCAAACTCCTCCGCGTGCTCGAAGAACGCGAGCTCACCCGAGTCGGCGGCTCTGCCACCGTCGCCATCAAAGCCCGACTCCTCTCCGCCACCAACCGCGACCTCAACGACCTCGTCGCCGATGGCGCATTCCGGCAGGACCTCCTCTACCGACTCATGGTCGTCAACCTCCATCTCCCCCCCCTGCGCGAGCGACGCGAAGAAATACGCCCCATGACCGATGCCTTCATCGCACGCGCCTGCGCCGACCACGGGCGCGCCATTCATTCCGTCGCCCCCTCCTTCTATGAACGCCTCGAACAGGAAGACTGGCCGGGCAACGTCCGCCAGTTGCGCAACGTCGTCGAAGCCGCCGTCGTCATGGCCACCCGCCCGGAACTCGACGCCCTCTCGCTCGAGGCCCTGCCCGGCGCCGACCGATCCATCACCTCCCCCAAAAATTTTGTAATCCCCGAGGGGCTGGACATGGAGGCCCTCGAAAAGGAAATCTTCATCCAAACCCTCCGCCGCTACGACGGGAACCGGAGCCTTTCCGCCGAAAAACTCGGCATCTCCCGACGCACCATCCAACGCAAAATTCAGGACTACGATCTCCCCTTCTGACCCTCCCCCAAGGCACTCAAAATGAATGATAAAGTGAGCCGTATATGAATATTATATTATTTGGATTCATGGGTACCGGGAAGACATCCATCGGCAAACGCCTGGCCGAACGGTTGGGCTGGACCTTTGCGGATATGGACGAACTCATCGAGCAGCGCGAAGGAAAAAGCATTGCCGATCTCTTCGCGCAGAAAGGCGAACCGTATTTCCGAAAGCTCGAAAAAACGCTCGTTGCGGAGTTGGCACTCGGAGAGCATCAGGTCATTTCGACCGGCGGCGGCGTCGTGCTCGACCCCGAAAACATCCGCCGCCTTCAAGCGTGCGGACGATGCGTCTGCCTTCGGGCCGATGAAGATACCATCCTGAAACGGGTACAGGAAAACACACAGCGCCCCCTCCTGGAACAAGGCGAAAAAAGCGCGCGGCTGCGTGCCCTCCTGCACCAACGCCAACCGCTGTACGACGCCATACCCCTCCAACTCGATACCACGACCCACTCCCTGGAAGACGCCGTCCAAATCCTTGCCGAAATGATACCGTAGTTCGCGATCCACTACGAAGGGATGGGACTGTTTCTTTTGCGCATTATTCCCTTGCAACTCCCGGATATAGGGGTAGAGAGAGCCTTGATTTCCCAACCGCGAAGGCTGTTTCCATCGGGCTGCCATCGCACACCGGGAAACGCGGAAGGCATGCCGGCCAATTAACAGAAAGGTGCGAAGAGATCGTTATGAAGAAGTTGAAAATCGGGACAAAATTAACACTGAGTGTGTGCGGACTGCTGCTGGTTGCCTGTGGCGGGATAGCTCTGTTATCGTACTATTCTTCTTCCGAAACACTCCAGCAAGCAATCGAAGAAACACTACCCGCCCTTACGACAGACGCAGCAAAGATTGTCCGCCTGCGTTTGGATAACTATCTACTCGGTATCGAGGGCGTGGCCAACCGAAGCGTCATTCGAAGCATGGACTTCGCTTAACAGCAGCCCGTTCTCCAGGAAGAAACGCAACGCCTCGGTTATCTCGGCATGGGCGTGGTCGAACCGGACGGCACCACCCGCTACGCCGATGGCAGCACATCAAAGCTGGGCGACCGCTCCTATGTCAAAGCGGCCTTTGCCGGAAAATCCATCATCTCCGATGTCCTGATCAGCCGAGTCACCAAAAAACCGGTCATCATGCTGGCCACCCCGATTAGAGACAATACCTCCAAGGTGATTGGCGTGCTGATTGCCCGGCTCGATGGGTTTGTGCTTTCGGAAATCACCGATCAGGTGAAATACGGGGAACGTGGTTATTCCTATATCATCAACGCCAAAGGCGAATTGATCGCGCATGGCACGCGCGACTACGTGGTGGAAGCACGCAATTTCCTGGAAGAGGGAAAGACCAATGCCGAGTTCCGCCTGCTTTCCACCATGATGCAGCATATGACGGAAGGGAAAAGCGGCTTTGAAGAATACTGGTTCGTCGGCTTTGACCGGTTCTTTGCCTACACACCGATTCCCGGGACGGACTGGTCCATCGCGGTGGGCGCCATCAAGGAAGATGCCTTTGCCGGAATCTACTCCATGCGCAATCAAATCATTCTCTCCCTGATCGGGTTTCTGTTGGCAGGGGCCATTTTTACCGTATTCATTTCCCGAGCCATCAGCCGGCCGATTGTACGTATTGCAACAGCCCTGAAATCCATCGCGCTGGGGGATCTGAATGTTCACGTGGAGGTCAAAAGCAAGGATGAAATCGGGGACATGGCCAACAGCTTTGATCAGATGCTTGCCGCCCAGCGAATCAAAGCCGAGGCCCTGACAGCCCTTTCCGATGGCGACCTTTCCAAAGACATTGCCCTGGCTTCAACAAACGATGTGGTGGGAAAGGCCATTCAGAACATGACCGCCGCGCTGAAACAGGTGATCGAACGCAATTCCGAAACCTGCCGTGACCAAAAACAGGGCGATCTGGATGCACGCAATGAACTGACCGGCCTAAACGGGGAATATCGCACGCTGGCCGGCGGCGTGAACGAGGCGCTGGACAGCATTGCAAAACCCGTGGCCGAAGGCATCGCCATGCTGAATGAATATGCGGAAGGCAACCTGACGCACGAAATGCGGGAGCTGCCCGGAAAACAAATCGCATTCACCAACGGACTGCGCAACATACGCAACAACCTGCTGGCCCTGATTGCAGACGCCAATCTCCTGGCCGAGGCAGGCGTGAGCGGGCAACTGACAGTGCGGGCCGATGCCTCGCGCCATCAGGGCGCTTATGCCGAAGTGATGCAGGGAATCAACTCCATCATCGGAACCCTGGTCGACCACATAAATGTCACCATGCACTATCTCGAGGATATCGCGCACGGAAACGAACTGGCGGAATATACGGAACAGGTACAGGGCGATTACCAAAAAACAAAGAACAGCATCAACACCTGCGTGGACGTACTGAACCGACTGCAGGGCGATGCCCTGGCCATGGCCGATGCCGGCGCAGAAGGCCGCCTCGAACAACGCGTCGAAGTGAAGGAATACCAGGGAAGCTGGCAGAAAATTGCGTCCGGCCTGAATGGCATGATGGATGCCGTGCGCATCCCGCTCGAAGAAGTGGGCCGTGTACTGCAAGCAGCCGCGGACGGCTCGCTGACGCTGGATGTAACCGGCGAATACCAGGGCGCCTTCCAGAAACTCAAGACCAACCTGAACACCACCATCCTGAATCTGAATGATGCGCTGACCCAGGTGACCGAAGCCGTAACACAGGTCAACTCCGGGGCGGAACAGATCAGCGATGCCAGCCAGTCGCTCTCGCAGGGCGCCACGGAACAGGCCTCCTCTCTGGAAGAAATCACCAGCTCCCTGACGGAAATAGCCTCGCAAACAAAAACCAATGCCGAAAATGCCACGCAGGCGAATACGCTGGCCGGCAGTGTGCGGCAGGCGGCGGAAACCGGTTCCGACCAGATGAACCGAATGGTCGAATCCATGGAATCGATCAATGCATCCAGCCAGCAGATCGCCAAAATCATTAAAGTGATTGATGACATTGCCTTCCAGACCAATCTGCTCGCCCTGAATGCGGCTGTCGAGGCCGCGCGTGCCGGGCGGCACGGCAAAGGCTTTGCCGTGGTGGCCGATGAAGTCCGCAACCTGGCCGGTCGCAGCGCCAAGGCCGCCAAAGAAACCGCCGAACTCATTGAAACCTCCGGCGAAAAAACAACGGCCGGCATGCAGGTGGCGGAGACGACGGCGGAATCCTTCAAAGAAATCGTCTCGGGCATCGTAAAGACCAACGATCTGGTCGGCGAAATCGCGGCGGCTTCCAACGAACAGGCGCAGGGCGTAAGCCAGGTGAATATCGGCCTGGGACAAGTCGATCAGGTGACCCAGCAAAACACCGCCAATGCCGAGGAAACCGCCTCAGCGGCCGAAGAACTGAGCAGCCAGGCCACCCACCTGCAAGGCTTGGTCGCCAAATTCCGCCTGCGGAATCAATCCGCTCGAACCAACTCCTCATCAACCGCGCGGATTGCACCCAAAGCCGCGACAAAAAAACTTCCGCGCCGCACGGCGGAAACGAGCCGGGGATGGGATGAAGCCCCTGCCGGAAAAGCCATACCCAGGGATATTATTCAACTGGATGATCAGGAATTCGGAAAATATTGAGGCGTAAAAATCAGTCCATCGGCCGGCGGCCCCAAAGGCCGCCGGCCGACTTGTTGCAACCTTCTTTCAACAGATAGCTGCCCCCGGCTGTTTGCTTATCCTTGCATCTGTCCGCAAGAGAGACCTACCCGCCCTCGCCGGCCCCATCTCCCGAACGCCGATCAACACAAAAAACACGCGCAAAATAAGATTCTTGTAATTTGATTTGGAACATTCCATAAATAGCGCCTTTCAGCCTAAATCGAAGGAGATGAAACGGTCTTATGAATAAGGAAACGAAGCCGGAAGCCAAACAACCCGAACACGCTCACGCCGCATCGGATGAAATGACCCAACTCATCCAGATGGTCAAAGACTACCTGGTACCCATTGGCGCCGGCGTGGTGATCGCTCTGGTCCTGATTGTCGGGTTCGGTCTGGTTAAATCCAACCGATCCGCCAAGGCTGAAAAAGCCGCCGCCGCTCTGATGCAGGCCGGCAGCCTGGAAGACATTCAACGCGTTGCCAAAGAATACAAAAACACACCGACCGGCCCAGCCGCCCTGCTCGGCCTGGCCAACAGCTATCTCCAAAGCGGACAGATCATGATGGCCCGAACCACCTATGATCAATTCATGAACGATTATCCAAAACACATTCTGAAGCCTTCCGCCGAACTCGGAAAAGCCTACTGTCTCGAGACCGAAGGCGATCTGAACGGGGCCCTGGCGGCCTATGAGACCTTCGTGACAACGTATCCCGACTACTTCCTCGTCCCCCAGGCCATCCTGAGTCAGGGCCGCTGCCTCGAACAACTCGGACAATTCGATGAGGCCAAAATCATCTATGAAAACTTTATCGTGGAATATCCCGAGAGCCGTTGGATTCCCCACGCCAAAACCGCCGTGCTCTACGCGGAAAAAGCCAAAAGAGCCAAAGAAAAAGGCATCGAGCCGGAGCCCGCGCAGCCCCTTTTCAGCGGCATGACCTCGCCCGGCTTCGGAACGGTTCCCGCCGTGGAAGCCGAAGTGATTGAAGTCGCCCCGGCCACGGAAGCCGCCGCGCCGGTTGTACAGGAAGACGTGGTCGAGGTGATTGCCGAAGAACCCACAGCCGAAGCTCCGGAAGCGGCTATCGAACAGTCGGTGGTGGTCACCGAACCGGCCAACCCCAAAAAAGACACCGAAGAAAATACCCCCGAAGCACCGTAAGAAAAGAACCCGGCGCAGGGAGAGGAGATGCCGTTGAACCCAAACCGCTCTCGCCGACTTTTCGCCCTCTTTTTCGCCGGACTCCTTCTTGGCCCAAACGTTCGGGCCCGCGAACAGCTCGATTGGTTTTATTATGGTGATGCACGAATTCGGCTCTACGCCGCCGACCCGCAACCCGCCGCATCAAGCAACACCGATGAACCGCCGCTCACCGGTGACACCCGCCTTCGCGCCACGCTCCAACTGAATCTCACGGATTCCCTTTCCGCCTCCATCACCCCCCAATGGGAAACGCGTCTCTACAGCCGGGAGCACGCCGATGCAGGCGACGCGCGTTTTGGCCAGTACGCCTGGCAGGATGACCAATTTAACCTCGGCAAATCCGAACTTCGATGGAATCACATCGCCTTCATGCCCGTTTCCTGGTCGCTCGGACGCACCGTGCTCTCCTACGATGACGGGCTCCTTTTCAGCGACACCGATGACGCCTGGCTTCTCGATGCTTCCACCCTCTCGATCGACTCGTGGCCCTGCACCCTTGATCTGACCTGGGCCGAGGTCTCCCACCTCGCCCCCGAAACCGATCTGCGCGAATTCCTATTCCTCCATGCCTCCCGCGAAGCGGACCGCCTCTCCCTGCGTCGCCAAACCATCTACCTCGGCGCCTTCCGGATGCGCGACGACGGCGAACCCATCCTCGCCGGCCTACGCAGCACCCTTTTTGAGAACAAGGCTTGGCGCGCCATCCTCGAACTGGCCGGAGAAACCGGCACCCGCCCCGGCGAAGCCCACCTGCTGGCCGGCATCGCCGATGCCGCCCTGACCCGAACCTGGCGCGGTGGAAAAGGCAACACTGCGTCCCTCTCCGCCCGCACTACCTGGGCCTCCGGCGATCAACAACCCGGCGGCGCTCACGCCTTCATCCCGATCATGAACTACGAAGACTGGGGTTGCGTCTTCAGTCCTTCCCTGAGCAACATACGCATCCACACCCTCACCGCCCGGTACATCTGGCGCGAACGCTGGACCTTCGAGGGCCGTCTGTATCACTATGAACAGATGCACCCCGCCATCGGCCCCGCAAGCACCGGGAATTTCAACAACGGAGGCTACGAAATCAGCGCCAACGGCGAGGATGCCGAACTCGGAACCGAAATCGATCTTCGCGCCGCCTGCCTGATGAATGATCGCCTTTCCCTCGAACTCCTCGCAGGGCATTTCTTCCGGGGCGCCGCCTATGCCGGGATCGACCAAAACAACAATGCCTCCGAAATCCGGCTCCAACTCATCATCCCCTTCTAGCAGGCTGTCGGGCTTTGGCCCGCCATCCTGCTAGCTAACAACAGCGAATACGCTGTTGTGCCCCGGCAACCGTGGTGATGATCGGTAACCTTTCGTAAAGTTCATCGCGGGAATTATACAAGGGCTTTGCGTTTACAGAATGTGGATAAATCGACTCCTTCTTCACGCAGGAGACTTCAAACCATTCAGGGCGAATGGGCCGGTAGATTGTAAAGTGAAGTTTCGCGTTTGATGGTCTCTTGATTTATTATTTTTAGGCATTGGCGAAGGTCTCGTAGAGCTCTGTTGGAGTGCAGTAGTCGAGTATCTTTCGCGGGTAGTTATT
>JAQVYB010000039.1 GCA_028708815.1 Kiritimatiellia bacterium | reverse complement strand
AGCAGAGCTCGCCTCCGTTTCTCCAAGCCCTTTTATGGTGACGGAAGCACAACGGATGACCAGCAATTATTCCTCCGTTTTCCCTGCTTTTTCGTTCACTGCCAAATGGCACAACTATAGCGGCGGCTATACTTCCGATTCTACGAAGAATCCTTTTTTGACAATTTATTTAGGTTTTCAGCCGATTTTTGCACAAATATTGGTTCTTCCGGATTTTCACGACGAAACACGCCAAAATCACGAAAAAACTCAGGAAATTCAATGGGGAACTCAGAAAAGCAGGAAGGAGAAGAATATACATCTCGCAGAGCACGCGGAGGGCGCAGAGAGGTGTTCAAGCAAGCCGGGAAAAAGCCTCCGACCGAGCCGCTCGGAAAAGTGCATAAGTCAACGAGAGCCCCCTGTATTCGAGATGCGCAGCGACCGGGGTCTTTCGTCGCGAACGGGAATAATCGCAACGAAGAGAAGGTCGGATTCATTTGACCTTCAATGATTCCCTCAACGGTGAAGCTGAATGTTACGCCTCTCCGGCGCGAAGCGAACGGAACAGGCGACTGTTCGCAATTTATTCGTCTTCTTCGATCGCTCTGATTACTTCTTTGATCTCACGAAACTTGAATACGCAGTTCGTGTGCTTGGGGCACCTGAGCATGATGAAGTCTGGATCAGAATCCTCAGAGGGCTTGCTGTAGACAATGGGGGTTATGCCATCTGAACACATGAAGCATTCAGACATGCTGCTTCTTTCGGATGGCGAGGCAATGGCGGTCAAATCGTTCATGGTATTAGGAAAGTCTCCATGTCGAAGCTTATAGATTGCAATGGCACAGAAGACCGCGCGCATTTCCCGTTCGCAATACTCGGGTGTCCCTTTGTATTCGGGCATGACTCTATGGACCGGTGCAATCACATCACCGTCCATGAGGACGGCAGCAGAGGTGCTGGTGTCGATCGAAAGAGTATCATTCTTCTCGTTGAAGAATTGAATGCCCACATCCCAATAAAACTTGCCACGGCCCCAATTCCAATCTGGATCGTCTCTGTCCTCTGTTTCGGCAGTCAGACGCCTCAGGACACAAGATTCAACGTAATGCTTCTTGTGTTCGTAGTCTTTGCCTGCCGACCGAAGAGCTAGGTCAATAGCTTGGGAATGACTGATCGGCGGTAGATTCGTGTGTAGATTGAGATGCGGTTGTGCCTCCAATTTTGACTTCGGGATAACAAAAAGAAGGGCAGCCATATCTGTGGAGCCTATATGAGAAATGAAATGTTCGTTCTCTTGTAGATACCCCTGCCTGAACAATTCACCATCACTAACAGGAGCAGGAATGCCGTATGTCTTGCATCCTCCAATTGTGACCAGAAGAAGGGTCAAGGCTACGGGACCTAGCAATATTCTCATATCATCGTCCTTTGCGAGCCGTAGCATCAGCGGAATAATTCCATAACATTTCTCCCTGGACTGGAAATGCATCCCGCTGATTGGGCTGTTGATTGTTTAATTTGAAATGCCGCTCGTTTTTATTTCTGCGTATTTTTAAACGCCTGCTATACACGGTTTACGCATATACTAAGAGGGTGACTATGGAAGACAAGTGTAATTCTACGCCGACTCCGAAATTGAAATGACTGGCTATGGCTTTGCTTCCATCGTATTCTGAAGCACGGCCATGAATAAAATGGAAAATAACGCAGAGACCCCGGAGTTGTTGCCGCATTGCCTGGCTCACGGCATTCCTTATTGGAGCCGGGTAAGCCCCCGCACCATCGCCTCCCCCATTGACCGATTGCCCTATCTTGCCGGATTGATTGAGCACTTAGCACCCATTGACAGAACCTTACGGGTGCTCGAAATAGGGTCCTATGCAGGCGCATCTGCCGTTGTGATGGGAAAAGCGCTGCAGAAACATCATGACGGAAAAGCCCGCTTGTACTGTGTTGATCCATGGTTTCATCCCCCGTATGCCTCCTGTGATTTTAATTCGGAACGTCTCTTCCGTCACAACATCGCCGCATCGGGAGTCGACGATCTGGTGGTAAGCATAAAGGGCTTCAGTCGCGATATCCTGCCGCTGCTGAAACCCGAAAGCTTTGACCTTGCCTATGTGGACGGGGATCACTCGCGCCACGGCGCCGCACTGGATATACGTGCGTGCATGGAACTGCTTCGCGACGGGGGATACTTGTGCGGCGATGATCTGGAACTCCAACACGAAGAATTCAACGGCCTTGAAGTTCCGGAGAACGGTTCGGTGGCCGTCATCAATGGAACGGCCTGTCATCCCGGCGTAACCCTGGCGGTGCGCGACGTCTTTGGCCGCAGAATCAGCGCAGTGGATGGATTCTGGGCCCAACGTAAAACGGACGGATGGCAGGACGTGAAATTCACGCGCCCCAATCCCGACTGGATCACTCCGCTCTTCTCCATGCAGCACGAAAGCACCGCTCGTTTATTGCTTCGGCGCATTCAAAAGGAACAATGGACCAATGTGGTGCTGTACGGCGCAGGAAAACATACGCAAACCCTATTGCCCTGGTTATTGAAGTCGGCGTTCTTATCGGTCAACATTTGCGGGATTGTGGATGATGCCAAAACTCAGGGAGCCCTGTGCGGAATTCCCCTTGTTTCCCGTGATATACTTTCAGAAAAAAACATTGATGCGATTATCATCAGCTCGGATGCCCACGAAAACGTCCTGGCCGAAAAAGCCGCGTCGTGGGGTGGCGGCATTCCCGTTTGCCGTATCTACAAACCCTAAGCCTTCTCGCAATCCAAAGGAATCGAGCTATCGCTGTTCCAAATGTCGCAGGCAATCCACCAGACGCCGTCCTCGTCCCGTTCGTAAATCATAATATACTTGCCCACATCCCGTATGCCCGGACCACCCGCATGGGGCGTCAGACAGTTGGTATATCCGCCTCTCTCGAATGCCCAGTCGCCGGCAACACGCACTTCATCAACAGTGAGCGTGAACTGCGAGCGATATTGTTCCACAAGAGCCTGGGCGCAAGTCTGAATCGTCGATCGGCCCTCGTTCGCGGGCATGTTGGGAGGCATCTGCACTCCATTCTCCGTGAACTGCGCGGCGCATGCCTCGGCATCGCCTGCATTAAGAGCGGCGACGTGTGCATCACGCCTCTCGTCAATCGCTGCCGGAACCGCTTCTTCTTCCCTGCGCTCACGTCTGCTCATACAACCTCCCCGGCCCCATTATTCTACGCACCAACGAATCAATGCGGCGCACCCGATCGAGCTTTCTTTTCCGAACCAAACGCATGGGTCAGCAATCGCTTGACGGCTTCCTGATCACTCACCGTCCATGACACGATTTTTGCCCCGACCAAAATCATTCCCAAAGACAGCCACCCAAGCAGAATGCAGCCGCCTCCGAGAATGGCGAAAACGACGAATCGTGCAACAGGATACGTTGATCCGGATATGACCACATCCAGTTCCTCCCCTCCAACAGCAGAAATCCACACCTCGAGAAATGCCTGATAAGATTCAGGATTGCTCAGAGCCGTAAAAACCAGACCAAGCAGGCGCATGGCATAGAACAGGCCTATTATGACGGTGATGATTCCAAGAATGGCCCCCGCAGCCCGAATGAGCTGCAGCAACGAGTGCAACCCAAACGAATGACCTTTATCAACTTGCCCATAGTCTTCCATCGTTAACTCCCATCAAACAGGATAACCGGCAGCCCATGGTGCTATCCAACGGACTCTCGCCGACGTGCTGATTTGCTGCTTACTGATTCATGAAACCTGCGCACGCAGCCGAAGTCCGAAGCCCTTTCCGTCTCGCATTGCCGCATCTCTCGACTCGTGATCACGCTGCTACACAAAAGCTGATTATGAAATCATCCGCCGGATTGTAAAGCGCCATTTCAGACAGGTGCCAAAGGGTATGTGCCCGTGCCATCCGAAAACTGATTTCTTCTCAACGTCAGCCATTGTTTTGATGAATTGCGGGCCAACGATTCAATCCCCCCCGCGTACAGGCCAGACGTAGGCGTTTTGATACCAGCGGCCATAACCGATAATTCCATTAACCAGCGTCACCGTCATTCGCTCATCTGAGCGTCCCGAATGATACGAACTGGTGAAATAGCTTGATGTTTTGTAATTCGAAAAAGGAATACCTGACGCTAACGCCGGGTTATATCGGCCCAGTGCGACTATACTCATCATTTCCTTGATGTTGGGCATACGCCAGTCATCGTATCCTCCGTAACTCAGATCATTACAATATGTTACCTGTGCCAGCCAGTTCTGCATTCCAACCGGAGCGGAGTTTCGTGTCCACATCAGTCCGGTTAAATTGTCCTGAAACACGGTGTCGGATAGGATGGTAAATCTGGGATCAGGTCCTTCGACGCCCATTTGCAGACTCCCGTCATCTCCGGTACGGTACACCGTTGTCTGCCCGGTTTTCCCCACAGGTGCCGGATAAGCAGACCCTCCGCCACTGTTGGTTTCTGCACATCCGGCAATTCCGAAGAGAGTCACATTCGTGGCGATATTGTTTGCTGCCAAATCAGGATCAACAGCCGCCAAATCCGTTGCCGCATAATAGCCGGCCTGTACTGTGGTACTGTCAGCAGAAAGTGCGCGCGTGGCCATGGTACCGGTTTGTTCTCCCCAGAAACCGGCTGCCAGACCCCAGAATGTTTTTCCGGCCAGTATATCTCCGGGCTGGGCACCGGAACCGCTCAGTGCAGGCATACTGTTCATAATCTGATCCAGGGTATACATGGTTCCCGATGATGGAGTCCCTCCCGGCTGAACAAAGGAACCGGCTCTTTTGCTGCCCGCCGTTCCATCCTCTAAACGCTGATACAAATCGCTCAATGTATACATAGCGGCAGAAGAATTATCCGGGGCTGCAGGAGAATCCAACGTTCCACCGGATGCATTGACCCCAACGGTTATCACCGTTGCTGTTAAAATATGGAATACCCATTGTTTGGTTATGGACATCATTATTCTCCTCCCCTTACCGGCCAGACTTTCGATGTAGATGTTTTTGCCACGGTCTGTATTGTCCCGTTTAGAAAATCCACACACCACGCATACGTTGTATTTTGAGGATACGTAGTACTGCTCCAGTATTTAACGCCGGAAACATTGTTGAATGGGTGTCCTGATGGTATGGCCGGATTATAGCGGTTATAGGCGACAAGACTTAAGAGTTCATTCATATTGGGCAGTCGCCAGTCATCATAGCCCCCGCAGTCTAAACTGTTACAATAATCGATTGCGCTGTTCCATGTCGAAGAACCCGGCAGATCCCCATTTCTTGCCCACATTAGTCCGGTCAGATTATCAAGAACCATGTTGGTATCCGACTGCACTGTGAAGCGCGGATCGGGCCACTCAACCCCCATCTGCAGGTTGCCATCCGATCCGGTACCACTCGGCGGCGTATAAGAAGTAGTTTGTCCGGTTTTGGGCACCGGCGCACCCTCGGCACCGCCTCCACCACTGTTTGTTTCCGCCATTCCCGCGATACCGAATAGTGTTACATTGGTGGCAATGTTCCCTGCGGTTAAATCGGGGTCTACTGTGGCAAGTGATGTGGCGGCGTAGTATCCGCTCGCTACGGTGGTGCTGCCGGGTGAAAGGGTGCGCGTGGCCATGGTTCCGGTTCGCGGTCCCCACTGTCCCTCAGTGAGTCCCCAGAATGGCTTGCCGGAAAGGACATTTGCCGTTGTGGCTCCGTCGGAGTCATCGCGTACGGGCATGAGAGCCATAATTTGATTCAGGGTATACATGGTGCCGACGGTGGGACCCTGTGAGGGTTGTGAAAAACTGCCGGACCGCTTGGCGCCCGTGGTTCCGGCGTTTAACCGTTGATACAGATCCGTCAGGGTATACATGGCACTGCCGGAGTTATCCGGCGCGGCGCTGGAGTCCAGGTTGCCCGCCATAACGCACAGGCTGCAACAACCTGTAAGCAGAATGACTGACCACGCGAGACGACTAAGTTTGTTTTTCATCATCATATCCTTCTGATGCTTATTCATTTCACATGTTGGCATTAATATTTTACGCCCATTGTTGATCCCTGACGGATGTAGTAAAAGGTCTCACCTGGCAACATGACTTTGCCCGTGATGGCACCGCCACCGGCACCGATATCAATCCAGGTTTCATCTTTGGCCGTGCCGGTTCCATCCACATATTGGTAGATGCTCCAACTGCCGTCCTGATTGATATAATAAATCATATCAGCCAACAGCGGATTGGCAGAACCAATGGGGGAGCCGCTTACGGTGTTGTTAAAGGCTGTTTGCAAGGGAACATCCTGTCCGCGCGACAAGGTGGCCAGCGTCCTGCCTGAAATGTGATTGGTGGCGATCAGTGTTTCGACGATTTCACCCGAGAAGATGAGGTCGACTTCTGCACCGGCATTCATGACGAAAAAGCCGCATCCGGCGGGGATTTCGTAGGCTGTTTCGGACGTACTGTTGGCGGCACACCATTCGGGGCCGTTTTTCAGCCAGAACACCTGCCAGTCACTACCATCCCATACGGCTATTTCCGCTTGTGCGCTGCCTTCATTTGCCGCTGGAGTCAGCTTTTCTGCGAGCATATTTCCTAACGTTCCATTTAGGCGCCGATTGACCGTTACCGGGGGTGCAAACGCGGTCCATCCGTTACGCAGGGTTTGACGGAACATGCCGTATATAGAGGTATCTCCGGTATATCCCTGCGTGCTGAGTTTGAAGTATTCGCGTGATTTGTTGGACGGAAGCGTCAGCGTGCAGGATTCCGAGGAGGCATCAGCCATCTGACAGTAATCGCTTTCCCATGAAAGGGAAGATGGACTTTCCCCTCGTTGATAATCTTCGCCCGCTTTTTGAATTTCATAGGTGATGCCGACTTCACTGTTCCATATCACGGTGACACTTTCGTCACCGGGGGTTATGTCGGTGACATCGGGTTGCGGTGCAAATGCCAGCGTTTTTAATCCGTAGGCCGGGGCATCACCGTGCAGGCTGATCCAACCCAGATTTTCGCTCCAGGCGTATCCCGAGAAGGCGCCCGTATCTAAATCTACAGATGCCTCACTGTGTGTGGGATCAAAGTTTATCCATCCGGCATTTTCTGACCAGGCATAGCCGGAGAGTACCCCGGAAGCATTAATGTTTACCCCCCAATCGGAGCTGTTGCTGTTGTTGTAGGGGCCTCCGGCGACAGATCCCATGCCCATCCATCCGACATTTTCGGCCCAGGCATAGCCGGTTAAATAGCCACTGCTTGATGGCCAGTTTACGGTTACGCCACCGTCTGATGGTCCAAAATTGAGCCACCCGGCATTTTCTGACCAGGCATATTTTTCGCTGCCATTCATATTGCCGCCGCTGTAGGCCGTTATGACCATGCAACAGGTGAGTAGCAGTGAACGGATTAATCGTGTGGTCAAATGGCTTGTTTTCATCATTCATCACCTTTAACGCGTAATCTATAAAAACCGCATTCCTCTCCGCCTGTTTCAATGGAATAAATGGTGCTCGCCGGGTGATTTAGTACCGCATGTTGTTCCCAAATGCCGTTTTTGAGGTCGGTGGTTTTTAACACTTCGTAACATAGATTTGAATGGAGGCCCTGCCAGGAAAAACCAATTCGCTCTGGTGTTGAGCTAAGCAGCGTACTTGTACCCAATGGTTTTTCGGCCAGAAAGAGATCTTCGATCAGATAAATCTCTTTTTGGGTGCTTCCCTGTCGGATATAAACCGATACGGTTTGCGGGTTGTTGAGCGCGTCGGCTTGTCCCATCCAGGTTTCGCTCGCGTTGTTGAGCAGAATGGTTTTGGTGCCTCCGCTGCCGGGCATTTCATCGGTAACGTAGCAAAAGCATTCTTTTGTTTCACTTTTAACGGTAACGATGGCCGACATGGGACATCCGCTTTCTGAGTGTATGCGCAAGCCGATCAGGGCGCCAACCGGCGATTGCAGTTGTTTTTCCAGCGTGCAGTTCTTTGGGGGAAGAAAATCGGATGCGGCGAAGGTGACTTGTGCGCCTTGTTCGGTAAATACAACGGACCCGCTGCCGCTGGAGGTCCAGGTTGCTTCAGATGAAATGGTGAACACCCAGAATGCAAGGAGACTTCCCATCGCAAAACGAACGGATGCACGTCTGTGGTTTTTTGCGAATGGACGCCCAAAAACAGGTTTGTCTTTCATCATCAACAGCCTCCATGTGGGGTGATTAATTCTGAGTCACCTTCCGAGTTTTGGCGCTTCTGGACGCGCAGTATGCCTACCAGAAAAGCACCTGCAGCGAAGAGGAGGAATGACTCCGGTTCAGGAACGGAAGTGCTCGGGTGATAATCGTTGGAAAAATTATCAATGTAGAAGGAGACCGGTCCATCAGTTGTATCTCGAAGAATGATCTGAAGCGAAGAAACATTGGCCAGCGTTGCATTGAATGCCGCTTCGTCACCACCGGTCCAGGCACCGCTGTAAAGGCCTGGAACACCGATGTTGAACCAGGAACCAATGGATTGAGGTACGGTTGCGGCATAGGAAAAGGTCGAGCCGCTCTGGGGTGTAACAATGAGTTGAAGCGAGAGAGGAACCTCATCTTCTGAAAAGAGATCGAACGACCAGCCTTCAAAATCATCCATACTGGAATAATTGCCGACAAACGCCCCGGAAGAGGCCGAAATATCCGCATAACATCCGCCATATCGCGGCAAGGGAAGAAATTGATCGGGCAGGCTTCCCTTGATCGAACCGGCGAGGTTGCCGAAACTGCCATCATAGATCGGGTCAGTAAAGTCACTTACGGCAACCCATCCCGACGCATCGCTGTCAAATGCTTCAACGCAGAGCACCGCCGCGCGTATCGAATTCAAACCGCACAAAATCGCGATAAGAGCTAAAACAAGGGAAATGCGTTGGCTCCTACAATTCATATCCATTCTTTCAGTACGAATCATCCCCTTATAAAACGGCAAATAACAAACCTCCCCAAGGGGTTATGCCGCTGGTTGCTTGTTCATGCAGTATACCGCGTGGCAACCTGTATATGATGATATAGTTACCTTGGTTGCGCACATTTGTCAAAACATTGCCGCACGTTTTCATAACTTAGCCTTTTCGAACAACTCGCAAAAGATAGCTTCAATTCCTGACGGGATGATCCGGATTGGCCGGATTTGAGCGGGCTTCGCCTATCGTTCTCCGTTCTTTTTCCGCTGGAGGGGGGGCGGCTCTCTTTCGGCTTTATTTCAGCCGGGACACCGGTCGAAATTTTTCCCTGAAAAACACCCCGGAATACGAAGCGGCCCATGCTGAATTCAGCTCCTCGGCAGCGTGACGCTGACCGCGGTGCCCTCCCCCTTTTTGCTGCTTATCACGAGGGTGCCATGGTTCCGCTGGACCAGATTCCGCACCACATGGAGACCGAGTCCCAGACCCGAGGTGCCACGGGCGGGATCGGACTTATGAAACAAACTAACGGCTTTTCTTCGTTCACGCTCCGTCATGCCTTCGCCGTTGTCGCGGATGGTGATGACGATTTTCCCCGCCCGCTCTTTCGCCCGCAGGGAAACGCGCAACCCCGCTCCTCCGTGCTTGAAGGCGTTATCCAGCAGGTTGTGAAGAACCCGCTTCAGCACGTCAGGATCCATGGCGGCATACAGCGAGGAGTCGGGAACGTCCACTTCCAACACGGCGTTCCGAGCCGCGCAGACGGCCTGGAAATTTTCTTCAAGCGTTCGGAAGAGTTCAACCAGTTCGGTGCGCTCTTCTCGTGTCGAGGGACTGCATTCCAGATGATAGCGCAGATTCTGGAGCATATGTTCGAGATCGGCAAACGCCCGGTCGATCGCCTCGGAAAAACGGATGCCCTTGGCATCATCGTCCCGCAGGCTGTAGCGTCGGATCATCTGATGATTGAGTTTGATGATGGACAACGGAATTTTCAGATCGTGTTCGAGTCCGCGCAGCATCAGCAGGCGGTTGTAGTCCCGCGATTGAATGAGTGTGCGGCTGACGAACAGCATCAGCGCAAAAAGAAACTGGATGGAGAATCCCAGAAACGCGATATCGAAATAGAAGGGCAGCAGCCCGCCCGCCGCCGGGTGATTATTCAGAAAGACGTAATAAACGATCAAGCCGTCCGAAACCGCATGCATCATAAAAATGCTTTTAGCAAATGGTTTTTCGGTTAGCACGGCAAAGCCCAGAATCCAGATAAACAGCAGGACGCGAAACACCAGAACGACCGGAAGAAGCACCAACGCTCCCTGCGAAAGGGAGGTGGCGGCATAGTTGACCAGCATCAGCACGGTATAGCCGGCCAATGTGAAGTAAAAAAGACGGCGCGGCTGCACATCAAAGAAGAACGCATAAATCAGAAACAGAGAAAGAGAAAACCCGAAGGTGGTTATGAAGTCCCAAAGCTGGAAATGGGACGCCGAGACGGGCAACAGCATGGAGCCGATCGCCGATGAATCCGCCAGTGCGATCTTCATGAGGCAGAAAACAAAAACGAGCAGGATGGCGACACTGAGCCGGTTCAGGCTTTTATGCACCGCGGAAACAATCAGATTCAGCAATCCCAGCGTTAAAACCACCAGCGTCAGAAAGCTGTTCAGTTCGCCGGCCATTCGCTGCTGCAGCCGCATTGTCGCGCGGCGACCCAGATAGGCCCGTATGCCGCCGGCGAGGTTCCCTTCGACACGAAAGGTCTGCACGGGGGAACGCGGTGGAATGACAAAATCCTTGCTGCGCATGGCGGAATCATAACCGGGCGATTCCCGGTTGATGTTTTGGGAAACCGGTTTTCCATCCGTGTAAATCCGGTGCGGGAAGAACAGATTCCTGAGCGATAGGGTCAGATGCTCATCACTCCGGTTCTCCAGGCTGAAACGAACCGAGTCGCCCAACGAATCCGGCAGGGCGATCGGATGCAGGCGGCCATCGAATTCGGCGTCGACAACCAGCGGCTCCGAGGCGGCGGAAAGACGATGAGACACCGTTGAATCGAGCAGGCGCACCCCTTGGAAAACGACAACGGGAATCCCGAAGAACAGGATGAGAAACCCAGGAATCACCGCCGCTTTATGAAAGAGTTTTCTGCGATTCATTCCTGTGTTCCATCGTCCAGTTCCAAATAATAGCCTTCACCATAGTTGGATCGTATATTCACGGCGGTACAGCCCAACTCCCGAATGCTGTTGCGGGTGCGGGTCACCAGTGAACGAACTCTCCGGCGGACATCAACACCCCGTTGTGCCTCATGCGAATCAATATCTTCCGGCGACAGCATCTCGGCAAGCAGATACTTCCGGTGCAGGGCATCAAGCAGCCTGAACTGACTGGGCGGAAGGACCATATAATTCCCGCCGTGATGCATTTCGCCGGAGATTCGATCAATCAGCAAAGGGCCGATTTTCAGGCATGCATTGGCGGATTCCCGCTGCTGAATCGCGTTGATCTTATAAAGCAGCTCCATCATGTCGAACGGCTTGGTGATGTAGTCGTCGGCGCCTGCTTCATAGCAAATCCGCTTGCTGGCCCGGTCCGAGAGCGCGGTCAGCATGATGATGTGCGGGTTGCGATCTTCACTCCTCAGGAGGTCAATCAATTGCTCGCCCCGTCCGTCCGGCAGCATGATGTCCAGCAGCACCAGCAGAATACTGCGCGTAACGTGCGCTTTGGCCTCGAGTAACGTATTCGCCTCAAAAACGGTGTGCCCTTCCAACTCCAGCAGATCGACCATACTCCGGCTCAATTCCCGATTATCCTCCACCAGCAGAATATTCACGTGTTCACCCCGTTATTCACCCGAGAATCCATCGATCCGGTAAAAAGACATGTTCTCTTCGGCAGACATACTCCATCTTATTGGAGAACCGATATCGATCCAATCCAATGTGGTCAAATCATGACAGACTTTCGGCTGCAGGGACAATACAATGGTTTGATTGCTGGTAACGGCAACCAGGGCACAGCCAAAGGCCAGATCACCGATATTGTTGCTGGTATATAAACCGAACGAATCAGAATGGCCAAGGATGGCACCATAGGTTTGGGAATCATCGTGCGCCGGATCTGCGCCGTTGTTCGCTTCAATTCCGTCATCATATTGATCGCCATCGGTATTCGAATTGGTCGGGCAGCTTCCGAGTGGGTATTCCTGTCCGGTCATCAGTCCATCGTTATCGGGATCGGATGCTGTCGCCGATTCGAACTCATTGGTCCAGCCATTCAGTACAAGCCACCATATAGGGATATCCTGGCTCGTACATTGCGCATTGAACGAGACCTGCAGCTCGGAATCGGATTGGAGATTGTTCCAGGTGAACGATTGCGCCGCCACTGCGCTTTCACTGCCATTAGTCAGGATGGTGTCGACCTCCCAGTATGTTTCCGCAGAGAACCGGAAGGTGATGTTGGCACCGCGGTTGGTGACGAAGCTGCCGGACGGCTCCACGCTTCCATGGGGACCTGCCGTTGCGGTGATAACTACACTGTTTTCGTCGGGATCGTGATAGGACGCAATGCGCAGGGCCGCATTGTCCTTAAGGTTTTCATACCAGAAGTCGTAATCGTAGCGGTGATAAACACCGCCTCCGAAGGAACCGAAATCAAGGCTTTTCCATTCATCTGGAATGTGGGTCATAAGCCCGCGTTTCGCTCGGTCAATTTGCGCATCGCAGAAAAGGAGCAAGGGAGTTGGGCCACTGATTATCTGGCCTGTTTCATGATTGAAGATGACCGCCCCTCGGTGCAGGTTGCTTGATGCGTAGGTTCCGTTGGTTGTCCAGCTCAGCGGGTTGATGCACAGCGCATTTGTGCTGCTTACCATAGGTCCCGGGTCGTTTCCGAACGCCTGCGTGTTAAAAGAGATGACCACGCCGGTGTCGGCTGCTCCCTGGGCGGCCGCCACGCCCGTGCCGATCAGATCGGCCTCCGTAATGGTTTCTCCGATGAGATACGCCGCGACCAGGCGTTCGGCGAGCAATGCGTTTCCGGAGAATATATCAGAGATCAACACCTTCAATGCACGAGAGCCCTGACTGTGTCCGGCGAGCATAAACGGACGCTCAAGCCCCGGATTGATGCTCGTCATGTAATACTGAAACGCCTCTTTCACGTCCTGCTGTCCGAGCGTGTAATCCGGGGTTGCCGTTCCTGCGCCTGTTGAAAACTGACGATAATAGGGCGCATAAACATTCGCATAGTCAAAAAAGACAGACGCCTGCGATTGATAAATGCTCTGAGCCAGGCCCCGATCCACTTCGTTGTTCACATCCATGTATCCGCTGGGGTCCTCGCTGACGGTCGGATACACGTAAAAGACATCCACCGTCTTATTGGAAGTGGCCGGCATGATCCAGTTGTGTGGATTGCTGTAATCAGGACTCTGCGACCAAACGGCACTCAGCGGCAGGAAGATTGCCAGCACGGCCAGATTCATCAGTCGTTCAATATTTTTCATCACCGGATTTTCCTTCCGCCAGATAGGCCTCAATTCGCTTCCGGGCATTCTCGCTCAGATTGTTGAAAAAGAACGCATAGTCGAAACGATGATACACCCCCTTGGACCAGCGCCCCATATTTACCAGATCAATCTCCTCCGACTTCGGCGTTTTCATGTCATCGACAATCAGCACACTCTTTTCCTCGTCGATATGAGCCCCGGTGAATTCGGGAATTTCTTCGATCAGCTCTCCGGTGGCGTCATGGAAAAATTTTGCGCCCCGATTGGCCTCCGATCCGGCGGGCGTGGCATCGGTCGTCCAATTCAGCGGGTTGATCAGGATCACCTGGCCGGGATACAACACCGGCGAAGGCCCGGCATCAGGTCCCTCGGTGTTGTAGCTGATGATCACGCCCGTATCCGTTTCGCCCTGTGCAGGCTTCATCCAGGAATACTCATCCAACTCCTTTATCGGCACCGAATAGCCGATCACATACGCCCCTACGAGCCGCTTCTGCAGCTCCTCATCATTGAATCGTTTTCTCATCAGATCAATCAAGGCCATACTTCCCTGACTGTGCCCCGCAATCAAAAACGGACGGTCCGTATTGAGATGAGTCAGATAATATTCAAAGGCCCGCTCCACATCCCCTGCACCGATTTGAAAACGCGGATCCTGAAAAGGGTCTTTTCCGTCATTTCCCGCCGCCATACTCTGGGTGGCCGCAGACTGCTGACGATAAAACGGAGCAAAAAGATTGGCGTGTTGCGAATAAACCGCTGCCTGCGCTTTAAGCAGCCCGGCCGCATTGGCCCGGAGCGCCGGATCAGAGATGTCCATGTTTTCAGGGTCCGTTCCGACATAAATCGTGGGATAGACATAAAACACATCAACCGGTTTCTCAACAGCTTCCGGTTTGGCCAGCCACGCGTCCTCCGAAGCATAGTCGGGGGCCTCCGGAACCGGCCCCGCCTGCTGCTCCGCCAAAGCAGTCCCGCAAAGAACCATCCCGCCCGCGACAATTGATCCGATCATTTTTTTCTCTTTCATCATGTCCTCCCTATCGTGCTAAACCGTCAGATACAGCCATCATTTTTACACCAGTTTTTCGGGAATAGGCAGAAATCAATGATTACGATATGGCAACCTTTTCCGAATGCTTCGCAGGCTTCAGCCGGATACGACGAGATGACTTCCAACGAATACGAAAGCAACGAATGAAGAACTTAAAAGGCAGGGCGAAGCACTGAGCCGTGAATGGAGAAAAAGCCATAGCGCCCCACCCGCTTTACCGAAAGTACGGCCACCGCTACAAGATGGCCTCTACCCCCCCCCCAATCAATACGAATCAATATCTCTACATTTATTATTTAAGGGCTAACCCCCGGCTTTCGCGTTTTGACCCCGCCGGAATCGGCCACTCCATACGGACTTGACGACCGCACTCACCAACTCTAGTATTGCAATACAAACAGGCAGGCAGGGCATGGAGACCCTGTAAAACATAATACATAAGGTGAACAATGAAACATATGACTCTTTCCACGGTGTTCGTTCTTGCGGCATGCTGCTGCATCGTGTCCTGCTCGAAGAAAGATGCCGCGCCAGAAGCTGCTCCCGAACCCGCCGGCCCCGTCCGCATTGAATCCACACTCAACCAGACAGGGGTGAACCAGGACTATATCGTAGAAGGAAAATACTGGTACGTGGAAGATGAAGATACCGTCGCCATGGTCTGCAACGAAGGAAACTACGACCTCAAACTGGATTTTTCACCGGAACAGAAGGCCCTGATTGAAGGTCTGGATGACACCGCCCTCTACGACATCACCTTCACGGCCACAGAATTTGCCGGCGATCCAACGGAAACAAAGGGCGTCCTGATTGCGGTTGAAAAGCTGCCCAGCGAGGAATAGGCCTGACTTAGGGTTGCTTTAAATAAGATCGCATTAACCTGAAAATCCGTCTCATCGGTTTTTCACATCTGACGGGCCGCTCTCTGAGCGGCCCGAAAGAAATCAACTCCCCGTGGCGTCCCTATTACCCACAAACGCTAACGGGGAGAATTACGACCTACCCCCGCTGGATGCATAGGAGAAGCAAAAAGGTAGGGCGAAACACTTGCCTGACAACTTGTGCTGCGAAGTTTTAACGAAGCAGCATAGCCTTGGCGGCGTCAGGTCAGGCTGAGCCGTGAATGGAGAAAAAGCCATAGCGCCCCTCCCGCTTTGCCTGACGTACGGCCATCGCTACGATGGTGCCCCCCCCCCCCCCCAATTAACACGACCCAATATCGCTATATTTATTATTTAAGGACCGACGCATCGCTATCGGCAGAATTGACTATTTACGGTCTGACCCCGTCAGTCCGCAACGTCGAGATTCAGCGAGGAAACCAATCGGGGTGTAAATACCCCTCGTTCAGGCATACG
This sequence comes from Kiritimatiellia bacterium, assembly GCA_028708815.1. Taxonomy (GTDB): domain Bacteria; phylum Verrucomicrobiota; class Kiritimatiellia; order RZYC01; family RZYC01; genus JAQVYB01. The sequence goes on along the minus strand of JAQVYB010000039.1, from coordinate 9,850 downwards.
GCGCCATGAGCGACTCAAAAATCTCCCGCAGTATCCCCCTCTCAGCCCCCCTTCCCGAAATGAGCCTCTTCGTTCCGTCCAAAAAACCTCAAAAACACCCGGATTTACACATCGCGCTGTAATCGCTGTACGCACCGAGTTGAACAGGCTCAAATCCGTTTTTCTTCCATTTCGTGCTGCAGATTTTCCAGTGCGATGATGTCGTCGGTATCGGCCTGTTCGGCCTCGGCCAACCGCCTGTTTTCATCAAACTGCTCATAACGATTATGCGCAATGTGCTGCATTTCTTCATGCGAGACCGTGCCGGCGTGACCGAGAATTGCCTTTTCATTGTATTCAAGCAACCGATCCACATTCTGCCGCCAGTAGTCGAGCATAAGCTGTTTGCGTTCTTTGACGCGCAGTTCGGCCTGCTCCAGGAAGATCACCACCAATCGATTGAGCGTATCAACCTCATCGGCGTTTAAATAGTTTTTCGCCACGACCACATCATTTTTCCTGACGCGGCTTCCGCTCCAGTTTGTGAGCGCCATGTTGGGGGCATCCGGGTCGGCGCGGGAGACAACAATTTCGGCGGCGGTTTTTCCGGTGACGGCGAACAGCAGCTTATTCTGCGTTTCAGCAAAAAAAAGCTGGGCATCATGGTCATCTGGACGGTAGTCGGAACTGAGGGCAAAAAGGTCACGCACTTTCTGGTAGAATCGTTTTTCGGAAGCGCGGATCTCGCGGATACGGGCAAGCAGTTCATCAAAATAGTCCCAACCGGATGGGTTTTTGAGACGGGCATCGTCCATGATGAACCCTTTTTGGAGGTACTCCGCCAAATGAGCCGTTGCCCATTGACGAAACTGGGTACCGCGCGGTGAGCGGACACGATAGCCGACCGCCAAAATCATGCAGAGATTGTAATGCTTTGTCCTGTAGCGCTTTCCGTCATCGGCAGTTGTCAAGTATTCCTTGACAACTGCCGTTTCGGGCCATTCGCCTTCTTCTAAAATATTCTTAACGTGCAGGCTTATGTTTTGCTTGGTGGTATCAAACAGTTCGGCCATGTCGACTTGGCTCAGCCATGCGGATCCGTCCATGGCTTTCAGCAGGACTTCCGATGTCCCGTCCTCCGTGCGGTAAACGATCAATCCGCCGAAGTTACCTCTTTCAGTATCCAATTCGTGACCCCTGTGGTTCATCCGTTGTTCCTTACCCCCTTTTTAGGAACGATTATGTGTGCTTCTTATTCCGTATTTTACTCACACTTTCAAGCCATTCTGAACGATCTTATTACGACACAAAACATTGCAGAAAAGGAGCAGAAAAGGGGTCAGTCCTATATTTTAATGATTCATCCCGTTTCTGCGCCCCATATTCCCCATTGCTCAGTTGCCTTCTCATACCATCTCCCGTTGTCATGATTCCGATGGTGCGGGGGCGGGATTTTGGTAAGGATTCGTCTGGTAGCATCACGCTCCGACACGAGTTGGATTATCAAAAGAGGACGCGGAGATGTAAAGTGTCGTTTCGGGGGAATTTTTGGAGTGGAGCATCTGCGAATTTGCACACCATTGGCCAATCAGACGATTGGCCGTCCCGGGAGCGGCATCGGCCTCGATGCCAACGCATCATCATGCCCGCGCGGCTGCGGGCTCTCCCGATTTCGGGCCGCACCGAATCACAACGGAAGCCGCTCTCGTTCCTCGTTTGTCTTCCTGAAACAGAGCGGCGTCGCGTGCCGCATGCGCGTCCCTTGCCGCACGCACTCCAAGTGGCGATCCCATTTTTCAATCTGTGAAATCCGCCTTCGTTCTGACGGAACTTCGGCGCGATACGTCTGTGGACACTCACTCTTCCGGAGACCGAAGGGGTCAAAAGCAATGGAACCGACCCGAATGCCCCCTTCTGCATGGCATCGGGGAGTCCCGCAGGATTGCGGGCGTGTTCTTCAGAATGTTCCCGCGCCGGTGGCTTCCTGAAAACGATAGAGCCATCGTTTCCACCACGCCGAAAATCCCTGATCCGCATATTTTTCATACGCCGCCGTGCGCACCCGTCCATCCTCATTACTCCAGGCCCGATCAAAATACCGGTTGAAGCATTCATTCAACGCGCGGTCGCCTTCGATATATGCATCTGCTTCCAGATTGAAGCCGGCCAGATTACGGCGCGTCCAATTGGCCGAGCCGACAATAAACCGCCACTGGTTCTTTTCCAAATTGGAAAGGCTCATGGCCTTCGCATGATACTGCTCTCCATGCGTTTCCGCCCAACGGACCGCCACCGAGCCCCGCGCTCCCGTCGTATGCCGCAGAATCTCCGCGGCCACAGGTCGATTCGGGACACCGTTCTTCGTTCGCCCAAAGGCATCCTTGTTCGGGTCCAGGAGCAAACGAACGGACGCCCCGTCTTTCACGGCACGCACCAGGGCATCCACCACGCCGCGATCCGAAAGATAAAACAGCCCCACACGCACCTCATCGCCCGGACCAGCCCCCTCCAGCAAACCAATAATCCGGTTGCGAATCGCATCCTCCGTCAGCCATTCCCCGCGTATATCCCCGACCGATTGCTCTGCGGAAGCGACCGGCGCGGCTTCGTCGGCGGCTTGTTTCATTCGTTCCATCATCGCAGACAGCGCACCCGGTTCCGTTTCCAGGCAGACAGGCGACCACTCGGGAAGGGCCAGCTCGTTTTTCAACGCCGCAGCGGCAAGAGCACCATCCAGTTGAAGGCCTATGTTGCTGTGCGCGGAACTGCCATCCGCCGGATTCAGGCTGCCCACCACCAGACGCAACCCGGAACCATCATCCACATCGGCAACCAACACCTTGCGGTGATTCGCCTTAAAGAAAAGCAGACGTGCCCATTGCAGCACAGAAAACCGTTCGCCGGATGATTGCAGGGGATTCAACCAGCGCGGGCGCTCAAGCCAGGATCGCGCGAAGGGCATGCTGCGCAGGAGGCCGCCATAGAACCGGGCGTACGGGGAATAGATTCGATTCGAATCCGGCAACGCGTCCAGATTCGTGAACACCACAAAAATCCCCGCCCGGTGCATGCGGGCAAACGGCTCGGGGAGCGTTGCACCGTACATTCGGTTGATCGGATCCGTGATCACGAGCACATCCAGTCCGGGGACCTCCTGCTTGCGTTGAATCAACGCATCGGCCAGTTCATCCGAAAGGTTCCGATACTCCTCCGGCACCGCACCCTGCCAATCATTCCAAAGAAAATAGTCGGCCAGAATCAAACGACGCGCGCCCTCAATCGCATCCAGCATGTGATCGAAAATCTCCTGCCGGATAACCCGCTTTCCACGCTCGGTATCATACTCTGTCTCATCCACAAGCAACTGTGCGCCGTTCGGACCGATCGGCAGCATTCCACTCCGGAATGTTACGCCCGCTAAATGCTGATCGGAACGTTTGAACCAGTGCGGAAGCAGCAGAAGCAACAAGAGCAACGCAAAACCAAACTGAACCAGCCGAAGAAAAAACCGACATCCTGTTTTCATGTCATCCATTCTGCATTAATAACGCCGTCATGAAAAGTCGGAATCGGCACCGGCGGGCGGCTCGCGCAAGCCGCATGTTTTTACACAGTGCTCTCTGCTTTTTTCTTCCGCTCTTCGCTGCGCAGATTAGCCCAGATAAACACCTGCAGCAGGACAGCCAGGCCGGTCACGCCGTACCATACCTCATCGCCGTATTGCGTATACGGCGTCAGCGCCATGTCCGGTCCGGGAACAGGCACAGGAAACAGCGCGACGCCCTCCACGCAATCCATCTGCCCATTCTGTTGAACCGCCGCCAGGAGACGTCCGCGCCGATCGATCACTCCGCTGATTCCCGTATTCGCGGAGCGCACCACCGGCACTCCGTTTTCCACGGCGCGCAGGATGCTGTGCCACAAATGCTGCCGCGAGCCGGACGACGGATCGAACCAGGCGTCGTTCGTCTGATTCACCAGCATCCGTGCCCCCTTTTTCACCGCACGACGGGCAAGCGCCGAAACCGAATCTTCAAAACAGATCAGCACCGAAAAGAACGCCGACGAGGACTCCACCTGGAACAGGGTACTGTTTGTTCCGGGAGAAAAACTTTCCTGGATGGGGGTTATCGCCCGAAGAAAAGGAATCGAATTCTGCAGCGGCACATATTCGCCGAACATCACGAGATGCTGTTTGTCATATCCCTGCATAATCCGACCGGAAGCGCCCACCAAAAACGAACAGTTGTAATAACGGCGGGACCCATCATCGAGCCATTCGGTATCCATCGAACCCACGAGGATCGGCACCCCGTTGGTCACCAGCCCATGCACAAGGTCATAACTCTCCACGCTGGAAAGCAGATCGTCGGGGATGGCCGTCTCCGGCCAGACAATCAATTGCAGCCCCTCCACCTGCGTCAGCGGAAGCGTAAGCCTGTGCAAACGACTGTAAATTTTAGCGCAGAAGGCCGTATACTCCTCGGCCGTGAAATCACCCGTCAGCCATTTCTGTTCCTGCGGAATATTGGGTTGCACCAGCGCCACCTGGACGTTCTCCGTTGCCGGCTCGCCGCTCAACAGCGAGCGCCAGCCGAAGGAAAATGCCAACGCCCAGGCCAGCAGACCCAACAGAAACTCCGGATGCCAATGCCGCTTCGGACGCCCGCGGGCCTCCCAATAGCGCATGAGACTGACCGCAACACCTGCATTCATCCAAACAATCAGCGCCGAAATCAGATAGACCCCACCCAACCTCGCCACCTGAAGCACCGGAATGTTCTCCGCCTGACTCGTACCCAGCGTATTCCAGGCGAATCCCGTGGCAAACACCGAACGCGCAAACTCAAATCCCGTCCACGTCACCACGCATAGAATCATCAACAAGAGATTCGGCAGAATCCGTTGCGCACTGTATCGGCGCACCCACCACGACACCAGCAGAAAAAACGGCCCGACAAACAGTCCGCAATACAGCGAAAGACCCAGCCAACCCGCCACCGTCACATACGTCAGCCAGGACATGGAAAACAGCCAACCCGTGGCGCCCGCCAGCACCCCGCCCAAAAACGCTTTGCGCGGCGGCAGCGCCCGCGCCGCCATCAGCCCCGGCACCAGTGCCAACCAGGCCGCCTGCCCCTGTGCAAGTGGAGGAAAGACAGCCGCCAGCAGCAGCCCCGAAAGCACACACCCCGCCCAGGGCATATAGGGTCTTATTTGTTTTGTGATTCTTTGCATGGGCTTTTAGTACCTGAAAACCTTACACCTTGCAAAATAATCGACGTATATTTTCAGGAAAATCCGAATCGGACCGGTCAGCCTCCACCCGTCTGCCAGGGGGAGTTCCGACCGCCTGAATCCGCGCGGTTGTTTGAGGCTGCCTTGCACGTCCCCCGTACATGAGACTTTGTGAAGCGAGTGTGGTTGGGCATTCCGTCAGCTCAATATACGTTCAGCACCAGATAGCTGATGACAACATACCGAAGCAACTTTCCCGCAGTAACCAATAGAAGAAACCATCGTAAGCGAACCCGCAAAATGCCGGCCATAACGGTTAATGGATCACCAATTATTGGAACCCAGGAAAAGCATAAGGAAAATATGCCGTATTTAACAAAGCGTTGTTCTGCCCGCACGAAATCATCTTCTGACATCCTTAACCACTTTTTTATCACCCCCAGGCTAACCCAATAACCCAGAGCATAGTTTGTCAGTGATCCCAGCACGTTTCCGGTTGTGGCGACGATGACGAGTGTCGCGGGAGATAAGCCACTCAGCAATAAGGCACTTAAAACAATTTCTGAGCTTAACGGCAAAACCGTCGCTGCCAGGAATGCAGCGATGAATAGGCCCGTCTGTCCAAGTTCTGAAAAATATTCCATTTGCGCTCACCTTGGAATCGGCTGCATGGACCCCTTACGACTGACTCTTCTTTCTTGTGCGTGTTTTAATAATCCTAATTCTTCCGTTTCGCTGTACGCATGGCCAATGGCTGCTGCATTTTCTGGTTGGTATTCAGCCTGTGGAGTTGCCGGGGGTATTTGATCACTTCTCTGCAACAGGACCGACCACAAGATTTCGAAACTTGATATGTCCTGAGCCATCACATTTGCTCTCATCGCCTTCCTGACAGCTCTGGTCGGAAAGGCAGATTTGCCCTTGAGAAAAACGATTGTCGTTGTCCACAAGAGTAAGTCGTGCATCGGGGGTAATGTATGCCTCGATTTTGTTGCCAACGGCTGAGATATTCAGTGTCACCCATTGGTTTACGGGAAACGTGATGGACGCCTCGTGATATCCTTTTGGATTGGAGAGAAGGATGCGTCCTTCCTTTCTGTCGTTGCTATGCACCATCGCAAAGTTATAGCCGTGCTCCCATGTCTTTCCGGCGTCACGATCTCCTCGAACGCAGATATCACCGCCCCCGTATCCATCGTACAATATCTCACATTCCAACTGCATGTCGGCGAAGGAGTCCGCGTGTCCAACCCAGGTATTGGAGCAGAACCCGTGAAATACTCCTTCGTCGAGGGACCACATACGCCCCTCGGGCCGCCAGGCGGTGAGCTTCCAGTTCCTGATCTCTTCCGGTTCAAACAGCGCTCTGCGCGCAATGGTGTTTGTCATGATCCGTCCTTTCGATTCCAACGTTCATTCTCACGGTTCGGCGCTATGCGGCGATACCGTACAGCATCTTGTTCGATCCGTCTCCTTCTTCCTGCAACGCAGAAGCCACAAGGCCATAATATCTTTTTTGGTGTTCAGTGCTGTATCAGACCCAGTCGCATATTGATCAATAATCTCGGCGTCACCCATGCTCGCCAACAAGCACCAAGCTGGGTCTGGAGACGCTTTATAGCTTTCTACAATAGCAGGCAGAGGATCGATCTCGAACGACCCAAGTCTTCGTCTGTGCGAATGGTCGCTATTGTCCCAAACTACCAGGTGCCTGTCGATGTAGAGGCGTATATCGCTGCTCCGTTTCACAATCTGATCCTGCATCCATAAGGACGGACTCAACGCGCCGTCTTGGACCTGTCGAATCCATTCCGCTTCTGTTGAGAGGTCCTGCCAATGCGGAAGCGACCGAGCTCTGTCTGAGAGTGCCGAGTAGTCCTCCCTGTTCACGCGTAGTGCTTGATTCTGCATCCAGCGCCCCACCAGGGCCGGGAACATCAACTCGCCACCCGCAAGCACGTCATGTCCCTGGAGTGTCTCGGCAAAATGGATGATCTCGTCGATTTCATGCAGGTTATCACGATGACAGACAATCTGCACCTGCTCTATGGGCACGCCGCATTCCATGAAACGTCGAGCTGCGCCTACGTCGTAGGCAAAGGCATCCTTCGAGTTGGCGAAGCGATTATGAGTGTCTTCGAGCCCGTAAAAGGTCAGCTGCACTCTCCTCAATCCCATCTGCATCATTTCGGAAATCGTTGTCCGGTAGTCCGTATCATCGACCATTGTGCAACCGTTCACCTGGCCACAATAGATCTCCTTGTGCATCACCGGCCACAAAGTCCTCCACTCGCTGTGGATCATGTGGCCATTCGGAAACCCAAAATCAAAGGGTACTCCCAGCCTCGCGATCTCCTCACGTATCGAAAGCACTTCCTGGGCGCTCAGAAAGTCCCGGGCCGGGCCTCCTTGAGAATTGTAGCAATGCCTACAGGAATTGTGGCAACCTGCTGCTTCCAGAGATACATTGAGCTTCATGAGTTATTCCTGCGAGATCCAACACTCAGCGTTTCATCCAGAGTGACGCCGTCCATTGCATTGCTTTTGCGCGGGGTGTTGCCGGCGGCTTTCTGGATAAAACGTTGTTGAACAAAGCCGCAGCAAGTCCCTGTGTCCATGGGTTTATACGGCTCTTTTTCGGCAGGGGCAAGGGGCTTGTTGCATCGATGAACCACCATTCCGATGAGGGGATACTGGATGAGGTGGGATGGGCGTAAAGAATCAATAAACGCCTGCCGGGTTCCGGGGTACCCGTTTTAGAGCAGGTCTTCCATAATCAAATCCGCCACCTTTTTTCCGCTCAGGAACATGCCCCCGAAAATGGGCCCCATGCGAAAGCCCCCGGATACATTGTTTGCCGCCATGCCCGAGGCATACAGCCCGGGATACAGACGCTTGGTATTTTCCACCGTGGAAATTTCGCCGCATTCCATCCACATGGGTTTTTCGCCCATCACGCCGCCCGTCGGGGTATTGATTTCAATGCCTGCCTTGCGGCAGGCCAGTGCCACCACCTCGCTCGGGTGCCCCGTGCCATCCAACACCGCATCCGCACTGATCACCAACGGGTCCACATGCAGTCCCATGTGATGCACCGGTGTCCAGTTGATCACAATCCCGCATACACGCCCCGCTTTGAACAGGATATCCTCCACGGTGATGCTGTTGAACAGTTTCGCGCCCGCTTTGAGTGCATGATAGATCAACGAACTGGCCGTTTCCACCGAATCGGCCGTATAAAACTCATCGCCCGCCGATTCGTAGCAGATGCCGAACTCCTCCAGAATCGGCAGCACATTTTCCTGCACCACCAATTCATTGAACAGCATCCCGCCGCCCCAGACCCCCCCGCCCGGCGCCAACTTGCGTTCAAAAATCGCCACCTTCTTGCCCCCAATCGCCAGCTTCTGGGCCGCAATCAATCCCGACGGACCCGCGCCCACAATGGCCACATCCACCGACAAACAATCCGTCAGCTTCCTGAAATATCCGTTGAGTATGGATCTGGAAATTTTCTCTTCCATGAATGGTCTCCAAAATAAATGCTTCACAGGGTTGAATGGCCGGCAGCATAACACCAACCCCTCGAATGTTTCAATGCGCTTTCACGCTTGCGTTTCGGTTTAATTTTCCCTACCTAATTCCCATTCTTATGCCGCATCAATCAGACAACGATATTCAACGCGTGAAACAACTCATGGCCGGGCAGTTCGCGCAATCCCCCTTTTCCTCCCTGCTGGATGACCCATCCACCCTGCTGACCAATCAAGGCAAAATGCTCCGCTCCAGGATGCTCATTCGTCTGGGCCGTGCCAATGCCATCGCCGAAGAAACCATCCTGCGCTCTGCCGCCGCCACCGAACTCATTCATACTGCCAGCCTCCTCCACGACGATGTGATCGACAATGGCCATATCCGGCGCAGCGCCCCTTCTTACTGGGAAAAACACGGGGCCTCCGGCGCCATTCTACTCGGCGACCTCCTCGTCTTCTACGCCCTTAAACTACTCATTCCGCTCAACAATCAGCGACTGGCCGAGGCCTTGATTCATTACCTCGGAGAAGTTGGCGAGGCCGAAGTCCTTCAGGAAATCATTCATCGCGGCGAGCCGCAAAACTGGACCGACTGCGTTCAAACCGCCCGCCGGAAAACAGGACCCCTCTTTGCCTTCATGGGCTTTGCCGCCGCAGGCGACGACGAGCCGCTCGCCGCCATCCTTTCCGAATGCGGCTACCTGGTCGGCGCTGCCTATCAACTCGCCGACGACCTGCTTGATGCCTACGGGGACTCCGAAAACACCGATAAAACCCTCGGGCGCGATCTTCTCCGAAGCAAAAACACCTCCGCACAATTTGCGGAAACGGAAGGGAAAAACCCCGCTCAATACATCGACGAACTCTGCGGGCGCTCCATTCAATTACTGCATGCCTATCCTGCCATCCAAACCGCCTGGCGCACCTATCTGAACGACGACCTGCTCCCTGCGATCCGCAAGCACACGCAACACGCGCCTCAATAGCTCACGTCCCACCGGACTCCCCCCGCATCGCTTCCGGCCGCACCGCCACATCAATCAACATCGCCCCCCCCCCCTGCCTAACCCCTGCTCCACCCCCGCCCTGATTACCCCGCC
>JAQVYB010000201.1 GCA_028708815.1 Kiritimatiellia bacterium | reverse complement strand
TGATCTGAGCCGCCAGGCCAAGGCGGGTTATGCCGAGGACGGGGTGGACGACATCATCTATGAAAACGTATCGCGCTGGAGCTGGTATACCGGGCAGGACAAACACAGCTTGGCCGATAAACCCTTATTTGCGGATGAAGACAACGCTGATTTGCACTTGAAAACGCAGTTGCCGAACGGGCGTTATGTGTCGGGCAGCGGCTATGTAACCAATGATGCGGTGACTTCGCCGCTGTTGGATGCGGCAGCACGGACCAGTGGCTTTACGAACGAGCCCGCACCCAACGGGGCCCGCGCGAACATTGGTCTGTACGGAAATACGGTTCAGGCGAGCAGGACGCCAACGAACAGCGGCTGGCTTGCGGTGATCAGTCTCAATGACGGGGGTTTTGCGAAGGGAATCTATGAGCTGAATTGGGTGGCCGGCGGCGTGGCCACCGGTTTGTATGGACGTATTGAGTTTTCCGGGGATGGCGGCCTCATTTGGAGCAATGTGGCGAGTGGAGTTTTGCTGGGAGACGGCGCCTATTCCTGGAATACGGCGACGGTGCCTTCCACTCCGCTGGGGTATTGGCGTATTTTCAGTACCAACGGGGTGGCGGTCAGCGATACCAACGAGATCTTTTTCGCCGTACGCAACAGTGCCCTGAATTTTTATGTGAACGATCTCTCCACGACGGGCGATGTATACACGACGACCACCGGCGTGAGCAGTGCGACGGGCGCGTTTTCCAATGCACCGAAGGACAGCATTGCCGGCATTCTGGATCGGTATGATTTGGAGCCCGGGGATACCATCTATGTGGATACGGGGGTCTACACCAATGCCGCGGTCATTTCCTTCGGGCGTTTTGATGCGGGTGCCGCGGGTACTCCGGTGATCGTGCAGGGCAGTACCAACGAGATAGACGGCGGAACCCTGTTGCTGAATTATGGGGTGCGGGCAGAGTACGCGGATGGTATCTCGCTGCGTGACCTGACTTTTTCGAATGCATCCACGGCCGTGGAGTTCTATTATTCGGATAATGGTTCGGCAACCAGGGTGCGGGCCCTTGGCGCGGGAACGGCCTTCTCGATTCAGCGGTCGGATAATGTGGCACTCGAACAGGTGCTGGCCGCGTCGTGTTCCAGTCGCGGGCTTTACGCCAATACCTGTGTCGGCGTCACCTTACGGCAGAGCGTACTTTGGTCGTTGAGCAGCGCCATTGAATTGATCAGTACCAGTCTTACGCTGGATAATAACCTTCTTCGCGCCTCGGGAAGCAGCGCCTTTGCGTATCAATACCGAGGGACCCGCCCCACGGCGGATTACAACGGTATATACCTGGAGAACGGGGCCCAGGCGGCTTTTGATCAACAAAACGACGTGATTTATGAAAGCGTCGGACGGTGGCACTGGTTCTCGGGGCAGGATGCCCACTCGCTGTCGAAAAACCCCTTGTTCGCCGATGTTTCAGGCGGTGATTTTCATCTTCAAACGCAGTATCCGACCGGTCGCTACGTGCGGGCCGTCGGCGGCTATGTCACCAACGATACGGCGACCTCACCCCTGTTGGATTCGGGCAACCCCGCCGTTTCGGTTGGCAGCGAACCACTGCCCAACGGCGCGCGCGTCAACATTGGGTTGTACGGGAGCAGTGTGCAGGCCAGCAAAACGGCGACCAACGCGGAACTTACGGTGTTGACCCTGAATGACGGCGGCGTGATTGCAGGAACAGATTATTTGTACTGGGTGGCCCACGGCGATGCGACAGGCCATACCGTCCGCATTGAATATACCGGCAACGGCGGACAGACCTGGACGAATCTGACCACAGGAGTCCCTGCGGCGCTCGGTTATTTTCAGTGGAATACCACGTCGTTCCGTTCGACCCCGCTGGGCTACTGGCGCATTGTCAGCGAGATGAATTCCAATGTAACGGCAGTGAATGAGCAGCCTTTCGCGGTACGCAATACGCCACTGGAGTTCTTCGTGAACGATTCGCAGACTACGGGTGATGTTTATACGGCGGTTGCGGGCAGCGTGCTGGCCGATGGCCTGACCACGAACACCCCAAAGGCCGATGTGCAGGCCATTCTGGATACCTACGACCTTGAACCGGGTGACTTCATCTATGTGGATACCGGCTCCTATACGAACCAGCGTGTGGTCACAGTGGACCGTTTTGACGCAGGGTTGGGAACCAACCGGGTCATGATTCAGGGAAGCACGGATGAGGTCTATGGAGGCACGGTATTTTACAACAACGGTTTTTGGGCGGATGAAGCCGAAGGCGTGGCCTTCAGAAATTTCACGGTGCGCAATGCCTCGCCGGCGGTGCGCTTCACCGAAGCGGACTATGGGTTGGTCGAGTGGGTTCGTTCATACAGCGCCTCGACGGCCTTTTACATCGATCAGTCCGACTACAGCGCCTGGAATCATGTGGTGGCGGCGGATTGCAGTGTGCGCGGCATCTACAACACCTCCAGCAGAAACTGCTATTGGAACCACGCGGTGATTTGGTCGGATGGCGATGTGATGGAAGTGCGCAGCGGCACTCTCGGCATATCGAACAGCGTGTTGCGTGCGGCGTCCGGTGCGTATGTGTATCGGTATAATCAGGGGACCTTCCAGGCGGACTACAACAACGTGGTCCCGGAGTCCGGTGGCTATGCGGCCCGTGATGAGCGCACCGTGGGATATGAAGTGGTGTATCCCACCATACAGGAATGGTTCCTGGCTACCGGGAATGACGGGCGTACGCTCACCGAGCAGCCCGGTTTCGCCGACTTTGCCGGACAGGATTATCATCTGCAGACGGTTCAAGCCAACGGACGCTATGTGCCGGGCCCGGGATACGCCACCAATGACGCGGTGACGTCGCCCCTGATTGATGCCGGCACGCCAATCAATTCGCCGGGCATCGAGCCGGGCCAAAATGGCAATCGCGTGAACATTGGTTTGTTTGGCGATACGCTTCAGGCCAGTCAGACGCCGACCAACGCCTGGATTTCGGTCATCTCGCTGAACCGTGGCGGGTATACCCTCGGCACGCCGACGTTGCGATGGGCTGCCGGTGGTTTGGCCACCGGGCATACGGTGCGCATTGATTATTCGGCGGACAACGGCATGACGTGGACGGGCCTGGTCGCCGCGCTGCCGGCGGCCAACGGGCAGTTTGTCTGGAGTTCAAGCGGACAGCAATCCAGTCCACTGGCCTACTGGCGTATCACGAGTCTGGATGACGGGGCCGTGATGGATACCAATGACGTCCGTTTCGCACTGCGCAACGAGCCGCTGTATTATTATGTCAACGATGCCTCAACCAACGGCGATGTGTATACGACCACCATTGGGTCCAATACGGCATTCGGCGTCAGCTCGAATGCGCCCAAGGCTTCCGTGCAGGACGTGCTGGATACCTACTCCCTGCGCGGCGGTGATGTGATCTATATCGATACAGGGGTCTATACCAATTCGAGCGTTGTTGTGAACGGGGTGGATGATGCGGGAACCTCGACCGAGCCAGTGACGCTGCAGGGCAGTACCGAGGAGATCAGCGGCTCGGTTTTCCTGGACAACGGTTTCCGTGCGTTCAACACGCGCGGTCTCGCCTTTAACGACCTGATTGTGTCCAATGCGTCCACGGGCCTGGAATTGGATCGCGCGTCGTATTGTCGGGCCGAGCGCTTTCAGTCGCGGCTGTGTGCTACAGGATTCCGGTTGAAGCAGTATGCCGACTATGCTCAGCTCAGCCGCGTGCTGGCCTGGAACAGCACCTCTTATGGAATATATAATTCGGGCGCAAACAGTGCCGTATGCGACGGCAGCGTGATCTGGGGCACTCGTGATGCGGTATACATGCAGTCGGGTGGATTGACGATTGAAAACAGTGCGTTGCGTGTGAGCGGCAGCGGGCGGTATGTCTATTACTACGCCGGTGGCACTCTTTCGGCGGATTACAATGCGATCCAGTTGGATAGCGGGGCGTATGTGGCGTATCGACCTACGACGAGAATCGTCTATAACTCCGTGGCCAATTGGGCGCAGGAGATGAGTCGTGACCTGCACTCGTTTGCGGCGGACCTGAATTTTGCCGACGCGGAAGGGCTCGATTTTCATCTGAAAACGCAGTTCGCGAACGGGCGGTATGTAGCCGGGCAAACCTTCGTGACGAATGATGCGGTTTCGTCGCTGCTTCTTGATGCCGCCGATCCCGATGCAGCGTATAATGATGAGCAGGCGCCCAACGGCTTGCGCCGAAACATCGGATTGCACGGCAATACGCGGCAGGCCAGTAAAACGTCGAACACCAACGGTTGGATTACTCTGGTTTCACATCGCGACGGCGGCTCGGTGGTCGGAAGTGATACCCTATACTGGTTACAGGGAGGCACCGCGAGAGGTCAGCCGGTGAGGATTGAATACTCGTGGAACAACGGGCAGGACTGGGTGCTGGTTGCGGAAAACCTGTACAGCACCAACTATTTTGAATGGGATAGTACGCAGTTCAATTCATCGCCGGCGGGGCGTATCCGTATCAGCAGCCAGATTGATTCGGGGATAGTCGGCACGAATGTCGATTTCATTGCGGTGCGCAACAGCAATCTGGTGTTTTATGTGAATGACAAGTCGGGCCCGGAAGATGTGTACTGTACGGCGGCGGGTTCCTCCGCCAATCTGGGCATACAATCCACCGCGCCGCAGGATTCGCTGCAGAATATCTTCGATCTGTACGATCTGGAAGCGGGCGATACCGTTTATGTGGATACGGGGAAATACACCAAAGACAGCACCATCACCATCGGCAAATTCGATGCCGGCAGCATGGGGAGCCCGATTCGCATTCTGGGTAGTACCAATGCGGCGCGGAGTGTGGTGCAGGCGAATTTCGTGCTGAATGAATGTCCGGGTATTTTCTTTGAGAACATGCATATTGAAGCGGGCAGCGGATATGGTCTTCGTATACGTGAGTCCGACTACTGCACGCTGGTCGATTCTTCGTGCGCCAGCAACAGCTATGGTGTGTCGCTGGAAAGCAACAGCCGTTATTTCACGATGCTGCGCTCGATTCTGCGTCACAATGCAAGCGGAGGTCTGAATCTGGCCGCCTCGGGAGGGAATGCTGTCATTTCCAACAACCTGTTCTATATGAACGGCGCATACGGTATTTACCCGCGCAGCAGCGGCGTGATTCAGAATAATCTCTTTGTCGTTCCGTCGGGTAATCACTGGGCTTACAGCGGTGACAGTGTGGCCTCGCTGTCGATTGATTACAATATGTACCAATTTGTCGGGGCGACCAATATGTATAAGTACAGCAGCGGCGCGCGAACCAATTGGGGTGGTTGGTTGGGTCAGCAGCAGAAAGACCCGCACGGCTATGTGGTGACCAACTGCTGGTTCGCGGACGAAGCCGCCGGCGATTTCCACCTTCAGTCCACCGTGAGCAACGGGACCTATACCTTGGCGCATGGTTGGACCAACTTTGCGCATGACTCGGCGGCCATAGACACGGCGAATCCCTTGGCTTCCTATGCCAACGAGCCCATGCCCAACGGCGCGCGGCTGAACATCGGCCCGTACGGCAATACGGCACAGGCCAGTCTGGGCGGAACCGGCGAGGTGTTGGCGGCTCGTTTCCCGGCGGGGGGTGACATTGTGGACAACGCCGCCTGGCCGGTGGTTTGGCGGGCCAATCGCCTGCCGGAGCCCTTGAACCTCACGGTGCAGTGGTCCACCAACAACGGTGCTAACTGGACGACCATTACCAATGCCGATGCCGCCACGGAGATGATCACCTGGAATCTGAATGTATTTATGAACGGCACGAACCGTCGCTGGCGCGTGATTGATACCGCCACCAGCGGGTCCACCTATGCCGCGACCAATTCAGGTCCCTTTGAAATTGCCATGACCGATGCCAATCTGGACCTGCATTCCTCCTTCTCCACCAATCTGGCTCTCTACAGTAATGTGGTGGAGGTCCTGCTTACCGTGACCAATCTGGGGCCGTATGCAACGGACGCGGTGCAGGTGCAGAGTCTGCTGACGAACGGCTTGGTCTATGTCGGCGGCGGGGCGGGAGTCTCTTACAACAGTGATACCTATACGCTGACCTGGGATGTGGGAACACTGGTCGACGAGGGATTTGCCTCCACCGTGGTCACGGCCAGGCCGGTGCGCTCGCAAACCACCCTGACCAATGTCGCCTGGATATCGAACAGCAGCATCTTTGA
>JAQVYB010000038.1 GCA_028708815.1 Kiritimatiellia bacterium | reverse complement strand
GCAACCCGAGCGCCGACTCAGGGGCCGTACAGGCAGGCGTTGGGGCACGCTCGCGCGCCCCTGCCTCGCCGTCTGCCTGGGGGCCAACATGCGATAAATCCCGGGGGTTGCAGGGGGCCGGCCCCCTGTCGGGTGTGCGGCAGGTTCTGGGTGTGATTGGTTTTCCTTCGAGGAGTCGTGCCAGCTCCCAGATGAAGGCGGCCAGTTCACGGGCGATGGCAACGATGATTTTGTTTTGGTGAAGTCCCCGCATGAGCAGCCGGAGGTATCGCCGGTGGAGGCGGTTCTGCGTGCGCCAGCTTAATTCTTTGACTTCCCGGGAGAGGCCTTCCTGTCTTCGGGAAAGTTCCTTGCCGACTTTGGGTGTGCGCATTGACCGCGTCCGTACGAGCCCGGCAAACATCCCGAATCACCTCATCGGACTGATCCGGAACATGCACGAAAGTCAGCTCACCCGCGCGTAGAAGACCCGCCGATTTTCGGGCATCCCGACGGTCATTTTTCACCCGTTCCCCCGGCTTTCTCGGGATCAGAGATGGAGCGACCACTTCGATCTCGTAACCCAGGGCCCGCAGCCGCCGCGCCAGAACAAAACCGGTTGGACCGGCCTCGTAGCACAGGACCATTTCCTCTTTTTGCACCTCATAACGCTTCATCACGCGCCGGAGCGTGCGAAGGAACCCTTCCTGGTCAGCGGTCGTTTGACCGTATAATTCCGGCTGGGCGTTTCCAGAAAAAGCTATTCCGATGACAATTGAGGCTTTATGTACATCCAGTCCTACGTATACTTTCTTCATGGTGTGTCTGTTGACTCCTATGATTATGATGAATATTCATGCGGATAGGTTCCGCTCGCGCGGAACAGCCCGCGAACCGTCACGGGCACGCCACTGGCTGCTTGACAAACACATACGGAAATGCCATATCTATATGTATGAAAACGACACTAAACATCGATGATGATATTCTCAAAGAAGCCACGCGTTTAACAGGTGTTCACGAAAAAACCGCCTTAGTTCGCATGGGGCTTGAAGCA
Organism: Kiritimatiellia bacterium; assembly: GCA_028708815.1. Taxonomy (GTDB): domain Bacteria; phylum Verrucomicrobiota; class Kiritimatiellia; order RZYC01; family RZYC01; genus JAQVYB01. The sequence goes on along the minus strand of JAQVYB010000038.1, from coordinate 24,800 downwards.
TTAGTCGCACGCCGTAGTGCTCAACGTTTAGCTTCGCTTGGCGGAAATGAACCGAGAGTTAAGTCTATTCCAAGACGGAGATCTCTCTGATGGTACTTGTTGACTCGTCCGTTTGGATTGATCATTTTCGAAAGAAGAATAGCAATCTATCTGAGCTCCTAGAAGCAGAAAAGGTCCTTATACATCCTTTTGTTCTTGGAGAGCTTGCGTGTGGCAATCTCCAGCACCGTACGGAAATTATTGCCTTGCTTCATGCCTTGCCAGTATCAATCAAAGCCGAAGATGATGAAGTTCTTTTCTTCATAGAACGCCACAATCTAATGGGGCGTGGCATTGGCTTGGTCGATATACACCTTTTGGCATCATGCTTTATGCAACGATGCTATCTGTGGACAAAAGATAAAAGGCTTCACGTTATCGCTACCGATATGAAAATCGGAATCAGCCAACAATGAATTGGAGCCTACCAAAGGGGCGGCTCTTTCAATAATTAACAAAGTTTGTCGGTATTTTGCCCCTTTGGCGGCTCAATTCTGACGTTAGCAAAAAAACACATTATTCTGAAAATGAAAAACCCTAGAGTATATATTCCTTTGATTGTAGCTGTGCAATTAGCAACGTGGAGTCTTTTATTACTACTTTTGCCAGGCTCAGCCACAATTACAATGATTCTAAAAATATCTATTTGGGGAATTCCTGTCTTTGTTATTCTACGAGCAATTGAGGGAGTAAATTTTACCAAATTTTTGAAGCTAGATAAACGACCATGGATTAGTCTGGTGCTAATTTCATCGGTATTCTTATTCTTATACTCACTATTTCTTAACAACTGGACAATTCAGTTTAAATCGATATCTGTATACTTCTTTATTTCAGCTATTGTTGTCGCTCCAATAATTGAGGAAATAGTATTTAGAGGATTTATTCAACAAAAACTTAGTGTCTTTTTTTCTCTATGGGCCAGCATTGGAATTACATCAATTATATTTACAATTTATCATTTCCCAATATGGTTTTCTAGAGGAAATTCTATTACTTTATTAGCTTGTTTATGGTTGTTTTTTTTCAATTTGGATTGGGTATTTCCTATATAAATCCAAATCATTATGGACTTGTGTTTCGATTCACCTAATACAAAACTTGATATTTGGTATTATGAATTAATCAAAATTGATCACTAGGTCCTTCCGGGTTTAGGGGGGTATTTTTCATTGAGCCGAGAGTGGGCTGAGGTCGCGTCCGCCAAAATGGAACAGAATATCCGTTTTTAATCGCTCTCGATTTCTATAGCCGCACGCTTTCTGTATGAGCAATTGGAGTCGGCTGTTGACTCCTTCTGCCACGGCATTGCAGAAGCCGTGCATGAAGAAGGGAACGATTCCGGCAAGATGGGCCTTGAAGCAGCGGGCCACTTTTTTAACGGGATTGATCTTGGAAGACATGCATAACGCATAGCACTTCTTGAAGAAGGCCAGTGCATCATGGACGTCCACGCACTGCTTCATCGTTCTCCACATTTCTTTAAGACGCCACGCGCGGGCCGTTTTCAACGTGCTGGCCGTCAACACGTCAAAGCGGGCCGAATGCCTGGCCGGCAGATTCTCCTCACCCCAGAGCCACAACTGGCGAGTCTTCTTCAGCGAAGACTGGGCCGACTTAGTTCCCAGCACGACTTCCTCGCGGCGAACCTGATCAACGGCGCCGTTGAGCATCTTCATCAAATGGAACGGATCGAAAATCAACGCCGCCTGCGGGAAGTACCGCCGGGCAGAGTTTTGATAAGGCTTCCCCATATCGATGCTTATGGCCTTGATGTGGGCACAAGCTTCGACGCCAAGCCACTCCCAAAAACCATTGAGAGCCGCTTCATCCCAGCTGATTTCGAGAAGTTCGGAGGCCCGCTTCGCAGTACAAGCCCGCAAAACCTCTATGGCAAAGGCCTCAAAGAGCATCGTGAATCGACTGGAGCCTTCCGCCCAAGGGACCTGCACGGTCCGCGTCCCGTGTTCGTCGCATCGGACCTTCGGAACGCGGGCGCTTAGAAAGATCTTAAACTGGCAATTTCCCATATGCCGCCAACGCCTCTCTTCCCACTCCTTGATGTGAGCTCGACCGTGGCATGTTGGACAGGCCCATATCGTATCCGAATTCAATTCCATGCGTATTTCAATACTCAGCCCGGAGGCATCTAGCGACACCTCGCCTACACGCCAAGGCTCCGTTACGCCAAGTATCTGCTGATAATGCTGCGATAATGTTTGATTATTCATGACGCCATCATACGCATCAAAAGCCATTTATCAGCTCTTCCCCCCCCTAAACCCGGAAGCGCCTTCACATTTCATCCAATGTGCCATAGAACAAAAGAAGGATTAGTCCAACAAAAGAAGGATTAGACCTGACCGCTCCGCTTCGCTACGAGTCAGGACTAATCCTTCTTTTGTTCGCAAAAAATCATTAGACAAAGGCCGGGGAGCGACGTACGTTATAACGCACGACTCAAAAGGAGATGATTTATGACGACAATAACGGCCACAGAGGCAAGAAAACGGCTTTACACCTTGCTTGATGATGTCTCGCTTTCACACTCCCCTATACAGATTGCAGGCAAGCGAAATACAGCCGTCCTAATATCAGATGACGATTGGAGATCAATCCAAGAAACTCTTTACCTTGTCTCAATACCCGGGATGAGGGAATCCATACGCGAAGGGCTCAAAACGCCGGTTGAGGATTGTTCAGCGGAGATTGAGTGGTGAATTGGAAAATCGTCTATACCAATCAAGCTAAAAAGGATGCAAAAAAACTCTCACACTCCGAACTCAAACAGCAAGCAATCAAATTACTGGCCGTGCTGGAAAACGATCCTTACCAAAATCCCCCACCTTATGAAAAATTGACAGGCGATTTATCAGGAGCATGTTCACGCAGAATTAACATTCAACATCGCCTTGTTTATCAAATTCTTGACGACATTAAGACGGTTAAAGTGATTCGCATGTGGAGTCACTATGAATAGCGAACAAAAGAAGGATTCGTCCCGACTCGTAGCGCTTTACAGACTGATAACTCCCCCCCAACGCCCTTTCCTCCTGCAGATCCTGATTTTGACTATCGACAATCGTAAAGACGCATACAAATGAGATTGCCAACCATCATTAAGCCTTTAGTGCGTCAATGACAAAACGGCATCCAAAAGAAACAATTTTCTTCCCCCAAAAAGAGAACAAAACAGAGACTTTCACCTCTCTCCCTCTGTCTACGTTCGTCTTGCGTTTAGGATCGGCTGCCGGATGATGATCCGTCCCGAACGATCCACCAGGCACAGGCATATGTTTTTGAATGCAGATCCACTCCGCCATTGTATTCTGTCAATGATGTGTAATACTTCATCTCGGCTCCTATGGGTTGGTGTCCCGGGTGGGGACTTTCTCCGCTCAGGAGCCGTTATAGCGTCCGGATACCCGAACACTAAAGGCTTAGATGAGAGTCAAGGCGCTGCTCGCGTCCGCGAGCCCCGGGAGGGCTCGCGCCGGAGAGTGCTAACGTTCGCTTTAGAGGGAGAACACAAATGCCAGATGCATTCGCTGAAAGAGACTGGAAGTATATGAAGAGCATTCACGATGAATTGCTCAGCGTTTTGTGCGAGAGAATCAATCGGGAATGCCGCGCCATCATCGCGTCTCGCGAGGGAACTGCGCACGCGCGGTATCTGCGATTGTATAAGCACATCCACAAGGCGGATGACATTGTCGGCGACTGCTTCAATGATCTAAAGCGATCAAATCTCGGCCTGAAGATGTGCAATATGAACAGGCAGGGGCTTTTGAAACCGGAGCATCTGGAACAGCTGACTCCCGCGACACAAGAATTCATCAAGAGCATGAAATGAAAGGCCGAACAAGCGGCTTTACCGCGTACGCGAGTCCTGGCAGGTCATCGCGCCGGAGAGGCGTGGCGTTCTGCTGGAGAAACAGATGAAGAAATACTTGATTTTGTCACTCATCGTCCTAATGGCCGCAGTTGTCGTCACGCAGGCAGATATACAGCGTGCGTATCAGACATACACACGGATTTTGATGCAGGTCGATCACCTGACAACGCCTGATACAGCAGGCACAGCCGCCCTTGTGAATGAGCTCAATAGGCGTGGAGTCCAATACAATGCGGCATACAAAAACCTTCCCGTAGCCGACCTCAAGGGTGTTCCCGAGCACTATCGTCCCGTCTTCGCACTCCCTTGGTGCATAATGGAGTTGTCGAAGATTACCAACGACGCTTTGCCGCTCATCAAAGACATTCCCGTCACGCACTTGATTCTGGATCAATCTAAAGTGCTGGACCTGAATTCTGTCAAGGAGATGCCCCTGGTTGAGTTGAGTATTCGGGCGACGAAGATTTCCGATCTCTCGCCGATCAAGGGAATGAAGATCTATGCTTTGGACATACGGGAGTCCCACGTTACGGACATCTCTCCACTGGAGGGAATGCCCCTCGACCTACTGGATCTCACGTTCACATCAGTCTCCAATGTTACCCCAGTTGTGAATATACCCCGTCTTGAGACACTATTCCTTAGCTTTTCCAAGGTGCGTGACCTTCGCCCTCTCAAGAACGCCACACAACTGAAGCGACTATACCTGCCGGAAGAAATTGACGCAGGACTCGATATGATTAGAAAGATGACATCCCTGACTCATCTGGCGTATGGAGACAGTGATTTTATGCCTGTTGAGCAGTTCTGGAAGAAATACGATGCGGGTGAACTAAAAGCCACGACTTATGAACGATGGAAAAAGAAAGCCGAACAAAACACTGCAGAACTGCGGCGCTAATCGTCCCGAGTCTGAGTGTAGGGGTTCACCAATAAAATGAAATCAAAACGGATTATTTTTGGGCTGATTGCCGTCGCCATCCCATTTTTGTGTGGCTGGATATTTCAGAAACCAGTGTCTCAGGATAAACTCGACTCACTGCAGAAAGGGATGAGCAAAGAAGAAGTACGCCATATTCTCGGCCCGCCGACAAAGGAATACACGACCGGGCAATGGACTTATTCTCGTCCCTTCGTATTCGGCTACATCAATGTCCACTGGGATGAAGCCGACAACTATCCAGGCTGGTATAATGTTGAGAGATTCTAAATGATAACAAGGCGAACAGCTGGGTGCACCCCATGATGCGTCGAGGCGCGTCGATGGTGACTCCTGACGTTCGATGACAAGATGAAGAAGATACTCACAGTCCTGCTGCTCATATGCCTACTCCTCGCCGGGTGCGGAACCATCATGACTCTGCGGGATGATCGTGACCCGAAGGAGCGAACCTACGTGTACAGCGGTGTCAGGATGGACTGCTTCGTTGTCAAAGAGATCTTTGATCCAGAAACGGTATATTTCCTTCCCAAATGGATCGCTCTGCCATTCGTTGTTGTTGACGTGCCTCTGTCGGCATGCGCCGACACCGTATGCCTACCGTACACAATTCCTAAAGCCATTTCGGTAGACAAGAAGAGAAAGAAAAAATCATTATGAATCAATCACATGTCATCGCCGCTATTCTTCTCGGGTTACTAAGCGGATGCGCCACCTACACTCCGACCAATGAATTGCCGATGTACGGTGGCGTGGAAAAGAATGCTGAAGAGAAAGCCGCAGATGACAAATTTGTCCAATGCATAATTGGAAATCTCGGCAGCAAAGAAAAGGGCAGCGATGATGCTGCCAGCTGTGGGTGGCAATATTTCTACCAGGATGATCCTGTCACAGCGATGAAGCGCTTCAACCAAGCGTGGCTCCTCAACACGAATAACGCGCAAGCCTACTGGGGGTTCGGCGTCATAATGGGACAGCGAGCACACCACGCTAATACGGAAGACAACCTCAGACAATCCATAGCATTCCTAGAAATAGCCATTGAAAAAGCTCCAGGGAATGCACGCATTATGACCGACCTTGCCTACTCACACACGATGCTCGGTGCTGCTGTTCTAGAACAACAGCAGCGTCCAAGTGCAGACGAGGAATTTCAGAAAGCTCAAAACGTTTTCGAGGATGCATTAATGATCGAACCGGCATATCCTCTCCTTCATTACAATTGGTCTGTTCTTGAATTCTATCGCGGCAATTACTCTAGTGCTAAAGCAAAGCTTGAAGAAGCGATACGACTTGGATTCACGCCTGCCCCCGACTATCTAAAGGACCTGACGCGAAAGATGAAAGAATAGCGAACCATCGCCTGCTCGCGCCGGAAAGGCGTGAGGTTCGATGCAGAATGTTCAGGGTGTGTCGCAGTAGGACAGAGGATCGGGGCCCAGACGCCTTTTGTATTGGATATGGTACTCCATGAATCAGGAGATAAGGAAGGCAGGCTTCAAGCATCCCCGGGTTGCAGGCGCGAAAATAGAGGAGGAAGAATGCGATGAGGAACGTGGATTTCAAGAAGATAACTGCACACATTGATCATGCCAACCTGGAAGAAATGATTGGCAGGGAGACCGGAGAAATGCACCCGTTCTATAACATAATGTGCGAATTGAGAAATGGAATGAAGGAGTACCAGAAAAAGGTCGAAGGGAAGAAGGACTTCGATCATCTTGGATTCTGGTACGACCAGGCAAGAGAGAAAATCGGCGGCGAAGACTTTGCCTTGCTTGCTTTCCAAGAGAAAGAGTACCTGGGGTACGTCAGATTCTTCCGAGCAGACAAGAGCATGCTTAGAGTCAGCGAATTCAAGACACCAGAAGGCTCTGATGTTTTGATACTCGGTGCAGCGTCTATCAAAGACTTGAGGGAGGAAGACCTTCAAGTGATAATGATAGAAGAACTAAAAGCCTATGCATCAGAAAAGAACTTCAAAGAGATCTATGCCGTGGGCTGGAGCAATCTCCCGCAATATGCTCAATGGGGACAAGAGTTCATGGCAAGGACCTATGTGAAATGTGGATTTGAATCCATTGATGAAACAGCTGACAGATCTGAGGGCAACGCTCTCGACTGCATGCTTGCAGGGCATCATGGAGAAGACACATGCAGGAAGATCACGGAGGAAATCGAAAGTGTAGATGTTGAGGATAGATATAGGATTTCATTGATGAAGTATCCGGCAGGATAGCCTCTCTGCACTTATCTCAACAAACCTTCAAACAGTTTGATACAGGATCTGTAAGCGCAATCCAAGCAGCAATGGCGACGTCTTGGAATGCAGGTGTTTTGGTTCAGCCTTCGCCGAGGCTCCGGCCTGACAGGTGCGGGCGGGAACAAAATACAACCGGCAGGCCGGCGGGTTCACGCCTGATGGATTGCTAAGGCATGTAGCCCATTTTTTTCAGGTACCAGAAATTTTTGCTCCAGGTGGGCTCGGCCTTGACCCAGAGGTTCACTTTGACGGGGCGTTCATACATTTCCGTCAGTGCTTTTTCTGATTTGCGTTTGACGGCGCGCAGTTGGCGGCCTTTGGCGCCGAGTACGATGACTTTCTGTGAATGTTTGTGCACGTAAATGGTGGCCGAGACGGTCCAGCCCTTTTCTGTTTCGTCGATTTTTTCCACGACGACGCCCAGGGCATGAGGCAACTCTTCGTAGAGTACGGCCAGGAGTTGTTCGCGGATGATGTCGGCAATGTTGAGCAGACGCGGGAAGTCGGTAAGCATGTCGTCCGGGAAGAGCAGCGGCGCGCAGGGCATGTGGTCAAAGAGGATGTTCAGGAGTTCTTTGATGCCCTCGGGTTTCAGGGCGGAAGCTTGAATCCAGCGTATGTTTTTTTCGACGCCCTTTTCGGCACAGATGGCCTTCCAGAGATCTTCATATTCCTGTCGGCATCCGGCATTTTTATCGGTTTTATTGAGCAGGGCCATGACGGTGACGGGTTCGTGCACGAGGCGGCGCATCCAGCCGTCGTCTTCGATGCCCGGGTGTTGCGACTGGTCGAGCACCAGCAGGGCCACATCCGAACCTTCGATGCTTCCGCGTGCCTGTTTGTTCATGAGCTTGCCCAGATCCCCCTCCGCTTTGTGTACGCCGGGGGTATCGAGAAAGACGAGTTGGCCTCGGGGTTCGGTGAGGATCGCGCGAATCAGGTTGCGCGTCGTCTGGGCCACGGGGCTGACAATGCTGACTTTTTCCTCCATAATGGCGTTGATCAGGGTGGATTTACCCACATTGGCCCGCCCGATCACTGCCACCATGCCGCAGCGCAGCGATGGGTTATCGGCAGGGGTCGGCGTGCTCGGTTCCCGCTCGGTTTCGTCACTCATAATTCAACCACCTCGCCGGCCGTCGGCGTGAAAACGTTGAGTTTCTCGTTCCGCAGCGTTTTTGCGAGCGCTTCCCGTTCTTTTTCTTCGCCGTGCACGAGGAATATTTTATCGGCTTTGGATTCCAGGGCGTATTCGATCAGGTCGTCGCGGTCGGCGTGTGCGCTGAAGGCGTTGGCCACATGGATTTCGGCGCCGAGTTGGAATTCATCGCCGAAGATGCGGATGTCTTTTTGTTTTTCGAGGATGCGTCGTCCGAGGGTGTGTGCGGCCTGGTAGCCGACGAAGACGATGGAGTTTTTCGGGTCTTCGATGCCGTGTTTGAGGTGATGCAGGATGCGTCCGTGTTCGCACATGCCGGATGCGGCAATGACCACGGCGGGTTCTTTGGAAGCCGTAAGGTTTTTGGATTCCTGCACACCGGAAACAAAGTGCATCCAATGGGGAATGTTGGGGCCGTAGCGCTTGCCGCGCTTCATGAAATGCTCATCCAGATAATCCCATTTCTCGAAGAATACGCGGGTGACGGCATTGGCCATGGGGCTGTCCACATAGACCGGCAACGGCTCGAGTTTCTTTTCCTCCACGAGGCTGTAGAGGTCGTACAGAATCTCCTGGGTGCGTTCGAGGGCAAACGAGGGGATCAGTACTTTGCCGCCCCGTTCGAAGGTCTTGACGATGATTTCACGCAACTGCTCACTTGCGTTGTTTGCGTCGCCGTGTTTGCGGCTTCCGTAGGTGCTTTCCATCACGAGGACATCCAGATTCTGCATGATGTAGGGATCGCGAATCAGAGGCAGATCGCGCCGCCCGAGATCGAGGGCGTAGCCGATTTTGAATGCGCGCCCGTTTTCGTGGATATTGAAAACCGTTACCGAGGAACCCAGAATATGTCCGGCGTCCTCAAAGCGGGCGGAGAAGTCCTTGGTGAAGCCGACGGTTGCGCCGTATTCCACGCCCTGAAAGCAGCCGATAATGGCCTCGGCATCTTCCGTGGTGTATAGGGGCACGATTGGGTCGAGGCCTTTTCGGTTGGTTTTCTGGTTCAGATAGGCGGCGTCCTGCTCCTGAATGTGGGCGGCATCGCGCAGCATGATTTCACAGAGCGCTTCCGTGGCCGAGGTGGCATACACCGGATTGTCGTAGCCGAAGCGGGTTAGGGTGGGGAGGTTGCCGCAGTGGTCTACATGCGCGTGCGAAAGGACCACGGCGTCAATGCTGTCCACGTCAAAATTCAGGTCTCTGTTGCGGGCGGCCGCTTCTTTCCGTCGGCCTTGAAAGAGACCGCAATCGCGCAGCACGCGTTTCCCGTTGGCTTCAATGATATGTTGTGATCCCGTTACCGTATCGATTCCGCCCACAAAGTGCAGCCGCATACCGGTTCTCCTTCTTGTTTGAATGGCTTGGCTTATTGGAAGCCACAATACACGCTGCGCCAGCCCCCGTCGAATAAAAATTAGGATTGAGGCGGGTGTTCTTCATCCGCTACAAGGAGTCCATGCAACCACAGGAAAAAGTCATGTCGCTCGTGCGTCCTTTTCCGGCCCGCGAGGTATACCACGCCCTCTTCACGGCCTGGGGACCGCAGCACTGGTGGCCCGGGCGAACCCGCCTGGAAATGATGGTGGGCGCCATTCTCACGCAGAATACCGCCTGGACCAATGTCGAAAAGGCCATTCGCATCCTGCGTCGCGAGAAGGTTCTTTCGTTTGGGAGACTTGAGCAGGCATCCGAGGAACAGCTCGCCGAGTGGATTCGCCCGACCGGTTATTTCCGGGTGAAGGCGCGCCGGCTCAAGGCGTTTATCCACCTGTTGCGCGATGACTATGGCGGGAATCTCAACCGGATGCTGGCGCAACCCACGGATATCCTGCGTGCGCGATTACTTTCGGTCAATGGCATTGGCCCGGAAACGGCCGACAGCATTCTACTGTATGCCGGAGGGCACTGCGTTTTCGTGGTGGATGCCTATACCCGGCGTTTTCTCACGCGGCACGGCTGGGCGCATGAGGCGTATACCTACGATGATCTGGCCCGCCTGTTTACCGAAGCCATGCCCTGCGAAGCTGAAATCTACAATGAATTTCACGCCCTCATCGTTCATCTTGGCAAAGAGCACTGCCTGGCCCGAGAACCGAAATGTGCCGAATGCCCCTTGCGGAAATGGTTGTTATAAGCTAATAAGCGAACCAGTTCTTCACCCATGGAGCCTCTATGCGCAGTTTGTCACACATCCCCGTCGGCCTCCTTCTCCTGGCTCTGGTTTCGGCCTCTTTCACCGGCTGTGAAACCATGACGTCCTCTACCAACCCCCTGAATTTTGTGCCGGTGGATGATCTTGGTGATGCCGCCTATTATGAGGCGCCCGTACCGCTTGCCTCCGCCACTCCTGCGCCGCGCCGCTCCGCGCCAGAGCCGGCCCGGAGGATCGAATCGGCGCCGCGTCGCGAATCACCGCAGGTCACCGTCGGCCGCATGACCTCCTTGTCCACCGGGCGCGAAATGCAGCGTCCCTCCTTTGCCGGGCTTGCCGCCTCGGCTCCGGTGACGGCCTTCGAAGAGCCTTCCAAGCGTTTTGTAAAAGATGACCAGAGCGGTACGGTCCAACCCCTGGATTCATCGAGCGGGCCCGTGCTCGAGTCGCGCATTATCCCCGCCGCGCGGGTGGTACATGCCAATGCGGGGGATAAATACGTCATTCTGTTATGCGAAAAAATGCCGAAACCCGGCGAGGATGCGCAGATTTTTCGTGAAGGAAAACAGGTGGGCGAAGTACGCTTTGTGAGCAATCGGAAGGGCCGTTACATTGTGGCCGACATTGTCTCGGGTGAACCCCGGCGGGGCGACCTGGCCCGGTTTGCCTGTCTCTTTCCGCAAAAAGAGGCCGTCATCAAAGAAAAGCCTAAGAAGGCTGAAAATGCCGAGCCCGAAAAGAAGCGCAACCGGGGCCTGCCTCTCTTTTTCTGAGCGGGGTGGGAAATACAACATGAGCCCTGTTGCTCATGCCTGCGGCTCGCGGGGGCACTCACCCCGGTCTTTTGGCACTTCTTTGTGTGAGGGCTTCTCTGCGTCCCGTGCGTCATCCGCACCATCTGCAAAGAAGCCCCTATGCCCTTTCGATATGCGTCGACTTATTGCAACGGGACGGTGCCGATATAGCCGAAGTGATTGGTTGTGAAGCCCGATGTGCTGTTATAGAGATACCATCCGCCACTGGGCGGATAGTAACATCCGTAATCGCATGTGCCATCGCCGTCATAATCGCCGGTCACGGGCATGGTGCCGGGGAATCCGAAGTGATTCTCCCAGAACCCGTCGCGGCTTCTGTAAATATACCATCCGCCGTCGAGGGCGTAGTAACATCCAAAATCGCATGTGCCATCGCCGTCAAAATCGCCGGTAACGGGTACGGTGCCGGGGAATCCGAATTTATTCTGCCAGAAGCCTTCCGTACTCTTGTAAATGTACCATCCGCCGTCGAGGGCGTAATAGCAGCCGAAATCACAGGTGCCATCGCCATCAAAATCGCCGGTGACGGGTACGGTTCCCGCGAACCCGAAAGCGTTTTCCCAGTAGCCCTCGGTGCTTTTATAGATATACCATCCGCCGCTGGGGGCGTGATAGCATCCGAAGTCACACCGCTTGTCGCCGTCGAAATCGCCGGTGATGGGCACGGTGGGGTCGAATCCGAAGGCGGTGGTCATGAGTCCGTCGCGGCTGCGCATGATGTCCCATCCGCCGCTCGGGGCGTAATAGACGCCGTAGTCGCAAAAGCCATCGCCATCAAAATCGCCGGTGACGGGGGCCGTGCCGGCGAAGCCGAATAGCTTGGTCCAGTATCCCGCGGTACTTTTGAAGGCATACCACGCGCCATCGTCGGTGTGATAGCAGCCGATGTCGGCGCGGCCATCGCTGTCGAAATCCAGATCGACGCCCCATCCGAATTCATAGGCGCCCATATCGACGTATTCCCCGTGGATGCGGGGATAGCCTGCCAGATCTTTCGGTACGGTGTTGGTGTTTGCAGAGGCATTGTTTCCCGCGTTGATGCAGGGAGAGCCTATTCTTAGGCGGTAGTTGCAGTCGTTCCGCACGAAGCGGGGATCATTGGTGATGTTGGCGTTGACGCCGTGGGTCAGGTCCGGCGAGCAGGAATAGGTGATGGAGCCGCCGGCCTGTTTGGCATAATTTTTTGCCTGTCCGATCGCATTGGTATTCCCCGTGAGGATGTTGTTGATCATGACGCCGCTCAGCACCTGATAGGCTCCCGCCCCTTGAAGAATACAGGAGTTTCCAACGAAAGTGCCGTTGTAAAGCGCTCCCCCCATCTGCTGAAGGAGGCCGCCTCCGGATTGCAGGGCGTGATTGTCTTCGAAGAGAATGTTGTGCGCCGTCGCACCGGTCGTCTGGGCTAGGCCGCCTCCGTTTTTCGCGGTGTTTTCCCTGAAGGTGGAGTTGTTCAGATTGCCGCCTCCATACATCACCGCCCCGCCGCCGCTTTCCGCCGCCGTGTTGAAGGTGAAGAGACATTTCTCAGCAATGCCGCCCATATTCAGCAGCAGGCCACCGGCGTTTTGGAGCGAGGTGTTGCGGGAGAACAGGGACTGAAGTATTACGCCGCCATCCGTCACGGTCATCCCGCCGCCGTTGGTTTGGGCTGTGTTTTCAGAGAACTGACACCGCGTCACCAGGCCGGTCTCTTCCATGTGCGCGCCGCCGCCCGCATACCAGGCTGCATTGGTGATCAGCAGGCTTTGGGAGAGTACGCCGCCGCTGTAAAGCAACGCCCCGCCGCCGGAATCGCTGGCCGTGTTTCCGAGCAGATTGCCGCGCAGAATGGTTCCGCCCTTGCGCAGGTAGGCTCCGCCTCCGAAACGTGCCGCGCAGTTCACGATGATGCATCCGTCGGCCACGGCATTGGTGAACATCAGAATGCCGCCGCCGCGTGAGTCCATGTCGTGGTCCAAATTGGCGGTGTGGCCATTGCGCAGCGTGAATCCTTTCACGTAGGCCCCGGTGGTGGCATAGATGCAGCGGATGGCCTGGGAACCCAACCCGGCGGGTGCCAAGGGGTGGGGCGCGCCTTCAATAATGGTGGCCGCCGCCCCGCTGACGCCCTCGAGTCGAATGGGACGCTCAAGGCAGACTCGGTTGGTCAACGTTCCCCCGGTGACCTTGCGTCCGCCCTGATTATATAAACCGGCGGCGACATAGACCGTGTCGGCGGAGGTCGCCGCCAGATCCACGGCGGCTTGAATGGTCTTTTTGGCTGTGCTCCAGCTCAACCCATTGCCCGTATCATTCGGGCGTGAGGCATCCACGTAATAATTTACCGCCCGCGCCGAAAGCGCCGGTCCCGTCGCCATACAGATGAACAAGAACAACCCTGCAAGACCCCGCTCTGACCATTTCATACACCCTCCACCGTTTATGTTGCCGTCATTTTGAAGGGGTGCTTTTTTCGGTGCTGCGCCACCCGGTTTTCAGCCGACCCTCTTTTTGTACTTTTACAGTAAAAAACAATGACGTGCAAGCAGGGAAAAAAGAAGGAATGAGGTGGGGTTGAGAGGTTGTAGCGACGGGTCTGTGAGCCGAAATCCTGAAAATCGCATAAAAAAATCGAAAAAGACCGAAAAACGGGCCAAAAATCGAAAAATACGCCGAAAAAGTCCGTCAAAACCCTCAAAACGGCCTGAAAATCCGTATTTTTTGCTCTGAAACGCGCGAAAATCGAAAAAACGGCGAATCGGGAATGCATTTCCGCCAAGTGCACAGAGAACGCTGAGAAATGCGCAAGGAAGGTAGGGAGAAGCCTCCGGATATTCCTGGAGGGCGGCAGGCCTCTGCCGGGAGTGCCGATCGCCTGATCGGCAGCAGTCATTTATCGCTTTGCCCTGAAGAAAATGCCGAGTGCTCACGAAATATCCGGTAGAACCAGAACCGGGGCTTGATCCGGTCTTGAAAGCGGCCATCACATATTTTTGGTTTGTTACGATCCATCCGTTCGACGATGGAAACGGACGTATTGCCCGGGTGGTCTCGGAAATGGCTCTCGCTCGTGCCGATCAGACATCGGAACGGTTCTACAATCCGGCGAGTGACGCAGCGGTTCAACTGGCTGGTACGGTCGGACAATTACGCCGGCCCAGAGCCCCTTCGCTTAATATTTAAGGGCTGACCCCGATGGGTGGGGCAGGAGGCGCAGGCGGGTTCGTGCCCGTCCCAGCAGTAGGTGCAGAGTTTTTCTCGGGGCAGGCCGATGGCCTGCACCATGTCGTCGAGGGTTTGAAAGCGCAGCGAGGTGAGGTTGAGCCTTTTTCGGATGACTTCCACCATGTTTCGGTATCGTTGGGTGGTGGCGTCGGCATATTCCTCCAGGTGTTTATATTCTCCTGCTTCGAGTTCTTTGATGGCGGTGCGTGCGGCGAGGTCATCGACGGAGCGCGAGCGCGAGAAGTTGAGGAATTTGCATCCGTGCAGGAGGGGCGGGCATGCGGGGCGCATGTGGACTTCTTTGGCGCCGTATTCGGCATAGAGGCGTTGAATGGCGTCCTGAAGCTGGGTGCCGCGTACGATGGAATCTTCACAGAAGAGGAGGCGCTTTCCGTTAATGATTTCGCGGACGGGGATGAGTTTCATTTTGGCGACGCGTTTTCGTTCCTGCTGGTTCTGGGGCATGAAGCTGCGTGGCCAGGTGGGCGTGTATTTCACGAAGGCGCGTCGGTAGGGGAGGCCGGAGGCATGGGCGTAGCCGATGGCATGAGCGATGCCGGAGTCAGGAATGCCGCACACGCAGTCGGCCTCGACATTGTCGCGCCGGGCGAGCATTTCTCCGCAGCGGTTTCGCACGTCTTCGGCGTTTTGCCCTTCATAGGTGGAGGCCGGGTAGCCGAAGTATATCCAAAGGAAGGAGCAAATCTGCATGGGTGTGTCGGGTTCTTTTTTTTGCACGACTCCATCGGGGGTAATGCATACCACTTCGCCGGGGCCCAGCTCGCGTTTGTAATTAAACTCCAAATTGGGAAAGGAACAGCTTTCGAGGGCGACGGCATAGGCGCCTTCTTTTTTTCCGATGATGACCGGGGTGCGCCCGAGGCGGTCGCGCGCGGCATAGATGCCCTCGCGGGTCAGCAGTAGAATGGAGGAGGAGCCATCGATGGCGGCTTGTGCCTTCTGAATGCCATCGGCAAAATCGGTTCCCTGGTTGATGAGGTGGGCGATGAGTTCGGTGGGGTTGACTTCGTTTCCACTCATTTCGGAAAAATGGACGCCGTGTCGGCAGGCCTCTGTCTCGAGGGCGGCGGCATTTTGTACGACGCCCACGGTGGCGATGGCGTAGCGTCCGTGGCGGGAATTGATGATCAGGGGCTGGTCTTCGTAATCACTGATCACGCCGATGGCGTTTTGCCCGCTCATTCGGTTGAGATCGTGTTCGAATTTGGAGCGGAACTGCGCGTTACGGATGTCGTGAATGAAGTGGGTAAAGCAACCGTCGTTACTGAGTGCGGCCATCCCTCCGCGCTGGGTTCCCAGATGCGAATGATAGTCCGTCCCGTAGAAGACATCCCTGATACAATCCTCTTTCGAGGAGACGCCGAAAAAACCGCCCATAATTCACTCCTGATGCTGGCCATTGTGGTTGAGGGTTAAAAACAGGCGGTCAGTTTAGTTGGCTGGGCCGTGCATGAAAAGCAATAACCCGGTGAAAAGAGCTACAACTTTCGAGGGGGCGCCGCTATAGTATGCATCCGTTGGCATTTATCCTGCTACAAGGAGCCTGCGCGAAGGATTGGGTTGCAACCTGTTGATATGAAACAAATAACAAAGACGGTTCCATGAGAATATTCAGGTCTTGGCTGAACGGCCTGCTGTTTTGCTGCCTGGGAGCGGCGGAATGTGCGGCGCTTTCGCAACCGCTGGTGGTTTCCAACCGCTGGAGCGGGGCGGTGTTGGCGCAGCGGCAGATCGTATCGGTGACCGTGACGACGCAGAAGGTGGCGTCTGGCCTGAGCAGGCCGATCATCGCTCTCTATCCGGCGGATGTGGATGGTGATGGCGCGGTGGATCTGATTGCGGCGGGAAATGAAAACAACAATGTATTCTGGATGCGCAACACGGCGTCCGGCACGGTTTGGCTGACCAATCTCGTCGCACAGGGCATCATTAAACCGCGCGCGGTCGGCGCGGGCGATCTGAACCGTGATGGGAACATGGACATCGTGGCCTCGGTTTCCGGTTCCAATACGCTGATGGCCTGGAGCAGCGTGGATGGATCGGGAACGAACTGGACCGGGTACATCATTGATTCAGATTTCGACAACGCCTTTTCCATTGTGGTGCGGGATGTGGATGGCGACGGGCATCTGGACGTGGTGGCATCCTCTTCGGGGTCCGACCAGGTGGCGTGGTGGAAAAATGCGAATGGGTTGGGCACGAGCTGGAGTCGGCAAGGGGTCGCTTCGGGATTTTTGCAGGCCATGGATGCGCAGTGCGCGGATATGGATGGCGACGGTGACCTGGATATTGTGGGCGTAGCGTATGGCGATGGACAGGTGACGTGGTGGGAGAATATGAACGGCATCGGTACTTCCTGGACGGCCCACTCGGTGGCCACCGGATTTATGAATGCCTATTCGCTCGCCCTTTCGGATCTGGACGGAGATGGCGATGTGGATATTGTGGCCTCGGCCGATGTTTCGGCGACCTCGGTGCGCATCTGGCGCAACAACGGGACCGGAACAGTCTGGACCCCAGAGACGGTGGTTTCTTCAGGGTTTTCCAATGCGCGTTCGGTGTGGTGCGCGGATATAGATGACGATGGAGATATGGACATTGCGGCAGCGGCGTATGGCGCCCATCAGGTGGCCTGGTTTGAGCAGCGCGGTTCCGAGTGGAAAAAATGGGTGGATTCCACGGTGACAACCAATGCGCGGACGGTGTGTTGCGCGGACTTCAATGGCGACGGACGCCCGGATGTGGCGGGCGCAGGATTAAACAACACCCTGCTTCATTTTGGCTATTGGAGAAACGATCCGGTCTATGGTCTGGGGCCATTCACGGCTTTGCCCGCTGCCGTGAGCACCAATGATGTGCAATCCGGTCAGGCGGTGTTGTGCGCGGTAACGAATTCGCCGGTGACGATGGGCGCGACGCAGTGGGTCTGCCGGGGCTGGGCGGGTACGGGTTCGATTGTGAGCGGTACGGGCACCAACACGGGTGCGCAGGTCGTTGCGGCGCCGTCGTCCATTGCCTGGGATTGGTTTGTGAATTATTATCTAACCGTCACCAACGATGGACATGGCCTGGTCACACTCGGAAGCGGATGGTATTCCAGCGGGGCCTCGGTGACCTTGCAGGCGGTGGCGACCACGCCGGGGTATGTTTTTTTGAGCTGGAGCGGGGTGCCTTCCGCACAGGCCACGAACAATCCGCTCTCGCTGATCATTACCAATGCGGTCACCGTGAAGGCGAATTTTGGAACGGATGGACGGGTTATTACGGCATCGGCCGGGGCCGGCGGAAGCGTGGTGCCGGAGGGCGAGGTGCTGGTGGCCTTCGGCGAGTCGCAGTCGTTCGGGGTGACGCCCGATCCAGGTTGGCGGATTGCGCGTGTATGGATGAATGGGGAGGAAGCCGGCGTCAGTGATTGGATCACTTTTCTGAATGTGCGTGAGGATGGCACGCTGTGGGTGGAATTTGAGCGGGACGAGGTGGCGTTGAAGGTGGTCAGTCCGTATGGCGACACGTCGCCGGAATCGGGAATCACGACGTTTTACGAGGGAGGGACCACGGCGCGTTGCGCCGTGCTCAACTCGCCGATTTCCGTGGGGCTCCACACGCAGATGGTCTGCTCGGGATGGACGGGTACGGGCAGTGTGCCGGCATCGGGCGCGGGGGTGGAAACCCCGGAGTTTGCTATGACGGAATATTCCACCGTCTCCTGGCTTTGGAAAACGCAGGCCCTGCTTGAGGTGTTCTATACCGGTTCGGGGACGAGCGATATTTCGCGGGCCTGGTGCGATGAAGGCTCGGAAGTTCAGGTGACGGCTCAGGCGGCGGAGGGGTATGTGTTCAACGGTTGGAGCGGGGATGTGCCCAATGGCGCGGAACGGGATAATCCGATCACGCTGCGTATGACCGGCTCAAAACAACTCACCGCCTCCTTCGGTCTGTTTCGCCCCACCATCAATGCGGGGGCGGGCAATCACGGCATCATCGAACCGAACGGTTATCTTTCAGTGGATTATCTCTCCACGCCCGAATTTGCCATCACGCCGGATGAGGGGTATCGGATTGAAGCGGTTCTGATTGACGGCGTATCCGTCGGCGTACCGAATTACTATCAATTCCCGTCGGTGGAGGCCAATCACACCATCGTGGCGAATTTCACCAAAGCCGATTATAACCTCACCGTAACCAGCACCCACGGTAGTGCCGATCCATCGCCGGGAACGAATGTGCTCCGCGCGAATGATGCGTTCCAGTGCCGGTTGGCCGGGTCGCCGGAGACCAACGGCGTCAGCACGCAGTACGTTTGTGTTGGCTGGACGGGCGCCGGAAGCGTTCCGGCATCGGGCACCACGTTGGATACCGGGCTTCTCCTGTTGTACGGGGATTCTTCCATCGCCTGGAATTGGGTGACGCAATATTGGCTTTCGGTTTCGGGATCGGTCGGCGGCACATTGAGCCGGAGCAATGGATGGGTGAACGCGGGCGAGACGGTTACGCTGCAGGCGCTTTCCTCGGCGGGCTATTCGTTTGCCGGCTGGGCGGGCGAGGTGGACGGATTGAATACGAACGCGAATCCGCTGGAGATGAGTTGGACGCGCCCGCGCGCGTTGGTGGCCGCCTTCGAGCCTGCGCGTTTCACGATCACCGCCGGGGCCGGGGAACACGGCACAATCACCCCGTCGGGCCAGGTCACCGTGGCCTACGGTGCTTCGCAGTCATTCGCGATCACGCCTGCTTCCACCTGGCGTATTGACGGGGTGACGGTGGATTCGGTTTCGGTCGGCGCGGTTTCCTCCTACACCTTTACCAATGTGGTATCGAATCACACGATCCAGGCCACTTTTGTGGATAATGTATACGGTCTCTCGGTGGTGAGTCCGCACGGAGTGCCTTCGCCTGCCGTTGGCAATCACATTCTTGAAGCCGGCAGCGTGCTGACCGGCACCCTGGGCGGAAGTCCCGACACCAGCGACTCAAAAACGCAGTACGTCTGCACAGGCTGGAGCGGCACGGGCAGTGTGGCGTTGGCGGGTACCACGACGAATACCGATCCCTTTGTTTTGAACCAGAATACCTCCATCACCTGGCATTGGTGGACCAATGTCTGGCTCACCGCCAACGCCGCCGCGCATGGCGCGGTTGCGCCCACCGGCGGCTGGCATCTTGTCGGAAGCAGCAATGCCGTGGTGGAGGCCCACCCGGACAGCGGCTACAAATTTGCGGGGTGGAGCGGCGATGTGCCCGCCTCGATCAGCAATCAGAATCCCGTCACTCTCGAGATGACGCGTGCCAAAACCATTCGCGCGAATTTCACGACGAATGCGGTGTCGATCACCACGCGCGTGACCGGGCCGGGCGCCGTTACGCCCCCTTCGGCCAGCGTCTCGCCGGGCAGCGATGCGCCACCTTTCCAACTCACGCCAACCTCCGGAAACCGCATTCTGCGCGTATTGGTGGACAGCAACAGCGTTCCGGTCACGAATTATTACGGTATGAGTGTTCTCCTTACCAACGTTTCGCAGGACCGCGTGCTTTCCGTCGAATTCGGCGAGAATACCTTCTCGTTGACGGTGCAAAGCGAATACGGCGATCCGAGCCCGAGCAACGGCGTGTATTCTCATGCGGCGGGATTGCCGGTGGATTGCTCGCTCAGCGGCTCGCCCTCGTTGACGAATACCGGGCGTACCCGCCGTATCTTCACCCTCTGGACGGGCACCGGCAGTGTGCCTCCCGACGGTACGGACACGAATGTCTCCATCACGATGCAGCATGATTCCATCATTACCTGGAACTGGAAAACGCAGCATCTGATGAATGTGAGCATCAGCGGAGCGGGAACACTCAATCTACCCTCGAACGACTGGTACGATGCCACCGGACGGGTGGAATTGATTGCCACCGCCGACACCTACAACCGCTTTGTCCGCTGGACCGGCGAGGTGACGGCGGCAGAGTCCACCAACAATCCGCTGAGTCTCTCCATGGATACGCCGCGCGATATCGGCGCGGTATTTGCCGCGGATCAGCTTTCGCTGACCGTGCTCAGCGAGCAGGGGGCGCCGCAGCCGCCCATCGGCATGATGACGTATCCTTTCGGCACCGAACTGACCGCCTGGCTGCAGCGGGCCATCTCGCCGACGAATGCGCAGGGCACGCAGTATGTTTGCACCGGCTGGTCGGGAACAGGTGCTGTACCCGCCTCGGGCGTCACGACGAATACCGGGAAATTCACGTTGACCGCCGATTCCTCTATTCGTTGGAACTGGCAGACGCAGTATGAATGCACCGCGCTGGCCACGATGGGCGGCACCGCGACGGTATCCGGACGCTGGTTTGCGGCGGCGGGCACCGCGCACGTATCGGCGGCGGCATCGGATGGCTATCTTTTTGCCGGCTGGTTCGGCGATGTGCCTGTCGCAACCTCGAATCAGAATCCGCTTGCTTTGACAATGACGGCGGCCAAAACGCTGACGGCACGGTTTGTCACGAATCGCCCCGCGCTTACGGTGATCAGCGACTTTGCTTTTGTTGAACCCTCCATCGGGACCCATTCGGGCGATTATGCGCGGGTGCAGCAATGCCTGGTGACGTCGAATCCGGTGGTGCAGGGGGCGACCCGCTACCGCTGTGCCGGCTGGACGGGTACGGGCAGTGTACCTGCCACGGGAACTCAGGATTCCGTGAGTGCGCTGATCACCAATGCTTCCTCCATCACCTGGCTTTGGAAAAAACAATACCGCCTGACCGCGACGGGTGGGGTCAACGGCTCGGTCACGCCCGCAATTTCCTGGTACGATAACGGCAGCAGCAATGTGACTGTCCTCGCGCTGGCAAGCACCGGCTACCAGTTTGCCGGCTGGTCGGGCGATACCGGTTTTGCCGACACCAATAAAAACCCGATCAGCCTGACGATGGATCGTGCGCGCGACCTCTACGCGGAATTCGTCCCGCTGCGCCCGACCTTCACCATCAGCAATCCGCACGGCGAATGCACACCCGAACCGGGCACCTACAAAAGTCATTTGCAGGGCAGCGAAATTGAATGTCTGGTCTATGAAACACCGTATCCGACGAATGCGCAGGGCACACAGTATGTCTGCCGGGGCTGGATTGGTACGGGCAGCGTTCCGGCCGCGGGCACGGGGGTGTACGTCAAGGTGACTCTCAACACCAATTCCGTGCTGACGTGGAACTGGGGTACGCAGTACTGGTTTGAAGCGTCGTCTTCGGGGGGCGGCTCGGTGAGTCCGACCGGCGGCTGGTACGATGCGGGCGCGTCGATCACAATCACTCCCGTGGCCGTGGAGGCCCATTGCTTTGGGAATTGGACCGGCGACCTTCCCACGCCCGGAGCCACCGGCAGCGTTCCGTTGGTGGTCACGATGGATCGAGCGCGTGCGGTTGCCGCTCACTTCGCCACGAATCGTCCCGTGCTGACCGTGCGCAGCGAGCAGGGCTCGCCGATCCCCGCGGCAGGCATGCACACCGGCGATTATAACCGAACGGTGGCTTGCACGGTGAACAACGGTCCGATCGACGTTGGGGCCGGCACGCAATATGTGCAGCGCGGCTGGACGGGCACCGGCAGCGTCCCCTCGAACGGGCCGGGGGTGTATGTGGAGGCCACGCTGACCAACGATTCCTCCATCACCTGGAACTGGGCGCGGCAATGCCTCTTGCTCGTGACCAATGCAGATCACGGAACCGTCGCGCCCGTGAGCGGATGGTACGATGCTGATTCCAATGTGACTATTCGCGCCATTCCCGATGCGTACTACCGCTTTACCCGTTGGACCGGGTCCGATCTGCCCGAGGGCCTTTCCAATAAGGCCGAAATCGTCCTGGGCATGAATTGCGCGTATGACCTGCAAGCGAATTTCGACACCAATCCCGTACTCATCACGGCCGCTGTCGAAGGTGCTTCCTTTGGTTCCATGACTCCCACCGGCGTGATCGAAGTGGCCCCGCAGGGCGACATCACCTTCACCATCACACCGGAATCGCACTGTCAGGGCTATATCGTGGTGGATGGCGCGTACATCGGCGAAACCAACAGCTACTCCTTTACCAACGTGATTGAAGATCACTCGATTCATGCCGTGTTCGAAAAGGAAACGGTCAATCTGAGCGTGGGTTCCATGGTGCCGGGCGGGCGCTTCAGTCCGCCCTGCGGTGTCATAACCGTTGAATGGGGCAGCAACCTGACCTGTTCGGCCACCAACTCGCCGGTCACAAATGGTCTCACGCGCTACCACTGCACCGGTTGGACCGGCGGCGGCAGCGTCTCCAACACCGGCGATGGCATCACGGCCGGACCCTTCACCCTCGAAATGGATTCCGAAATCATCTGGCAATGGGATGTTGATTATCGACTCGAAGTGACCAGCACGCCGTATGGCTCCGTGGATACCCCCTCCGGATGGTACAGCGGGCGAACCAATCTGACGGCCACACCCGACCCACACAGTTCCTTTGTCGGCTGGACCGGCGATACCAACGGCCTGGTCATCGCGGACAATCTCATCTCTGTCAAAATGGATCAGCCCCGCACCATCGGCGCCGTATTCCGACGCGATGAAAATACGCTGACCATTGAATCCGCCTGGGGACGCGCCGTACCTCCCGCAGGAACCTATACGTATGCGTATGGCAGTTCCATCACCTGCTTCATCACCAACAGTCCGATTTATCTGGGCACGCTCGCCACGCAGATCGTCTGCGCGGGATACAGCGGCACCGACGGCATCGGCAGCGGAATTGTCACCCAAACCACCTTTGTGCTGACCAACAGCGAAACGCTGACTTGGCAGTGGAATACCAATCTCTTTCTCGATGCCACGGCCTCGCTCGGCGGTATGGTGACCAATCAGGCGGGCGGCGGTGCGCCGGTCAGTGGTTGGGTGCCTGCCGGAACGAATGTCACGCTTTGGGCCGCACCGGAGTCGTACTATCACTTCAACTCCTGGACGGGTGATCTCGCCGACGTAACCATCGAGAGCAATCGCGCGTCTTTTGTGATGGCGCATCCGCGCGCTTTGTCGGCTCTCTTTGAGGCCTATGTGACCTCGAACGGAGTCCCATACTGGTGGATGGGGGGGTTCGGGTTGACCAATAATTTTGAAGTCGAGGTCGGGCGGGATCAGGATGACGACGGCTACATTACCGAAGAAGAATGGATTGCCAACACGGATCCGACCAATGGGGCCAGCCTCCTGGCCGTGACCTTCCTTCAGCGGTCCGAGCAGCGGAATGTGCTGACCTGGTCCTGCGCGACAAATCGTCTTTATGCCGTACTGCGCAGCACGAACCTGCTCGATGCCGTGCGGTACGAGACCATCGCCTCGAATCTCACCGCCACCCCACCCGCCGCATCCTACACCGACAGCAACCCGCCCCCCGACACGCTGCTCTTCTACTCCATCGAGGCCGCCCTGCCGCCTGATTGACCGCCTGCCCCGGCCACACAAAACGGGATGCCGCGATAACAGGCCGGTCGAAAGACCGGGACGGACGAAAACGGCGGCAGAAAGAAGAATGTATTTCCGGCTTTTCATCGTTCTTGCATTTCAGGTCGTTTTCGGCAAATACTGTTCATTTATCAGGGGGCGGCAGCACGGGGGAATGGGGTGGCTGGAAAGCTCCGGGCGGTGCATCGCGCAACGAATGGACAGTAAGGAGAGATGGGTATGGAGCGTTTATTTGGTACGGACGGGGTTCGCGGGGTGGCCAATGTGCATCCCATGACGGCTGAAATGGCGTTGGAAATCGGGCGTGCAGTGGCGTATGTGTGCAAGAAGCACCCGAAACAGCGGCATACCATTCTGATCGGCAAGGATACGCGGGTGAGCGGCTACATGCTGGAATCAGCCCTTACGGCGGGTATCTGCTCCATGGGGGTGGATGTGCTGCTGGTCGGCCCCATGAGTACGCCGGGCATTGCCTTTATCACACGAAGCATGCGTGCCGATGCGGGTCTGGTCATCTCGGCCTCTCACAATCCCTATCAGGACAACGGAATCAAAATTTTCTCTCGCGATGGTTTCAAGCTTCCGGATTGCGAAGAGGACGAAATGGAAGAGCTCATCACCTCCGGGCGAATCAACGATGTGCGCCCGACGGCGGATGAGATCGGCAAGGCCCACCGCATTGAAGATGCCATGGGCCGCTATATTGTGTTTTGTAAAAACACCTTTGCGGAGGATTTGACGCTGGAAGGGATGCGCATCGTGCTGGATTGCGCCAACGGCGCGACCTATAAGGCCGCGCCCACGATCATCGCCGAACTGGGAGCGGAGGTCACCGCCATTCACTGTGA
>JAQVYB010000037.1 GCA_028708815.1 Kiritimatiellia bacterium | reverse complement strand
GCCCGCGAGACACGTCCCGATTAGGTATTGCCATTCGAAAGCGGCTTGTATACGTTTTTCCAACATGAATGCAGGATCCAACCAAGTTGCCATTGTCCACCACGAGCGGGCCACCTATCCGGATACCCCTCCCTTCCACCCGGAAGAGGCCTATCCCGAATATCCGTTTGACCGCACCGACCTCGCCCCCCGCAATGAGGCCTATCGCATGGTGCGTGAAACCCTGCGTGAACTCGGCCTCGATCTTATCCACTTCGGCACTCCTGACTGGAATCCACTGGGAGACTTCATTCACCCCGGACAACGCGTCGTGATCAAACCCAATCTGGTGCAGGACCGCCATTACCGGGGCGGCGACATCGACTGCCTCATCACGCACGGGTCCGTCATACGGGCTGTAATGGACTACGTCTTCATCGCCCTGCGCGGCGAAGGAAGCGTCATTCTTGGTGATGCGCCGGTACTAAGTACGCGATTTGACAAGGCCGTACAATGCGCCCACCTCGACAGCGTACTGGAGTTTTTCAAGACCCATGCCAAACCCACGGTCACCTGGTTTGATTTTCGGCGTGTGGCCGGCTCGCTGGACGAACACTTTCATGTCACCGGCTGGGTGGAGCAACCGGGCGATCCGCAGGGCGTGGTCGAGTTCAATCTCGGCGAACGCAGTATGCTGGCCCCCATCGGCCACCTGGCCCATCTCTTCCGCCTCCCCCACTACCGCCATGGCGACACCGACCCCTACCACAGCCCCAACATCAACCGCTTTGTCGTCCCGCGTTGCATCATGGACGCCGACGTCGTCATCAATCTGCCTAAAATGAAAACCCACTGCAAAGCGGGCATGACCGCCGCACTGAAAAATTTCGTGGGCATCGTGGCCGTGCGCCACTGCTATACCAATTTCCGCCGGGGCAGTCCCGCCTACGACGGCGATGAATATCCCAATCCGAGCATCCTGAAAACCATCAGCGAAAAACTGGAACGCCTGATCGATGGAAATAAATCCCTACTGCGGCGCCCCCTTCTTTCCCTCGCTCATCGTGGCAGCGAGCGCCTGCGCAACAGCCTGGGCATCGATACGATTCGCGATGGAACCTGGTACGGCAACGACACCGTCTGGCGGGCCATCCTCGATCTCGTGCGCATCGCCGCCTATGGACGGCCCGACGGCACCCTCGCCGACTCCCCCCAACGCGTACTCTTCACGCTGACCGACGGCCTCATCGCCGGAGAAGGCGAAGGCCCCCTCGAAGCAATATCCACCCCGGCAGGCTGCCTGATTGCAGGGCTCAATCCCGTATGCGTAGATGCCGCGATCACCACCCTGATGCAGTTTGACTGGCACAAAGTGCCCGTCATCGCCCAGGCGGAAATCCTGAAGGACTGGCCACTGCTCACCGACGGAGTCGAAAGCACAAGCTGTCTTCTCTCCGGCGAGGCGCTGACCCTGCACGCCCTCGCCGAAAGAAAAGTCTGCCCACCCTTCGCCCCCGCCTACGGATGGCGCGGCCACATCGAACGCAAATGAATCGAAAAAGAACTCTGGTCTTCATCTTGAAATACATAGACACCCATGCTAGTGTTTACACAATTTCATCCCGATAACCAGAGAGGGTCCTCATGAGAATATTAATAGCCGACGATGACTACGTGAGCCGCACCAAGCTGAAAAGCATTCTGAATGGATACGGACGCTGCGATACCGTACCCAACGGAGAATCCGCCTTCAGCATGTTTGAAAAATCCCATGAAGAAGGCATCCCCTATGACCTGATTTCCATGGACATCCTCATGCCCGATCCCGGCCAGGGGCAGGACGCCATCAAGAACATCCGCGAATGGGAAAAGAAAAACAACGTGGAACACCCGTCTAAAATCCTCGTGGTTTCCCAACTGAAAGACTGCGAAAATATCCTTTCTTCATTTGATGAGGGATGCGCCTGGTACCTGATCAAACCCGTTTCGCCCGAAGATATTCAAGAAGCGCTGAAAAAACTCGGCCTGATTGAATAACGCGCACCATCCCGCCGAACGGAAACGAACGGCGAAAAAAACGGCACGGGGTTAATAAGGCATGTTAGCTAAAATCTTTTCAGGCGCCGTATACGGGGTGGATGCCTACACCGTGGAAATCGAAGTCAATACAGGCCGCGGCGATACCCCGACCGTGGTGGTGGTCGGCCTGCCCGATGCCGCCGTCAAAGAAAGCAAAGACCGCGTCTGGACCGCCCTGATCAATTCCGGGTTCGGCGTGCCCTTCGGAAGAACCACCATCAATCTCGCCCCGGCGGACATCAAGAAAGAAGGGCCCAGCTTTGATCTGCCGATTGCCATCGGCACGCTCGTGGCCGAGGGCGATCTGGATCCCGCCGCCATCGAAGGCGTGGGCATGACGGGAGAATTGGCCCTCAGCGGAGAAATCCGGCGTGTCAACGGCGTCCTACCCGTTGCTCTTCACATGAAGGCACAGGGGTTCCACCGCCTGTTGGTGCCGTCCGAAAACGCCGAAGAAGCCGCCGTCGTGAAAGGACTCGAAGTGATCCCCGTGCACCACCTGCGCGAAGCGGTCGATTTCCTCGCCGGCCAACACCCCATTGAGCCCCTGCTTATCCGACACGACACCCTCTTTCAATTCGTCGCCCACGACGGCGAA
Source organism: Kiritimatiellia bacterium (assembly GCA_028708815.1). Taxonomy (GTDB): domain Bacteria; phylum Verrucomicrobiota; class Kiritimatiellia; order RZYC01; family RZYC01; genus JAQVYB01. The sequence goes on along the minus strand of JAQVYB010000037.1, from coordinate 23,185 downwards.
GATTTCTCCGATGTCAAAGGTCAGGAATCCACCAAGCGCGCCCTGGAAGTGGCCATCGCCGGCGGACACAACATCCTCCTGATCGGCAGCCCGGGCGCCGGAAAAAGCATGATTGCCAAAAGAGTGCCCTCCATTTTCCCGCCCATGTCCCTGGATGAAGCACTCGAATCCACCAAAATTCACAGCATTGCCGGGCGCCTTCCACCGCATCAGGCCATCATCAGTCAGCGCCCCTTCCGCGCACCGCATCATACCATTTCCGACGCAGGCCTCCTCGGCGGCGGATCACACCCCATGCCCGGTGAAGTCAGCCTCGCCCATCACGGCGTACTCTTTCTGGATGAATTGCCGGAATTCGCGCGCAACGTACTGGAAGTCATGCGGCAGCCCCTGGAAGACGGCATGGTCACCATTTCACGCGCCGCCGCATCCGTCACCTTCCCCTGCCGCTTCATGCTGGTTGCAGCGATGAATCCATGCCCCTGCGGATACTACGGCGACCCGAGAAAAGAATGCCGATGCACCCAACAGCAGATTATGCGCTACCGCAATAAAATATCCGGCCCCCTGCTTGACCGTATTGACATTCACGTGGAAGTGCCTGCCGTACGCTATGAGGACCTGGCCAATCTGACGCCAGGCGAATCCTCTCAGACCATCCGCGAACGAATCATCGACGCGCGCGAAACCCAGCAGCGGCGCTATGCCGCCATACCCGGCGTACACTGCAATGCCGGCATGCGGCCAAAAGATATTGAAGCCCACTGCGAACTCGAAGAAGAAACCAGAAACATACTCAAAATGGCCATCGCCGATATGAATTTCAGCGCACGCGCCTACACACGCATCCTGAAAGTCGCCCGAACCATTGCCGATATGGCACACGCGGAAGTCATTGGCACAAACCACATCTCCGAGGCCATTCAATACCGCTCGCTCGACCGCCAACTCTGGTGAGACGAACTCCTCATGGATGAGCCGCGGTCGGTTCCTCCATCTAACGGGATGCATCGGGCGCGTCGGCATTTTTTCACATCGCGGAAACGGCCAAACAGACGACTGGCGCTCCTGGGACTGCCAATCGTGTGATTGCCAAATGGCATACATGTTCGCGGATGCGCCCGAGCACATCGTTAAACAGGATTTACCCTTGCCTTCCGATGACTGATCCATTATTTTGTGTCCCATAGTGTAAGGGAACACGCCCGTGCCTGTTTCATTTATTTGTTCGTATTTGCATAAAATACGTCCATCGAACCAGCGAGGTCTACCGGTGAAAATCAACACCCTGAATTACGTCGGTTTCTTTTCTTTCCTATTAAGCGGGGTCTTGATTTTTCCCGTTCACGCCGTGGAAGAAGTGAGCCGGGCCATGAATGCCGCCGGCGGAAAAGGCGCTTCCGCGCAGTATGTGAACACATCAGTCACCGGACTGGGCATGCCCATCGGCTTCATCTCCAGCGCCTCCTTCATCAATCACAGCGGATTCCTTCACCCAACGAACGACCTCTCCACCTCCGTTCAGGATTCTGATGGCGACGATCTGACCGACTGGCAGGAGGTTAGTGGATCTGCCTTTGAGCCCACAACCCCCACGGGAATCAATGCTTCCGATTCCGACGGCGATGGTTTTTCGGATGGCGACGAAGCCCTGGCCGGAACCAACCCGCTGGATGCCGCCAATCTCCTCTATCTGACCCGCTTTTGGCGAGAAGGCGGCTATCAGTTGGTCTCCTGGCAGGGACGCGAGGGACACTCCTATCAGGTTCTCCGCGCACCGACCATTTTTGATTTGCAGACCAACGCCGTCGTCATGGCAGAGATGACCGGTGGCGCCGGAATGGGAGCCTGGCAGACCGTGGAATGCAACGCGTCCAACACCGCGCCAGATGACGTGGCGTTCTATCAGGTCCGGTTGAAACCGATTGAATGAATGTCAATTCAATGATCGTATTATTAAAACAGAATACGAGGAGTAAATGATGAAGATGACACGCGTGTTTATTATGATGTGTTTTGTTTTTGCAACGTGGGTTTGGTCATCCCTGGCGGGTGTCCCTCTTTTGGTGAATTATCAGGGAAAACTCTCCGACACCAACGGCACACCCGTCACCGGCACGATCACAATTGATGTGGCGGTATACACCAATGCCACCGGCGGAACCGCGGTCTATACGGAAAACGTAGGCTCGGTGGCCGTATATCAAGGTTTGTATAGTTTCACCTGGGGCGGACAGGACTTGCTCCCGCACCTCCTTTCCGCTTCGGCACTTTGGCAGGAATTGATCATCGACACCGAAACCATGTCACCGCGCCAGCAACTCGTCGCCGTACCCTATGCCCTAGTGGCCAAAACCGTGGAAGATGGCGCCATCACCACGTCCAAACTGGCGGATGGGGCTGTAACATCAACCAAACTCGGCAGCGGAGCCGTGACCGCCGATGCCATCGCCGCCGGAGCCGTGGGCAGTGCCCAGCTCGCCTCGAATGCCGTCACTTCGGCCAGTCTGGCCGATGGATCCATCACACAAAACAAGCTGGCGGAATCCTGTGTCGCCTATGAACAACTCGCCAAAAAATATCAGGCGGGGAAAACCATCGTGACCGTGACCAACGGCATCTACACCAGCCAGACCATCACCTTTCCGCAGACTTTCTCATCCAAGCCGGTCGTTACAGTGGGTTATGAAAAACTGGCCGATGTGTATAATTTGGACGGGACGGTGAAACTCATCGCATCAGATACGAATGATGCACAAGTAGGCCTCACCTGTTCATTTTACTCCTCGCTGGTAGCCATTTCCCCGCTCGACACCAATGCTCAAAACGGAACCCACCTGTACTCCGAACTGATTAACGGGCGGGTCTCTCTTTCGTATTACGATGAAGCCAACCAGTCACTGAAATATTTGCGTGTTCATGACATCAACGCCACAGCGTGGACCTCGGTCACGATCGACGCCACCTCCGGCGCAGGGAAATATTCCGCTCTCGTCAATGTGACCAATCTTCCGGCCATCTGTTACTACAACGAAAAATCCGGCGAACTGAAATACACCAAACTGTATGATGTCAACGCCACCTCGTGGTCAACGCCCTTTGTTCTGGATTCGGGCAATGCCGGGGCGCACGTCTCATCCACCTTCTTCCTGGGAAATCCCGCCGCCGTGTATTACGACCAGGCCAACAACTACATGAAGTTCGCACTGATCGACGATGCCAACGCGACAAGCTGGACAGCACCGACGAACATCACCACATCCGGCGGGGGTGCCGCCGCCTCTGACACCCGCTGCGAAGGGCGTCCATTCGAGCAGTTTGGGGTAGCGTACTACAATGAGATGACCCATAACATTGAGTTTGCTGAAACCATACCGTTTTGGACCATGCCGACACGAATATTGCCATCGAATCCAAATGGCTTGACACTGTCAACTGCCAGTGGTGTACCTGTTACCTATCAATATGGACCTAATTATAGCTGGGTTAATTATTATATAAACTATAGGAGATCCGATTCAATCAATGGGACGAATTGGGCTGCCACTGTTTGCGCTGCGTCTGAAACATTTACGTATCTGGGACGTCTCGGCACCCTGATTGACTTGCAAACCATTATTCCATCGTTTTGCATTGTGTTACAACGCGACTGGTTGCCGGACTCAATTGAGTTCTTTCATGCAGCCGACGAAACAGGCAAGACATGGGCTAACTCAACGGTTATTGTTACTGGGGAAAACTTCTCAAGTTTTTCATCTGCTGCAATAAGCAACACCCCAGCCATTGTATACAGCAAAGACAATCTGCCACCCCTGTATTTCATGATGTCAAGCGATAGTAATGGCACGAATTGGTCTTCCTCCATCGAACCGGTTTCGCTGGCTGCGTCCGCAACACAAGTTTCATTAGCCGACATCAATGACAAACCGGCCATAATCTATGTGGATCAGTTTTCCGGACTCTATTATGTATCGGCCAATAATGCGGACGGGGCCTCTTGGAAAACACCCGTACTGTTTCAGGCATCCATTCCAACCAACGCATCTGTACGACTTGGCGTAATCAACTCCAATCCTGCGGTCGTGTTTTACAAATCCACGAATATTAATCTCATGATAGCAACAGATTCAGCGGGGTCAACCTGGAATTCTCCGCTTGTGTTGGCAAGCAACAGAGCCATCACCGAGCTTAATTTCATCACAAAAGAAGACTCGCTTCCTCTGGTCACCTTTAAAGCAAACGGCATCATGAATTACATCCGTGCACTCACATCAGATGGAACTTCATGGACAGCGCCCGTACCGGTTCCCGGAATCGACAAACTGAACGTGCTATCCAATCAACTGGTTGCCACCTACAACGATGCATCAGGCTGTTATTATACGTACGAAGCAACGAACGCATCCACCACCAATATCACATGGAAGGGACCAATAGTCCTTGCGACCAATGCGGGACCTCACGTGTCCTTTGCCTATGGCACGAATAATGGCGTAAACGTGGTTTATTTCGACGATTCGTCCAAATCGCTGATGTTCAAACAGTACGATGAAAACATGACCACCTGGACCCAGCGCGTGCTAGATATTTCAGCCGATGCTTTGGCGTTCCAATATCCCTCGCTGGCATTCAGTGGAAAAGACCGCGGCATCAGCTATTACGATGAAGGAAACGGCTACCTCAAGTACATCGACACCGCTGCCAACGGCACTTCCTGGAATATGACGCGCCGCATCACCGGCGAAGGCAATCAGGGATTATACTCCCGGCTGCAATACGTGAATGGACGTCCGCAGATATTCTTCTACGATGCCACGGAAGAAAATCTCAAATGTGCGCATGATGGGAATACCACCCAAATCACCGTCAACTGGATTGCCGTGGAACCGTAAAACCAGTCTATGTGCCTTCAGGGCACTTTCCAATGGTTGGAAAACTGATCAGAAAAAATTCCAATGATTGGAAAAATCCTTCAAAAAGTTTCCAATGATTGGAAAAATCGGTGAAAAAGTTTCCAATGGTTGGAAACTTTTCATAACGCGGTGGAACGGTGCTTGGTGACCCTGGAGGGTGAGCGTCCTCGCGAACCGGTTCCCGGTGAACAGGGATGATCACGGCTCGCCGGGAGTCTCGCCCTCCAGCTTGAAAGAGAGGAACACAAAGTCACCATGAACCTTCCGACCATCAGCGATAAACGATTCATCCCGTACCTTATGGTGGTGGGCCTACTCATCGCCGTCCTGTTCCGCGTGATTTCGGTGCCGGCCTGGCTCGATCATCCCGAGCGGGTCTTCCTGGATGGCGCTCCCTGTCTGACCTCGTTTGATGGCTATGAATATCTGCGGCAGGCTGAACAACTTTCCGCAGGCACCTATACGGCGAATGACCCCCTGCGCGGATTTCCAGACACCGTGAACAACCGCCCCTTTCCCTCGCTGCTTTCTCTCTTCGCCGCCGCCTGTTTGCGTCTCCTTCCTTTTCATTCCCGCTGGATTGCCGCAGTGCTTCCCGCGTTGATCGGCGCCCTTCTGTTCCCGGCGGTTTTTCTGCTGGGCCGACAAATCGCCGGCACGCGATTCGGACTATTGGCCGGATTACTCGCGGTCTGCTCCCCCGCCTTTGTGCAGCGCTCTGAACTGGGACGGTTCGATACGGATTGCGCGATACCCGCATTCATTCTGCTTGCCTTCTATCTGGCCAACGAGCTGTATGCGCCGCATCGCCGAAAAACGACCACGCTGTTTTTCTTTTTTGCATTCCTGCTGAATGCCGTGCTGTTTTTTTTCTGGTGGGACAATGCCCCGCTGTTCGCCATCGCCGTTTTTCTCCTGACCCTTTTTCAGACGCAATCGACTTCTTCACTTAGTATACAGGAAAAACGAAAGCTCACCCGTCTGCTTTTTGCTGTTTTCCTTTTGGCGACATTGGGATTTGTTTTGCTGATCGGCATCGAACGAACCCATGGACTGATGATCGGTTCGTGGAAACTGGCAGGGCAGTTCTCTTCGTTGATTACGAACGGCATCGGAAATGCGTTTACCCATGTGGCTGAGTTGGAACGTTGGCCGGCTCTGGAACTAAGTGCCCGTCTCGGTGGGCACGCAGCATTCGGGATGGCGGCGCTTGTTGGATTCCTGGCGATGATACTGATTCGTCGCCCCTATCGCGCCACCTTGTTGAGTCTTCTGCTCCTCGCCACGCTCGCGCTTTTCGGCAAGCGCTTCGCCTATTTTGCCGTCCCTGTATACAGCGTGGGCTTGGCCTTTCTGCTGTGTGCTCTGTGGGACTCTGCCTGCCGATGGCCCATCATCGCTCGCCGAGGCATTTATACCCTGCTCTCCATCCTGTTTTTCACTCAGATCGCGGTGTGTGCCGTTTTTCTGCACAGAAACACCATCTGGCCTTCACTTCCCCCGAAAGTTGCAGAGGGGATGCAAGTCGCGCGCACACTCACGCCATCGAACGCCCTGATCTGGTCATGGTGGGACAACGGATGCGCCCTGATGTATTTTGCGCAGCGAGCCACCATCGAAGACAACATGTATAATCCGCCCAACCTGGCACCCATCAACGCTCTTCCGCTCGTCCTCCCGGATGAGCGTGCCGCCGCGAATTTTATCCGTTTTTATGCCGCGCAGGGACTCTCCGGTATCAACCGCTTCCAGAAAGAAACCGGCACGGATGGCCTGCAGCAGCTCGTTCAGATGCTCAGCATCCCGCCACAGGGCGCAACAGCGGAATTGCGTCGTCTTTCGCTGACTCCGGAACCCTATTGGCTCGCATTCCTGTTTCCACCCCGCTCCGAGTATCCGCCTCTCTATCTGTTTCTCGATTACCTGTATTTGCCAACCGCGCCGGTGTGGTTCGCCTGCGGCACCCAAACCGCCTCACAGCCACAGGGCGTCATTCCGCTGCTTCACTATTTCTACGACGTCGCCGTAACTCCTGAGCGCATTATGGCCCGTGAATTTGAAGCGGAAATCGGCCCCGGGATTTTCTTTCAGAACGCGCAATCCATCCCGCTCAGCCGCATCCAGATTCGCCACCAGAAACAGGTTCAGGATATCGACTATCATCGTCCCGGCCTGATTCTCGAGGCCGATCCAATTCACGGCTGGGCCGCCCTGTGCAGTCCGGATTTTCATCAGAGCCTTTTTAACCGTCTGTTTTTCTTTGCACGCACCCAAACGCCTCACTTCAAACGAATCTGGCACCACCCACCCTTCGGGCAACTCTGGGAAATTACTCCCGAATCGTATTCTCCTCAAAACGGAGCCCGCCAAACGACCCCTTCAACCTGCTGCACAAAGAGATGAACGGTCTCTTTGTCGGCTTTCTGGGGGTGCCGGACCGTGAACGCAACAGAGATCATGCGCCCGAACTCAAGAAATCCTTCGCAATCCCCAACCTCGATTTCCCAATTCCTTTATGGTTTCTATCATACTTGCCTTAAGGGTATTGCTCCTGATCCTCGCTTTCGTTTTATTGAAAGCAAAAATCTAAGCAGATTTATTCCTTAAGGTGGTACACTTTGATTCGCCCCGGGGTGGTACACTTTAACCGACCGCTGACAGCTCGCTCGACCGCCAACTCTGGTGAGACGGCTCTCTTCCGCTCATTGGAAAGTGCCGTCACGCCTCCCCTGATCTTTTTCCAATCATTGGAAACTTTTTTGCGTGCCTCCGGCGGATGATTTCATCCCTGCGTCATTCCGATGTGAGTTGAACTCGTCCTCTTTGAGGGGCCTCTATCGGATAAGCCTGCACTCCAAGCCCGAGAAATGGCTAACGGACGGCCCAGTGAATAATGCCGCAGATCAGAGCACCTAACAGCATGATCACCGCCGTGGTTTTGTTGTAAAGGTAATAGCTGTCGCGCGTGGCCTTAAGCACCATCAACGGTTGTCCGGCGGCGACCTGATCTTTTTCGGCCACCAGAATTTCCATCACTTCCCCGGAATGCACTTTGGATTTTGGATGCAGCTCGGTCTTCATATCCAATGCGATTTCCCCGGCAGGTTCGTCGGCAGCCAAAAGGCGGATCAGCGGAGCGGCCTCGGGGACTTCCTGTTGAACCGTCACGGTAATTTCCTTCACGACGGCTGCGGCGGGAGCCTGAAGCGTGATCATGCGGGGATGAATATCCATCACAGACGGACGGGGAAACCAACCATCCAGCACGTGCCACACGCCAATCAGCAACATAAAAACCGCTGCAATCAGATAACTCTTGGTTCCCTGCACATCGTATTGTCGCGCCATAATACCCTCTTCCTTGTGTCGTCCGCAAAAAACATCTTTTCACTGCACCCCGCCGGCATGCATTAACGCGGAGTTTCTTCCACGCCGTTCTCCGACCGCTGGCGCAGAACCTCCGATTCCGTTCGCAGATCCTGCAGTTCTTCCTGCGTCATGTGCCGCCAGGTCCCGGACTCGAGTGTCCCCAATTTGATCGGGCCGACCGCCACGCGAAGCAGACGAAGCACCGGCAACCGATAGGCTGCAAACATCCGGCGAATCTGTCGATTCTTCCCTTCGTGCAGTACGACGCCATAACAGTACGTGTCTTCCTGCGTATGATCAAGCCGGATGTCCGTCATGTGCAGTATTTCACCCTGACAGGTGATGCCTTCGCGAAAGGCCCGCATCTGATTTTCGCTTAATGGCTCCGTGGTCCAAACCCGGTATTCTTTACTCACATGATAGCGGGGATGCATCAGCCGGGCCGACAGTTCGCCATCGTTGGTCACCAGCAGCAATCCCTCGCTCTGCCGATCCAAACGCCCCACGTTGTAGACGCGAACCCCCAGATCAGGCAAAAAATCATGAATGGTGCGTCGCCCACGTTCATCCGAGGAAGTGCAGAGCACATCCTTGGGTTTGTGCAGCAGGAGATAGACCATGGGCTGTGGCCGTACCGGACGACCATGCACGCATACCTGCTGCTTTTCAGGAAACACACGAATACCGGTGGCTTCCGCCGGTTCGCCATCCAGCGTCACCGCGCCCGAGCTGATCAGAACCTCGCAGGAACGCCTGGAACCCAGGCCGCATTCCGCGAGATATTTCTGCAGCCGAATACCGGCAGGTTTATTCAACGGGCTTTGTTTTGGGGAGTCCTGTGGCACGGTCTCCCTCTTTCCATTTACCGCTTTCAGACAACACGTTCACACGCTCAAAACGCTTGAGCACATTACGCTTGGCTTGAATCTTTCCCGAACCCTTCAAACTTGGATGCTTGGACATATGAAAAAACTCCCGAATTTCTTGTAAAATCCCGTTAGGAATGAACGGGGTTTTTAACAGAACTGACTCAAATGTCAAATGCTTAAATGGCGAGTTTCTTCAGACTGGGCGCCCTCGCCCACCCCCGTTGCCGCGCCGCGTAACCCAAAACCGACTCGGCATACTGAAACATCTCCTCGCCAACCCGCCTTTTCGAACCCCGTTTTCCGGCCAAACCAGCCGCCCACCCTTCGATTCCCTTCAACCCAAGCCAACCTTCGCCGGAGGAATCATCCCACACCGAAGCCAACTCAAGAATCAGACCGCGCAGCAGTTGGCAGGCCGTCAATTCCATCATACTACGGGAATCCGGCGCCATGCGGTCCAGATCAATAATCCAACCGCGCCCACCGCCCATAAACGCCCATTGGCCGCCACGCAACAGCCCGGCGCCATGAAGGGCAAGACGCCCCCGGGTATGCGAAAGACCTTCCCCGAGCCGACAAAGCAGTGCCGCATCCTCGGAACACCATTTGCGCAAAGCGGCCTCAGCGGCTTCGTGACGGTTCATCATCCACAGCGACTGCGCCAGCAAAACCCCGAAATGATCCGAAGGCACCAGGCCGTCGGGATACCCCTGATGGCATACGCTGCAAAAAACATCCGCCCAATCCGCAAGCCAGGCTTCCTGGTTGCGTAAATCAGGCGCCAGCGTCAGCACCTCGTTTCGGGCGGCTTCCCGAAACGCCTCCGCCGGATCCCCCGCCTTTTGTGCGTCCCAGATCATCCCCGTTCGATGAGGCCTTCCACCTCACTCAAAAACTGATTCACATCCTTGAAACGACGGTATACCGATGCAAAGCGAACGTAGGCCACTTCATCCAGATTCTCGAGTTTGTCCATCAACTTCTTGCCGATGATGGTGCTGGGCACTTCGCGTTCATATTCCGTATCCAGCTCATTGAGCACCGAATCAATCAGGGTTTCAATCTGGATGCTGCTGATTGGACGTTTTTCGCAGGCCCGCATGACGCCCGCCAGGATTTTATTACGGTCAATATCCTCATGGCGTCCATCGCGCTTGATGATCCGAAGGGCGGATTTGATGACTTCCTCGTACGTAGTGAATCGGTGCCCGCATTCCAGGCAAACCCGGCGGCGTCGAATCACATCGCCATTTCGCACGGTACGGCTGTCAATGACCTTGTCATCCATGTGAGAGCATTTTGGGCAACGCATCCGACCTCCCTTTTCTGTAATGGCTATCCACGAAGTCGGAAACTAACATACCACATCTTGAGGCGTCAAGCCTCACGCCCACAACCTCTGGAGGAACAGCGCCCCTCCCCGCATTCGCGGTCTAGAGCCAAAAAGGGAAAAAAAGTTGTTTGGGGAGCAATGTTGCTTAAATTATCCCGTCGTATACCTTTCATCATCCAACTTGCGGGCCTGACCGCGGGCGCGCAGCATGGGCATCATCCCACGCGGCGGTGCCGCGCCGGGCAGTGCCTTTTTTCAATTAGGCTTTCTCATCGCGCACCGTGGAGGAAAGCGGCTTTCCAACGGACAACAAACGGCTATGCATCACTCATTCAGTCCCCACTCCCTTTTTCCAACACTTGACCAGTATCTGATAACGGAATCCCGAGGAAAAGGCCACCTCGCGATAAAGAAAAAAAAAGTCTTTGGAAACGCAAAATGACCGATGAGGTGCTCCTCTCCACCATACTTTCGCCGGATGAGTTGTGGAACCGTTGCACGGGAACTCAGGACCATCCTGTTTGATCATGTCGATCCTGTCAGAATCTTCTTATTTCATTCCGTTTGGTATGGTCAGAAAGCAATGAACCCATCGTTGAATACCGGCTTGAGCAAGAATAGCACTTGACCAATAACTTGACTTATGCTTGACCCATCAATATCATGACGCCATGAGTTATCAGCCACAGTTTACGATTTCAGTGCCGTTATTATCGCGGGTGGAGACCATTGCGGCTTTGCGCGAGCGAATCCAAAGCGCGACAGTGCAGGTCTCTTGGATTCCGTCGTTGCAGAAAGATTCGCGTGCACGCAACGCGCATTCTTCGACAGCGATTGAGGGCAATCCCCTGACTCTGGAAGAGGTCAGGGCGCTGGAGGCCAATCAGGAGCTGACACCTCTTCTCGAGCGGTCCCGCCGCGAAGTGCTGAATTATTTCGCCGCGCTCAGGTATATCGAAAATAACGCCTCCATGAAAAAACGGACGCACGAGGATCTCTTCCACCTTCATGCCATTATGGCTGGACAGGTGATGGATCAGGGCGAGGCGGGTGCTTACCGCAAAATCCGAGTACGGGTCGGGCCGCATATTCCTCCTCCACCGAGTGCCGTGTCGGGGCTAATGTTTGAATTACTGGAATGGTGGAACAAAGAATCCGTCCTGCTGTCTCCGGTGCTGAGTTCAGCCATATTGCATTACCGTTTTGAGGATATTCATCCCTTCGCTGATGGCAACGGACGCACAGGCAGGGCCTTGGCTTTGTGGGAACTCTACCGCCGCGGCTTTGACTCTAACCATATATTTTCGGTGGATGAATACTTTCGGGAAGACCGTCCTAAATACTACGCCGCTCTTCAGGAAGTTCGCATCAATGGTGATAACTTAACTTCGTGGCTGGAATACAACGCCGAAGGATTGCAGCAAACGCTGGAGCGAGTCTGGAAGCGCATCCAGCAGTTAAGCGCATCTGGAAATAACACAAAGCTTGTGCTGCGTCCGAAGCAGGAACAGGTGCTGAATATGATCCGCGCAAGGGGCGGTCTCAGTCCGCGCGAAATTCGGGAAGGATTGGACTTTTCCAAGCAGGGCGCAATGGATGTGTTGAACCCATTGATCAAGGCCGGACTGATTGAGCGGATCGGCACATTAAAGAACGGGCGGTATGTGCTGAAATGACACGTTCAGAGTTCTATAGCACAGGCATTCCTGCCTGCGTTCTTTCCTCTGAATTTTCGCGAACATTCCCGTTCCCCGACACAAATCACGCAGCGATTTTACCTAAAGCGGGCAGGAAGCAAACGATCACTCAATCGCCGACACTTGAACGACACGCACGCTTTAGTGGTGGATCGGGGCACCCGCTTTAGGGCAGGAAATCGCCCTTTTTCAATTTTTCGGGCAGGTAGTGCTCCAAGACGAAGTTGAGGCCGTGTTTGGCGAAGGCCTGCTGTTCGATACGGACGCCCATCTGCAGCATCTGGTTGAGGGCCTGCTGCCATTCTTTGTGATGTTTGATGAAGGGATCGTTTTTCAAGGCGTCCTTCGCCCGCTTGATGTCCACCTCTTCGAGCGGATGGGTGGCGTCTTCCAGGTGATAATCCAGAATATCCTGCGGGGTCACGCCGAGGTAACAGGCCTGCGGTACGCAGAAATATTTATTGATGTGGGCGGCCTGACCGGACCCGACCTTGAGCGTGCGGTAGATATTGCAGTATCCATACGGATCACCATCGGTGAAGGCCACCACGGGAATCCGGCACTCATCGGCCAGACGGCGGATAAACCGACGGCATGCGCGCGTGGGTACGCCGCTCATGGAAATCAGGATGCAGCTGGCCGTGGCATAATAACGGTGATGCACCAGACGTTGAAACAGGGAAGAAGTTTCCACCACCAACACCAGTTTGGCCTTCGTCTCAAAGCGAAGGTGTTCGACCCGCGAGGGAATACTCCACGCACCGGATCCGAGCTTCATGCAATTGATCTTGATTTCCTTCCCGGTGTAGGCATCCTGATCAATGACGGTGATCGGCCCGCATACATCGCCTCCGCGCTCTCCGGGAATGTAACCGAGCTGCTCGCGGTTCATGCCAAGCATGGCTTCCATATCATCGAGCAGGCTATCGCTCTTGGGCTGCTGTTCAAACCGGCATTCGCCCCAGCTCTTGCTGTTGTAATACACTTCGCGCTTACCGGCGATATCGTTCTTATCGAGCAGATCCTTCTTGGTGGTGGCAAGCAGACGCATGGACTGCGCGAAGGTCTTGACGGTATTGTAGGAAAGGGTCCGTGTACTGGTCTTTCCAAGCATCTCGAAATGCCCCTGCTTCACGTCGTACTTCACATTCGAGAGCGACCGGATGGGAAAGCTCATGGTCGGCTTCTTGTGGGTTTTTGTTATGTCTGTATGAATGCTTTTCGCCGCCTCCTGAATTTTGCGCGAGGCGGCCTCGCGGGAGACGATCTGGGGCTTGGAAGATTCTTTTTTTGCTGCCATAAGGGTTTGCCTTTCGGGTTACACTTCAAGTCGGGAACGTTCGAGCATGGACTTCAGCTCACTCTGCACCTGAGCCTCCTGCTGATCGCTCAAATCGAGAATATCCTTCAGCCCCAGAGCCAGATGCGGAATGTAGAGTTCGATGTAATTACGTTTCCGCTCCATCTCGGCGGCCTTGTGCCGGCGACTGAGAAAAACGGAGAGATGGCGTCCGCATTCCTGCAACGCAAACGTCAATTCCTTTTCAATCTCCGCATAGTGTGCAATCGCCTCTTTGCTTTCGCTGGTGAACGGCACCCAGACACTGGCCATGTGTGCCGTAATCAGCATCGGCCCCACCGGCAACCCGCCGCGCGGCTGCGAAAGACCGTAGGCCTTCCAGTTCACCTTCGAAATCGCCTTCGTAATGACACAGCCCCCCGCCATGTACAGCAGCGGAACCCGGTTGGCGATGCGCAGAACGCGCACGGGGTCTTCCGCGCCCAGCTCTTCGTTCACCCCTGGACGCGCATAGGCCAGAGCCACTTCCACTAAAAACGGATTCCCCCGATACACCGCCGGCTTCCGCGTCACCGCCGTATAAAAATCAGCCGTCACTTCTTTTTTTAGCCCGGCAATCATTTGTTCCTCGCCGATCGGCGACAGACAATCGGTCTGCGGGCGCATCAGTTTGGTGCCCTGAATCGCCTTGAAAAGCGCCTCGCTCTCCTGGTGCGCGACCCGGGCCGGTTTCGATTTCGGATCGAGCTCAGCCCGCTCGCAGATTTCGAGCGCGGTTTTGGAGCTGATTCGGGAAAAATCCTCGCTGAGAGCGCCGCGCAGGGTGCGCGAAGGGCTGTCCTTCAGCATCTTCATCAGCAATCCCAGCTCCACACCGTGCGGGTGCGGCTTGATTTCCACGGGAGGCGCCGGCAGCTCCCGAATGGCACGAAAAAAGGTGAACCAGGGCGCAGAGACCACCGGCACACCCTCTGCACCCGCATCCAACGCCTTCCCCTCCCCCTTTTCCAGCAATTGAATGCGGTAATGAAGCTGCAGATGCGGATTCACAATCGCGCACTGCTTGAGGTATTCATCCACGGAAAGGCGTCCGCGCACATAGGCCGCTTCCATCTCAATGGAAACAGAGGTGCCGTGCGGGTACGTGACCGGTTCCGGCGGGGGATCGCCTGCCGGATAAAACACCGGCTGCCATTCCGCCTGCTGATCCCTCAGGATGACCGGTTTATTGGTCTTGGTGTCGATCTGCACCTGCATATCATGCGCCGTGACGCGCCCCTTGGTGGTGGAAAGAATGTGGGTGGCACTGCCGGTGGTGAGCTGGCCATACATACCGGCGGCACTAATGCCGATACCCTGCTGCCCACGCGACATGCGCAACCGGTGAAACTTCGACCCATACAACAGTTTCGCGAATATTTTCGGAATCTGATTGCGCACAATACCGGGCCCGTTATCCGTCACATTGATCCGAAAACGTTTATCATCTGTCTGCTGAATATCCACACTGATCTCCGGCAGGATGCCGGCCTCTTCACACGCATCCATGGCATTGTCCACGGCCTCTTTCACGGTGGTCAGCAGCGCCTTGCGAAGACTGTCGAATCCCAGCAGATGCCGATTCTTCAAAAAGAATTCGGAAACGGATATTTCACGCTGGCGGGCGGCCATGGACTCGGCGGTTTCTTTGGATGGTTTCTTTTTTTTCGTGGTCATACACTCTCCCGAATTCCATCAATAATCAACAAACAGGAAAACGTCATTATCCTTTCGCTCATCATAAAATCAAGCGGGAATCCTCCCGGCGGGCTACGTACGCCGCACATGCCGCGTGATGAAAAACACACGCGCCTCCCCCCAGCTTCACAAAAATCCGCCGCATCGAAAAAAATTAACTGTTTTCCAACGGATTGTTTGGCAAGGTGTATATAAGACGGATTGACCGGGACTAAACAGGAGACGACATGCATACACTGGACGAAGCAAAAACCATCGCGGCACAATGGGCCGAATCCCCTTTTGATGAAGCCACCCGGCGCGAAGTGCGCACGCTGCTGGACCGAAACGACGACGAAGCCATCCTGGATCGATTCGGACGCGAGATGGAATTCGGCACCGCCGGGCTGCGCGGCATCATGGGCGCCGGCATCTATTACATGAATGAATATACGGTGGCGCAGGCTGCACGCGGCCTGGCCGACTGCCTTCACACGCATTATCCGGATGCCGCCGAACGCGGAATCGTCATCGGATACGATTGCCGACATCATTCGGAAACCTTCGCCCGGATCACCGCATCGGTCATCGCGGCAGCAGGCATACGGACGTATCTCTACACCCGCCTGGGCCCCACGCCGCTTGTTCCGTTTGCCGTGCGCCGCCTGCACGCCAAGTTCGGCATCATGATCACCTCGAGCCACAACCCAAAAGCCTACAACGGATTCAAGGTCTACTGGGAAAACGGCGCCCAGATCATCGCCCCGTTGGACAGCCAAATCGCCGAATGCATCGCCCGCGCCCCGGTGTATCATCACATCGAGCGACTCACCATGGAAGAGGCCGCATCCTGCGGAAAGCTCGTTCTCCTTGATGATGCGGCGATCGCCCTCTACACCGACTGGGCCGTACGTACCGCCACCCAACGGGATGCCCGCCGCGTGCGCGTGCTCTATACCCCCCTTCACGGCACCGGCTACTTCTGCATGAATCAGGCCTTTGAGAAAGCCGGGTTCAACGATTTTCATGTGGTCGAAGCCCAACGCGATCCGGATCCCGAATTTCCAACCGTATCGGCACCCAACCCCGAAAAGGAAGACTCCCTGGATATGGCCCGCGAGGAAGCCGCGAAAATCGATGCCGACCTAATCGTCGCTTCCGATGGCGATACCGACCGCATCGGGGTCGCCGTACGCGATTCAGATGGCCGCTATGTCACACTCACGGGCAATCAGATCGGCACCCTGCTGCTATACTATCTGTTCGATTGCCTGCGCGAAAAAAAGGCTCTCACCGGCAAGGAATTTGCCGTCGCCTCGGTGGTCTCCTCGCCCATGCCGGCGGCTTTGTGCGACTTGTTCGGCGCGAAGTTCCACCAGACCCTCACCGGGTTTAAGTGGATGGGAAACGTAGCGGAAGATCTCGTCGCCCAGGGCAACCGCTTCGTTCTGGCCTACGAAGAGGCCTTCGGCGTCACCTTCGGGGATTCACGCGACAAAGATGCCGTCATCTCGATTCTCCTGATGAGCGAAGCCGCCGCCTACTGCAAGCAGCGCGGCGAGACCCTCCTGCACCTCCTGGACCGTATGTATTGCGACTGCGGGCTCTACCTCGAAGCCGCCGCCGAAAAAAACTATGAAGGAGCCGAAGGGGCCCTGCAAATGGATACCATCATGAAAGAAATCCACGAGCATCCCCCGGAATTCATTCAGGACACCCCCGTCATCCTCGTGCGCGATGTCCTGAGCGGAATCGAATATAAAAACGGCGAGGCCTGCGGACAGGTCGATCTCCCTTCCCAGAACCTGATTTACTTTGTCCTGGAAGACCGTTCCTGGCTGGCTATCCGCCCCTCCGGTACCGAGCCGAAGATCAAGGCTTATCTGGGCGTGGTGCAGCCCACCACACCCGACCGGATTGCTGACGACCGCCAGACACTAAGCGCCAAACTGGCTGCCTTGCGGGAAGCGGCGGTTCACCTCCTCTCGCCTGCATAACTCCGAGAATCCGCCGGACGGGAGGGGGCGGCCCGTGTGCCGGGGCGTCAAAGCCTGACCCTCTCCACTTGCTGAACGATTCTTCTCCCAGTCTCTGGGCACAAGCACTCCAATACAACGGGTTCTCCATCATTGACCCGCCTTCCTCCTCATGATATGGCTTCCTCATGAACTTGATCTTCACCCCGGCAACCCCGAAAGAAACCGCCCTGATCGGCGACCTGGCCCAACGGATCTGGCCCGGCACCTTCAGCGCTATTCTCCCGCCCGGACAAGTTCAATTCATGCTCGAGTGGATGTACAACTCCAACCGACTAACCGAAGAAATGACACATCTCCAGGTGCACTACGACCTGCTTTTCGATGGCGACAACCCCATCGGATATGTCTCCTACGGGCCCGGCACGAATCCCGACGACCTCAAACTGCACAAGCTCTACGTTCTGCCGGAATATCAACGCCACGGGGTGGGTCATCGCGCCTTCGTCCGGGTTATGGACTTCGCCCAATCCGCCGGGAACCGTTTCATCATCCTTCAGGTCAACCGCCACAACGAAAAGGCCATTGCCGCCTATCGCAAATACGGCTTTCGCATCCGCGAAGAGGCCGTAACCGACATCGGCAACGGCTTTGTGATGGATGACTACATCCTGGAATATCCGGTGCGGTAATCATGCAGGAATCCCCTCGCCTCGCACGCAATACCAAAGAAATGGGCGGACACCGCATTATTCCGCTGCTCATCCGCTACAGCATACCCACCACCATCGGCACCGCCGCCTTCACGGCCTATAACGTGGTGGACCGCATCTTTATCGGACGCGCCGCCGGCGCCTATGCCATTGCAGGCATCAGCATCACCTTTCCCCTTTTCATGATTTGTATTGCCATCGGCATGATGATCGGTATCGGAAGCGGAACCATGGTGTCCATTCGCCTGGGCGAGGGGCGCATCCGTGAAGCGGAACGCATACTGGGCAATGCCGTAGCCCTTTTCTCGGTGCTCTCTCTGCTGCTGCTGACGCTGGGAGAACTTCTCCTGATCCCGATGCTGAACGCCTTCGGCGCCAGCCCGGCAACCCTCCCCTACGCCACCACGTACATGCGCATTCTACTCCTCTTCCTGCCCATGGACTTTCTCGCCATGGGCATGAACGGCCTCCTGCGTGCGGAAGGAAGCCCACGTATTTCCATGACGATCCTGCTCAGCGGCGCCATGCTCAACATCGTGCTGGACTGGGTTTTCATCTTCCCATTTGACATGGGCGTGGCGGGCGCCGCACTGGCCACCGGCCTTTCCAAACTCTTTTCCGCCACCTGGATTCTCCTGCATTTCACCATCGGAAAACACCGTGCCCTCACCCTGCATCTGAAAAATCTGCGTCTCTCATTCGCCACCGTTCTCTCCATCCTGCACATTGGCCTTTCTCCATTCACCATGCAGTTTGTGCAAAGCGCCTCGGTGGTCTTCATGAACCGCTCGCTCCTGCATTACGGAGGAGATACGGCGGTGGGCGCCATGGGCATTATTTTCGCCGTACAGATGTTTCTGTTAATGCCGGTCATGGGCCTCATTCATGCCTCCTCGCCCATTCTAGGCTTCAACTACGGCGCAAAAAAATTCGCTCGTGTCCGGGAGGCTCTTCTGGCCGCACTCGCTTATGCCTTTCTGGTCACCCTGACCGGCATGGCACTCATTCAACTGTTTCCATCCGCCATTGTCGGCCTGTTCAACCGGGAAAATTTCGACCTGATCGGAACCACCATCACCGGCATGCGCATCTTCACCCTGTCCGCCCCGCTCGCCGCCGCGCAAATGATGGGCGCTCATTATTTTCAAGCCACCGGACGACCGCACCTCAGCATTTCCCTGCACCTGCTGCGCCAAGCGGTCTGCTATCTGGCCTTTCTGTTCATCCTCCCGCGCTTTTTCGGTCTGACCGGAGTCTGGGCCGCCATGCCCTCAACCGACGTGATCGCCTCGCTCATCACCGCCGTCTTCATCCTTTTTGAACTTCGCAGAATGAAATCCGCATGCACGCCGGACCGACTTGAACAGACTGTCTGAACACATGACGTTTTCAGTCCTCCTTCTTCATTTTACCCATGCGTAACCAATAAGCCGCACCTTTCTGATAGGCGAAAGAAAGGAGAAGCAGCAAAAACCCCGTTCCAACGAACGTCGCGATACGTTCCATTCCCTCAAGCCCGGAAGCATCCACCAGCACCACCTTTGCCGTGGCCAGCCCGAAAAGACCCAGGCCCGCATAGCGGTAGACCACATTCCTCCGAATCAACCCATACAGAATCAACAACAACGCACTGCCTGCCCAGAAAAGAGTAACCACGGGTTCGCTCCAGGCGTTTTGCATCCGCCACAGCTCCAGTGAAATCAATCCAACCGCGCCCATCCAGGCAGCCAGCTTCTGCCAAACGCCAAGAACATTACGGACCCCAAAATGCCGGGCCACAGCCCCCTGCACTCCCAGCAATCCCGTCGCGATCAATCCAACCAAAAAATACACGTTGAAAAACGGGGCGGGCGTCAACGAACAGCAAAACGAATCAAAACACATCGGACGTATCAACCCGATCAGACCCAGCACAAACGCACCGACGCGAAGACCGAGCGATCGTATGCGCAGGGCAAACCACGCCAGCGCCACCCCCTCCACCGCCCAACCGAGGGATACCCATTCGCCATCCAGTTGCGCGGGCAGAGCAAGGACCACACAAACCACCCCTCCATACAAAAAGGCCCACATCTCCGTAGCGTACCGGGCAAACACCCTGTATGAAAAATACGCCAACCCGAGATGCAGCAAACCCAACCCCAAAAAGGCACAACCCACCCACTCATTCAGCCCTGCGTCCTTCAGCACAACATACACCGCACCCATCAGCAGAAAAGACGCAGCAAAGAGGCGAACACTATCCGCCACCCGACCAGCAGATCTCTGCTCCCGACGCAACTTCCACAGTGCCGGCGCCGCATACTCGCCGAAATAAATCAGGGCGACCACGATCCCCGTATACCAAGCCACAGACCCATCGCTCGTCAGCCAGGTCACGTAATAGATGATCGAAAAAACAAACGCGAGATTGTAGAGTGCCTGCCATTTGCGCCGTATCCCGAGAAAAATCACCGGCACATTCACCAGCGCCGCGTAGAGCGGAAGAAATAAACCCGCATACCGTTCTCCACCGATCAGAAAAGGCGACACAAAGGCCCCCAGCACAGCCAACACCGCCACCGCCTGCGATTCATACACCATCGCCAGAGCAAACACCACCAGCGCACACCCCAACAGTCCGACCCCGGCAACCCACGCATCGACCAGCCCATACACTCCGTATGCCGCATACACCGTGAAATAAAAGAGCGCACTTCCGCCTCCCGTCAACACCCGCGCAAGCACACCATACGTTTCGCGTCTTCGCTCCAGAATACGTCCCAACCCAATCACCGCAACACCTGCCAGCAACCCACCCAGCGTGCGTACGCCCGGCCCGATCCAGGCGTTCTGAATCGCATGGCCCACCAGCAACGCCACCCCCGCCACCAGAATCCCGATACCCGCAAAAGCCGCCGCCTTACCACCCATCAACAGTTCAAAGCCATGCCCAGCCGTCTCCCGTCCCCCATGGGCGCTCTCCTCATGCCGTACCGGCCCTTCCCCCCGCACAGCAGGCGCCGGCGTTATCTCGGGTGCCGCCGAAGCCATCCCTTCCTGGCGTATCGAAGCGGACATTCCCCCTTCCGGCCCAGCCATCTTCTTATCTCCCGACGAACCCGTTCGCCGCAACTCCAGCTCACCGCGCAATCGACCAATCTCGCGCTGCAACGACGAAACCCACACCAAGGCAATAAAGGATAAAACCGGGGAAACCAGCAGTACCCAAACAATCAACACTATCCATGCCCCGGCCATAATCACCTCCCGTGTTTACCAAGCTTGGTGCGAAACCTACTTGTAAAAAATACCCTTGCCAAGGATGGATATTTTACCGATGACAAAAACCATTCGCTCTGCTACTGTTTGCATAAATAAATCAAACACCAAAATCGCCGGAACTCCCTTGAATACAAGAAATAAAACAGAAACGCCGAAACCGAAACACGCCAGAGAGCCCAGCAATCTCGAATTAATCTGCATTCGCCAAAACAACGCACAGGACGGATTGATAAATAATGCACCCGCCGTCACTCTGATGCAGGATAAAATCCGCGAATACTGCGAAAAAATCGGGTCGGAAAGTCCTCACCTGTTCGGCATCATGATCCAGTTGCTGACGCATGGGAAAGTGCGCGTGGAGTTTCGGGATCACACCGAACGCCTGCAATTAAAAAACATGGACGACCGCCTTCCCCGTGCGCAGGCCATTGAGTGGATGGATCAATATCTGTACAAACAGGATCGAGACGAAGATGACTTCAACAGCACCCACCGAATTGTTATCCCGCGCCTTCTGAAGAACTGAACCCTGTTTAACCGCCTGCCTCATTCACATCGATCAACCCAAGATTCACCAACTGCTTCAGCAGCTCTTTTCTGCGAATAGGCTTTACCAGATAAATTTCGCACTGATTCAGAAAGGCCCGGGTTACATTGGAGGCATCATCCATCAAGGTCGTCATAATCACCCGCGCCTTGTCCGACGGCTGAATCTCATAGTCCTCCTCCAATGCGCGTATATTTTTCAGGACCTCATGGCCATCCATGCCGGGCATATTGATGTCGAGGCAGATCAGATCATAGACGGCACTTTTCGAGCGCAAAAAAGCTTCCACCTGACGGACCGCATCCAGCCCCGATGTGGCCACGTCACAGGTTCCATATTGCGTAAGATAAGACTTCATGACCTTGGCCGAAACCGGCTCATCATCCACCACCAGGATATTCAATGTACGCATTACACACCTCGTATTTCCGGCCCATCGGCTGCCGCAGGCCATTTTTCACTGAATAACCGCGCCACCTCCTGATAGGACCGCTCCAACCCGACCAGCAGCTCTATACAAGGCTGCAAATCCCCCGAACGCCCCAGCCGCTCCATGGCCTTGGCTATTTCCTGCATCCGGACGGCGCCCATATAAGAAGCAGATCCTGCAATTTTATGAGCCTGTCGCGCCGCACCATCCCCTTCCGACCGACTCAGGGCCTCCCGCAAGGCCGTCAACGCTTCCGGAATCACCGAAATAAAATCACG
Organism: Kiritimatiellia bacterium; assembly: GCA_028708815.1. Taxonomy (GTDB): domain Bacteria; phylum Verrucomicrobiota; class Kiritimatiellia; order RZYC01; family RZYC01; genus JAQVYB01. The sequence goes on along the minus strand of JAQVYB010000037.1, from coordinate 780 downwards.
GGACAATTCAGCCGCCAGCTCTTCATTACCATCCACCATTTCCAAAAGGTATTCAAAGCGCATATCCGGTTTTTCGTCAAACTGAAGCGGCGGGATCCTCTCGGCGCGACGCTCCCGATGAGTACAACGCGAACTCACCTCATTCAGAATCCGGCAAACCTCCACCCGGCTGAACGGCTTGCCAAGGCAGGCATCCATTCCCGCGGCCAAACAAAACTCGCGGGCGCCTTTCACGTCCGTGACCATCATGGCGATCACCGGCAGGCGCGATCCTTCCGATATCCGTTGCGCCGCAATCCAGGCCGACTCCATGCTACGCAGCAAACCACAAGCCTCCGTGCCGTCCATTCGCGGCATATGGCTATCCATCATCATCAAATCATAGTCCCAATAGCGATCCACGTATTCAATAGACTCCAGATTGTCCGGCTGGATTCCCAACCTCTCCAGGGCCTCCACGCCATCCCGGGCCCTGTGCACACGACACCCCAAACGTTCCAACAATTCCTCCCCCGGCCCGCCCTTCGCCTCCTGGCATTCCACAAACAACACATCCAGATCGAACCGCTCAGTCGAATCGCCGTCCGCATCCGGATTGGTCCGTAACCCAGCTGATTCGCCAACCACCTCGGACGGCTCTCCCGTCTGATTATTGATAGGCCCCTGCCCTTTCTTTCTTCCCATTAATCGCGACAACCGCATTCAGCCCCCCCCCGAAATCAACGTTCCATACTTCAACACACCTTCTGCAAACCGCGCAGCCCGGCTCAACCCACAACC
>JAQVYB010000036.1 GCA_028708815.1 Kiritimatiellia bacterium | reverse complement strand
TTCGCTCGGATTACTGGCTGGAAGATGAACCCGCCACTCCCGCGCAGACAGCCGGCCAGACTGTTACCGATGGGCGCAAGGACGTGAAGCCCGTAGAAGCGGTGGCCGACGTTTCGCCCGCACTTTCCTTGCCCACGGTAACGGCTGAGGATCAACTGCTTTTGCTTGAACGGGAGTTGTTGCAGGATTTGTCCACCCCCGCCACCCCGTCTGGCTTGGCGGCGGCGGAGACCTCCGAAATATCCATCGCTCCGACCAACTCCCAGGCGCAGGAATCTGCCACCCAGGCCTCTCCCGACCCCGACCCCTCCATGGCTCAACTGGAAGATGAACTCCTGGCTGAACTTGATGATTTCGGTGGAACGGAAGTACAGCCGGCGATGCCGGAGCCGCCGGCGACATCCGTTGTGGAGCAGGATGTCGCGCCCGTGCTTGCCCGGGAAGATGAGCAGGCGGATTTGTTAATTGAGCAGTTGGCCCTGGAGGCCTCCGCCTCGCCGGCACCGTCTTCCACGGAAATTGAAACGCAGGAAGAGCCGCCGTATGCCGCCGAAGTGGATGCTGCGCTGGCCCGTGCGGAATCACGCGCCGAATCCGCGGAAGAGCCCCCGCCGCAGGATGAAATGCTGTTCTCCCGAGTGGAACTGCTTCAGGTGCGCATGGAAGAGGCTGTTCGTCGTGGGGACCGTGCCGCGTTGGCTTCATTGAGTGCGGAGCTGGCCGACCTCCTGCAGGAGGAACGGCAGGAGCCTTCCGCAACACCGGAAGAACCTGAGCGAATCATGATGACCACCGCCAACGTTCAAACCGCATCAATCCAGGAGCCGCAGGCCAAGACGCAGGAGACCCCCCGGGAAACCACTCCCGCCACACGGCATCCTGCGAAGGCGATTGGGACTGCAGAAATCGCTGCCGCGCATGAACCCCGATCTTCCGCATCCATTCTTGCTTCGCCGGATCGACATACCAAGCGTTTTGTGAAAGACGTTGCCGATGAGCAGGCGAGCGTACCATCCGGATCCTCCGTGGAACTGGTGGATGCGGCCCACATGTCGGAGCAGCCCACGGCACCCCGTGCGGTGGAACGTACCATTATTGTGATGGATGCCGAACACCAGAAGACCCCGCTGAAAGAAAAAGAAGCCCTGCCGGAACCGGCCCTTGTCGCAGCGAAACCACCCGTGCCGGATCAACGGGTGATACGCATTGAACCGCGTGCTGTCCAGCAGGACGTCCTGCCGGAAACAGGCCCGGCCCCAGTCGAACCCGAACGTAAATATGCCGTGGGAGCGCCCATCCCTGAACCGGCCAAACTGGGACAGGTAGACCCCGTCATCTTTTTAAGAACAACCCCCAGCAGCGAGGCCCGCTCTGTCTCTGGACCGATGGATGGCCAGGCTGCCGCGAAGGCCCGGCACACCGCCGTCGCCATACCCACTCCGCCTCCGGTGGACGATTGGGACGCGCCCGTTCCCTTCTAGTCGTTTTCTCAGGCTTCAGCCCGGTTCATACGGAAAAACCGTCTTACCAGAATTGGTATGCACCTGTTTGCAGAACGTAGAGGCCGAGCAGAAAATTCGTTACTCCGTGTGCAATGCAGGCCGCCCATATATCCCGCGTTTGGATGTACAGCCAGCCGTAGATCATGCCCGCAAGAATGCCCACGAGCCAGCGATCATGTTCCAAACCGAAAAGAATCGCCACGGAAAAAAAGGCGAAGTAATTCCATTGCCCCGGGTCCACGCGCAGAAAATTCGATTTGAAAAGCCATCGGTACATCCAGCCCCGCCAGAAAAATTCTTCGAGCAGCGCCACAACGATGGATGAACCGAGCAGACGTATAATCGCCAGCGTCCATCCACACGTCTCCGGCGCATATGGAAAGGTGGTCAGTGCCTCCGGACGGCTCCAGGGCGGCAGGATGCCCAGCAGTTGATATGCGCTGTCAAAGCCAGACAGCCGCTTCATAAAAGAAAGCTCCGGAAAAATCCAGAGGGCAAACACCGCACCACCCGCCGCGAATGCCAACGGAATGTGATGCTTGTTTAATCGTTCATACCATCGCCAGGGAGCAAACCAGAAAAGAAGAACGACGCACACCGCGGAGCGCACCGCATAGCTCCAGCCCGCAGTAGGAAGCAACGTCATAATCGCAAGCCAGGCCGCAAACGGAACCACATGGGTCCACATCGTATTCTGAATCACCACCGTCTCCTCATCCGACGGTGCCGGAAGAGGGTACATGATCTTCTTTTCTTTCTCTTTCATGCCGACGAATATAACCGCCCTGAAAACAAAAGAACATCCAATCAATGGAAAAAATGGAAATCGCGGATTGTCTGGGAAGGGGAGTCGATTTATAGAGGATGGGTGAAGAAAAAGGAATGGATGATGGATGAGCGGCCACGGGTTCTCTTTGTGTTTATCGACGGCTTGGGCATTGGATCCCGGGATCCGGCGGTGAATCCGATGTATACCGGAAAGACGCCGGCGCTTGTGCGCCTGCTGGATGAATGCTGTGTGCCGATTGATGCGCAATTGGGGGTGCCAGGCTTGCCGCAGAGCGCCACCGGTCAAACGGCGCTGCTGACGGGGGTGAATGCCCCCCGGAAAATGGGGCGGCATCTGGAGGGTTTTCCGAACGAGGCGCTCCGACAGATTATTTGCGAATACAATCTGTATCAACAGTTGATTGGTGCCGGGTTTCAATGCACGTTTGCGAACGCCTACTATTTCATGGATGAGCCGGAGGATATTCAAAAGTATCGCAGGCGGTCGGTCACTACGGTGGCTGCCCTTTCCGGCATTGGAAAGGTCCGGATGAAGGATGCACTGCTTCGTAACGAGGCGGTGTACCACGATCTGACGCGCCGATCCCTGCAGGAACATGGATTCTCCGGGCCGTTTATTGAACCGGAGGAAGCGGCGCGGCATCTGCTGGCGCTTGCCGGACGGCATGATTTTACACTGTTTGAATATTTCATGACGGATCGTTTGGGACACCGGGGATCATCGGAGCAGGTGAGGGCGATGCTGAATGAACTGGATCGTTTTATGCGTGTTTTGCTGGAAGCGAAAAAAACCGAAGGGATGCTCCTGGTGGTCACAAGTGATCACGGCAATGTCGAGGAGGGTGGGCACGCCCGGCATACTGTCAATCCCGTGCCGTTTGTGGCGCAGGGATGTGGCGATGAGGCCCTGCGCCGCGAAGTCTCCTGTCTGACGGATGTTGCGCCTGCCATCCTGCGCCGCTTCGGCATTAAACCTCATGCAGATTAGTCAGGCGCCGGTGTGCAGTTTGCAATCATTGGGAAAAGGCTTTCGGCCCGGATTCGGGTGCGGTATAAGCAGCGGCGCATAACGCGGAAGGATGGTTGGAATGACGAACACATTTTCACGCCCTGACTGGGATACGTATTTTATGGATATTGCACATGTGGTGTCGCGGCGCGGCAACTGTTCGCGTCGTCAGGTGGCGGCGCTGATTGTGCGGGAGAAACGGATCATTTCGACAGGCTATAACGGTACGCCGCGTGGCGTGAGGAACTGCTTTGAGGGCGGATGTCCGCGTTGCAGCAGCGATGCGCCGTCGGGGCACAACCTGGGTGACTGCATCTGCGCGCATGCGGAGGAAAACGCGATCGTGCAGGCGGCCTATCATGGGATTGCGGTACGGGGGAGTACGCTGTACTGCACGATCAGCCCTTGCCTGATGTGCGCGAAAATGATTATCAATGCGGGGATCGTGGAAGTGGTGTACGAGGAGGAATATCATTTCAGCGAGCAGGCGCGCAACTTGTTTGCCGAGGCGGGCGTTTTGTGCCGGCAGTTTTATCGGTAGCCACCCGCCGAAGGTTGGGCGTGGGCTTGTCCGGTTTATGCCGTTCGCGATGATGGGGTGACCTGCTCCAGCCCCCCAGCGGATTGCGGCATGCAGGCATACGTCTGTGATTCTCTCTGCTGATTGAATGGGACGGATAGACGGAATCGTTGCGCGATCTTCCAGCCCGCACGGCCCGTAACGCAGCATGGACTTCCAGTCTGGGATATTCTGCAAAAGGAAGGGGAGGGGCGTGCGTCAAAAGTCGGGCAGCCCGGCGCGTACGCGGGGACGCTCAGTCTCAAAAAAGATGGCTCAGCCGCCCAGGATAGAGGCGAGGAACCCTTTTTTCTGCTGCACCTGTTCCACGGGAAGAAGGCGGTTGACCACGCGTGGTTCTATGCTTTGGGTTTCGAGAATCTGACGCAGTTGAGTGCGGGTCTTGCCTTTGTTGGCCGCCATGATTTTCTTGGCTTTGGCCGTTTGTTCGGCCAACCAATCTTCTTTGACTTTGTCCAGCATGTTGCGTGCGCGATCAATCAGACTGCGTAAATCCACGCTTTGCTGGGTCAGCTCCTGTTTATCTTTTTCGCTGAGCTGTCCTTCGGCGTCGCGCTGAGGGGTGCGCAGGGTGGTGTCGATTTCCTGTTTGGAGCGCGTGCCGCTGGTGACGGCGGCGGTCAGGGCGTCGAGCGCCGGCTTCAGATCGGCGAGTTTGAGATACACTTGAGCAACGATCAGCAGGACGTTCAGTTCGTCCACGGCGTTGCTGATTATTTCGGAATGGCCCAGGGTGACTTCATAGTAGGCGTTGGCTTTTCGGAGGGCGGCGTCATCGCTGTCGCTCACCTCGGGCCAGACGGTTTTCAGATCGGCAAAGAAGTCCTGAATGGCTTTGCCTTCGGCCGCGTTGGCTTCTTCGTTTTCATTCAGGTCGCGAAAGAGCCAGGCAATGCGCAGATAATAGCGCGCCAGGTTCATGGCATCGCGTTTGCTCAGTTCCGGAAAGAGTTCGGCCCAGTAAATGGCTAATAGGTGCAATTGAAAGGCCTGTTTAAAGCAGAATTTATCGGGGGCGACACCCGCGGTGAGTTTGTTGATGATCTTTTTTGCGGTTGGGTCGGTTTTGTATTTATTCTGGATGGTTTCCTTGAACTTCCGCATGGTGAGATAACAGTCTTTGAGCGGCTCTTCGTAGTATTTTCGCCCGGCGGCGAAGTAACACTTGGGACAATACCAGACATAAAAGAAGGGGGGATGGAATTTGGCCAGGTTTTCCTGCTTCCAGCGGTAGCTGTAGGGGCGCCGATCCACATCCTTGTGTTCGGCCCGGAACAGATTTGTTTTCAGTCCGAGTTGCTCGACGGCATGTTCGCAGATGGGACATGTTACCTGCCGTCGGAGAAAGGGATCCTTGAGCAGTTTCTTTTTCTGTGTGATTTCGTCTGGGTTGTTTTGGCTTCTTTCCATGCTGAAATCTTCCGTTTTGCCCGTGGTTCCTTCCATCGGGACATGGGTGAAAAATCAGTTTCAACCTAGCGAAGCGGTTGGGCGGAATCAAGTGCTTATTGGATTCTGAAATCGGGCATTAATGTAATGGAGGGCTTCCTTGACGGAGAGGCGGGCACTGCTGGGGCCGACCCTGATATAAAACTCATCTTCCTGGCCTTTTTGCTGGAGGAAAACAGGTTGCGCGCTGGGAGAACACTGCACAACGTAGACTTTTCGGTCTCCCACGGGCTCGAACGAGGCGCGTATCAAGGGAGAAATCTCCTGCCCCAGATTGGCTTTGATGAGGTTCCAAAAGTGAAGGGCGTAACGATCTTCGTTCGGGAAACGGTCAATTTCAATGCCTTCGATGGAGCCGTCGTCGCGTACCCCGATAAGCAGCCTTCCGCCGGAGGAGTTCAGGAAGGCGTTGACCGTTTTCAGTACGGCATGTTCCATGGCAGGGTCTTTGCGTTCGGCCTTGACGTTCCATCGTAACGAGGTCTTGAATTCTGTATTAAAGTCTTCGCCGGCCCGTATGATCTGCAACACATCGGTTTTCCCGGTCTTGACGGAATCGGCGCTCAAGACGAAATCCAACACACTCCAAACCTGGGCGCGCAAGGTGTTGAAGGAGGTCTCCGGCTGATTCCAGTCCGGACGGGTCGCCGGGAGCTCGGGTGCTGCAAGCCGTTCGGGAAAGGGATTGAGGAGGGTGCTTTGAGGCGGCTCCTGAGGCGGATGCAGCCCGAAAAGGGCCCCCGTATATTCCGCCGAGGAGAGCCTGCGCAGGATCAGCAGCATGGGCAGAAGGATGCCGCAGGCGTGAATGGAGGCAAGCAGGTGAATGGCGGCTTTTTCTTCGACGGCGAGCTCCTGGTAGGCCTGATAGAAAAGCGGAGAGAGTGTTTCGCTGTTTTTTTGGGCGAAGTCTATGTGCCCTTCAGTAAAATCGAGCAGGAAACGATTACAGGATTTTACCGCGTTGGCCAGCCCGTTGAAGAAGAAGGCAAAGTGGGTCTGATCCTCCATGAGTTTTGCCATGAAGGCCGGGTTATTTTGTTTTCCGGATGCGGTGTCGAAGGCGGGTTTACTGATGAGCGGGTCCGCTTTGAGGAGGGTGGTCCAGTGCGTCGTGGCCGTATCATCCTGGGCCTGTAGCAGGGCGCAGACGGTTCGGAACAGGTCCGGTCCGAGTGCGGTTACGGGAAGGGATGGCGTGGGGTTGGTCGGCCATTCGCGTTGGAGCTGTTCGAGCAGACGGGGGGAGCGGTGGGCCACTTCGTCGCCTTCCGGCGTGCATAGGGGTTGTCCGCCGTGGAACAGCACGTAATCATTCTCGCGCTGGACCACGTCAATTATCGTTTTGTTTTCGGTGTCCGTCATGAGTTGAGGGGCGTTGTACGGCATTTTCGGTCAATAGGATTTGCGAAGATGCGAGGGTTGAATGTTTAGTTGGTCTCGGTATTTGGCAATCGTGCGCCGGGCGACGCTGAGCCCATTTTCTTTGAGAAGTCCGACGATGTCTTGATCGGAAAGAGGATGGCCGGGATCTTCATCACGGACCATCTGTTCAATGGTATCTTTAATGGTCATGTTGGAAATGCTTGCGCCCGCGTCGTTTTTGAAGCCGGGGGTGAAGAAGTATTTCATTTCAAAGACGCCGCGTGGCGTCTGCATGTATTTGTTGGCAATGGCGCGGCTGACCGTGGTTTCGTGAACGCCGAGGACATTGGCGATCTCGGACATGGTCAGCGGCGAGAGATGGGTGATGCCGTGATCGAGAAAGGGGCGCTGCACGCGAACGATTTCGGTGGCGATTCGGTAGATGGTCTGCTGCCGCTGATGAATGCTGTTGATGAGAAACTTGCTGGATTGAATTTTTTCGCGGATGTATTTTTTTGTTTCGGTTGAGGTTTCGGTGTCTTCCATGAGTTTGCGGTAGTGGCGGCTGATGTGCAGGTGGGGGATTTGGTCGTTGTTGACAATCACGATGTAGTCGTCGTTCACCTTTTGTACGATCACTTCCGGCAGGACATACGTGGGTGTTTCCGCACTGAACATGCGCCCCGGCTTGGGTTCGAGAGTGGCGATAAAATGCGCGATGGATTGGACCTCTTCGACGGGTATTTTCATGGCCCGGGCGATGTCGGGTAGTTTTTTTGCTGCCAGGCGGTCCAGATGATCCTGAATAATGATTGCGGCGGGAGAGTGGCTTAGCCCCAAGCGGTTGAGTTGAAGCAGGAGGCACTCGCGTAAATCGCGTGACCCGACGCCGATGGGGCTGAATTCCTGTATGACGGACAGAACCTCGTCCACCATTTCCTTTTCGCAACCAGTGGACCTGGCAAGTTCTTCGGTGGAGGAGGTGAAGTAGCCGTCGTCATTGATATTGCCGATGAGCAGCTCGCCGATTTTGACTTCCTCTTTACTCATGTCGCCGAGTGTGAGCTGGCGCAGGAGGTGTTCCTGCAGGGATTCAGATTGGGAAATGGAATTCATGAAGAATTCGCGTCGGGCGGCATCATCCCGGGTATAGGGGATGTTGAAGTGGTCCATCTGAAAGTAGTCGCGCCATTCATCATCCAGATGTGCGAGCACCTGAAATTCCTGCTCAAAGGCCTCGTCGGGCGGCTCTTCGCCGGGCTTGGGCGGCTTTTCATCTTCGATGGCCGGCGCGAGCGGATCCTGGTTGGTCAGGCGTTCTTCCAGCGTGGGGTTGGTTTGCAGCTCTTCCTGAATGACGGACTGGAGTTCGAGGATGGGGACCTGCAACAGGTGAAGGGATTGGCGGAGTTGGGGCGCCAGGACCTGGGAGAGTCGCTGCTGCTGGGTTTGAGATAGGAATTGATTTGCCATAAGTGTTCTACTAATCTTGCATTTGTTCCCACGGGTGTCTGCTCATTTTAAATTGATGGCCATTCTAAATTACCTGGGACGTTAAACAAGCTTTTTACATGTTCGGCCTGCATTTTCAGGTGGGGCGCTGCAGGAGATTCATGAACTTCAGATTATGTGTTTTAGCCAGCGGAAGCAGTGGAAACTGCGTTCTGGCATCGACCGATGAGACCACGTTGCTGATTGACGCGGGATTGAGCGGGCGCGAGACGGCGCGTCGTCTCGCGGCGGCGGGGGTGGATCCGGAGCGTATCAGCGGCATTTGCGTGACGCATGAACATATCGACCATACCCGCGGCGTTGCGGTGATGAATCAGCGGCATCGGATTCCACTCTATGCGAACAGTGGTACGGTGGATGGATACCTTCGGATGCCGAACTCTCGTGAGCTGCCCTGGAATGTGTTTACCACGGGTACGGCGTTTGCCATTGGTGATATTTCCGTGGAGCCTTTTTCGGTTCCGCATGATGCGTATGATCCGGTGGGATATGTGTTGAGCGCAGGGCGTACACGGGTGGGCGTGGTGACGGATATGGGCATGCCGACCCACCTGATTCGCGAAAAGCTGCGTGATTGCGATGCGTTGGTGCTCGAGTCGAATCATGATGAATTAATGCTGAAACAGTCGGCGCGCCCGTGGTCGCTGAAGAGTCGGATCAGTGGGCGGCATGGGCATCTCTCGAACCGTCTCGCGGCGGAACTGCTGGCGGAACTGGGCGGGGCCCGATTGCGGAGGGTTTATCTGGCGCACATCAGTCGGGACTGCAACCGGCATGAGCTGGCCCTGGCGGAGACGCGCGGCTCGCTTCATGTGGCGGGGCACCGGCATGTCGAGGTGGTTTGCGCGTATCCGGATCGCATCAGTGAGATTTGGACCTATTCGCCGGGCGCCTGATAACCCAGGGTGTGCGGCAGGAAAGCGCGGCGGAACTGATCGACCATGAAGCGGTCGGTCATGCCGGCGAGGAAATCAATAATGGCGCGTTCGGGTTTTGTTTGCTCGAGATAGGCGGCCATGTTGTCGCGCAGGAAATAAGTAAACAGAGCGGATTGCCGGTTGTTGTTGCGGAAATCGTCCAGATAGCGGTCAAAGAGCATGGAGAAGATGTGGCGTATTTTTGGGAGTTCGCCTTTGATTTTTTCGTTGAAGTAGATGTGTTTTCGGTTGAATTCGAGGAGGTCGTGAAGGGCCTGGAAGACGTCGTTACTGAAGGCCAGATGATCTTTTTCGTAGCTGTGTTCAATCAGGTCGCGGACCAGGCAGTCAATGATTTCGGCATTTCGTGTGCCGAGGACCTGGGTGATGGATTCGGGAATGTCTTGGCGGCAGAGCAGCTTGAGCTCAATGGCGTCTTCGATGTCGCGCCCGATATAGCCGATGACATCGGAAATGCGCATGACGCATCCTTCGAGGGTCATTGGGCGTATTTTCCGGCTGAATCCTTCTTCCGCGAAGCAGGCGTGATATTCCTGCTCGAATTCCTCCCAGGTTTTTCCGTATTGGGGGATGTATTCCCGATTGAGCATTTCGCCGTTGTGCGCCAGAATACCGTCGAGCACCTGCAGGGAGATATTGAGGCCCATCCCGGCGTGTTCGAGCAGCATGAGTGCGCGAACGCTTTGTGCGTTGTGGCAGAAACAGCCCAGGTCGTGTTGGCGGCAGAGTTGATGCAGGATGGCCTCGCCGTCGTGTCCGAAGGGAGCATGTCCGAGATCGTGCCCCAAAGCGATGGCTTCGATCAGATCTTCATTGAGGCAGAGGGCCCTTCCGATGACCCGGGCGATTTTGGAAACGAACTGTACGTGCAGCACCCGATGTGTGATGTGGTCATTTTCGAAGAGGGAAAAGACCTGGGTTTTGTCAATGTATCGGGTGTAGGCGCGCGAATGGATGATGCTGTCGGTGTCGTGGTAGAACATGGGACGGAAATTTTCGTGGTCCGGAACGGCTTCGCGTTCGGGATGGCGTCGCAGCCCGCGGTTACTGGGGCAGGCGTGAGGAGAGAGGGTAAGGCGCTCGCGTTCGGCCTGGTCCTCAATGATGCGACGAAATAAGGGTGATAATGCGGTCATGCGGCAATGTTAGTCAGGTGTTGTTCCGCGTGCAATGTCGCATTGGAGGTTTTTTGTGAGCAGGGTCATGTGTTCACCCCAGAACATCCACTCCAGCGGTGCGGCAGAGGCCTTCTTCAGGGTTGCGGCGAGATCGTAGGAGGCCGGGTAATTTTGGTAAACATGTTCCAACTCGGCGTAGTGTTCGAGGATAATGTGTTTGGGATGAAGGCGGTCGGTTACGATCTTCAGGGCATCCGTGGTGTGGCCGGTTTGTACGGAAGAGCCTTCTTCAAAGGAGGCGTTGGGGTTGCGCCAAGGCAGGAACAGGGCGTCTATGCTTTTGCCGGGCGTGCAGTTGAAGTCTTTTGTATAATCCGCATCGCCGGCGAAGAGCATGGTGTGTCCGTCCGCATCGGTTATCTCATAATATATCAACGGCAGTTCCTCCGGAGTCTCACGCCATACATGGGTGGCGCGGCGTCCGGTGATTTCCAGGTCGCAGAGCGTCAGCGTGGTAGCGTCTCGAAAGACATGGAGGTTGGGGTTCCTTTCCCAGTTCGATTGGATGTCTTCCGGGATGCAAACGGGTTTTCCAAGCTCGAGGCAGGCACGCACCAGCGCGCGGTCGTAATGATCAGCGTGATGATGGGTGATGAGCAGAAAATCAATCAGGGTGGCGGTATGGCGGGTCAGGTCGTCGTGATCGGGCCATCCATAGGTTCGCAGCACGGGGACCAGGTCGACGCCGACTGTTACGTCGCGGTTTTTCAGGATCACGCCCGCGTTATACATTTGCCAGAGATGCCATTCGCCCTGGGCGGGAGCGGCATGTTCCACATCCAAGAGCGCGGCCTTCAAGCGGAGATAGATTGTTTCCCAGAGGGCATTGGGATTTTGCGCGAGATCCAGAGGGCATCCAGGACGAACAGAAGTTTCCAGGAGGTGACCGAGGGCGAGAAAGGCCTCGATGCGTTCGGCCTGCCATTTCCATTCGGGAGGATGTTGTTCGAGAATGGCCAGCTGTTTGCAGAAGGATGCGGGTTGTTCCTCTTTCTTCATGAGGCGTGCGCGTCCGTTGTCTTCAGGCGGGTGTTGTCAATCAGGCGGGTTCGTCCGATGTATACGGCCAGAGCGATCAGGATGTCGCCTTCCAGTTGTTCGGCGGGCGAGAGATCGTTCCAGTGTACGATGGAGAGGTAATCGACCCGTGCCGAGGGGGTGGTATTCAGTATTTTTTCCATTGCCGTAATGACAGAGCGTGCTGAACGCTCGCCGGAGGCGTGCATTTGCTCGGCCTGATCCAGTGCCTTGCGCAGGCAGAGCGCCTCCCGGCGTTCCGTTTCGGATAGGTAGACATTGCGTGAACTCAAGGCCAGCCCATCGGCCTCCCGCACGATGGGGCCGGGAAGGATGGTCACGGGAACGTTCAGGTCGTCCACCATTTGATGGATCAGTCGCAATTGCTGGGCATCTTTTTCGCCGAAGACGGCCACATCGGGCTGCACGATGTGGAACAGCTTGGTCACAACGGTCAATACGCCGCGAAAATGTCCCGGACGCGAGGCCCCGCAAAGCTTCGTGGAGAGATGGTCTTCATTCACATAGACTCCGGCGCCCGGTGGATACATCTCGGCTGCGGATGGATAAAAAATATAATCCACGTCCGCGTCACGGCAAAGCGCTTCATCGCGCGCGAAATCACGCGGGTAGGCCTCGAGATCTTCGTTGGGGCCGAACTGTGTTGGGTTCACAAAGATACTGACGACCACCCGGTCGCTCTGTTGGCGGGCCAAATGGACCAGCGAGAGATGTCCTGCGTGGAGATAGCCCATGGTCGGCACGAACCCGATTCGTTTTCCATCCCGGCGCAGGGTTTGGACCGCTTCCTGCATGTCAGAAATGGTGCGGATGATTTTCATTTTTCATTTAATAAGAGTGTTCCGCATCGGGGAACGCGCCCTGTTCCACCTCTTCGCGGTATTGCTTCAGGGTCTTGACAACTTGTTCCCCCAGGTCTGCATAGCGTTTCACAAACCGGGGTTTGAAATCGCCCAGCAGGCCGAGAATATCATGAGTGACGAGGATTTGGCCGTCGCAGGCGGGCCCGCCGCCGATTCCGAGGGTTGGAATGGATACGGCGGCGGTGATTTCTGCCCCGAGTGCAGCGGGAACGCATTCGAGTACGAGAGAAAAGACGCCGGCTTCATCCAGGGCTTTGGCATCTTCCAGGAGGCGCTGGGCCTCGGGATGGGTGCGCCCCTGTATTTTATAGCCGCCGAAGGCATGGATGCTTTGGGGTGTGAGGCCGATGTGCCCCATGACGGGAATGCCGTTCTCCACCATTCGGCGGATCAGTGGTGCCCGCAGGCTGCCGCCTTCCACCTTCACGCCATCGGCGTGTGCCTCTTTCAGGAAGCGTCCGGCATTGCGCATGGCCTCGTTGTCTGAGGCCTGATAGGAGAGAAAGGGCATATCTGCAATGACGAGGGCGTTTTTTACGCCGCGTGCCACAATGGTGGTGTGATAGACCATCTGATCCATAGTGACGGGCAGGGTGTTGTCGTTTCCCTGGGCATACATGCCCAGGGAATCACCCACCAGAATAATAGGAACGCCTGCTGCATCCACCAGTCGTGCCAGGGAAAAGTCATGTGCCGTCAATGCGGCCAAACGTCCTTTCCCCTTGAACTGTTTGATTTTCTGTGCGGTCCATTTATCGCTCATAGCGGCAATTCTCCTGTGGCCGGAGTCCTGTGCGGTTTTGATCCGGGATTAAGCCTTTTCGGATTCATCATCCGGTTTGGGGGGCGGCTTCGTGGTGGTTTCCACGGCAATCAGGCAAATGTCATCGGCCATCGGGCGTCCATCGGCCCATTCAACAACGGCGGCATACAGATTGTTGATGATGGTTTTGATATCCTGATACATGTAACGCTCCACCACGCGTCGGGCGCGTTCTTCTCCGAACTCATCGCCATCGGGATTGAATGCTTCCGTTAGGCCGTCGGTGTAGAAGATGTAGACGTCTTCGGGCTGAATGCGCATGTTTCCTCCGGGGAATTCTTCATCCGGGAGGACGCCGAGTGCGGCGGCTCTGGGTGGAGGGACATTCATGTATTCCACCCGGTTTATGCTGCGGCGGATATGGAGGGGTGGTGGATGTCCCGCCGAAGAGAACGTGACCACGCGTGCCGTTGTATCCGCCACAAAGTAGAAGGCGGAAGCAAAAACCAGGTCCGGAATGGTTTTGAGAATGTCGCAGAAGCTTTTGTTTACCTGGCCGAGAAAGTGCGGGGCATTACGGCCCACCTGCATGGCCTCCGACATCAAGGTGCGCAGGATCGAGGTGATCAGCGCGCTGCGGGTTCCGTGGCCCATTACGTCGGCAATGAATATGCCGCCGACATCCCGATCGACTTTGATGATATCAAAGAAGTCGCCGCCGAGTCCGGAGGCAGGTTGATAGCGGTGGAAAAAGTTGAGGCGTACGCGGTCGGTGATATGAATTTCGGGGATGGCCGGATAGGGGCGTTCCAGCATGGCGAGTTGGAAATCGGTGGCCATTTTCAGTTCTTTGGTCCATTCCTCGGTGCGGGCATCGACCTGTTGATCCACATCGTGTTGGCGCTCGTAGTACCAGTCCTCCACCTGCTTTTGCAAGGCTTCCCCTTCGGTGACGGGAATTTCCGGAGTGCGTCGCTGAATCACATTGCGATAGACCCATTCGGCGATGGAGAGCATTTCATTGGACGCGCTGGTGTAGCGGGCGGTGAGTGCCATTTTTGTGATCAGAAAAAGTCCGACCATCAGGGCCAGGCTGAGCACGGAGGAAAGGGCCGCTGCGGGGTATCCGATCCGGCACCCCGCCCCTGCTTCCGGCGGATTCATGGCTGTCAGAAAAAGTCCGGCATTCAGTCCGATCAAGAGCATGGTCATCAGGCCGAGCAGGGTGTATATCATCCATCGAGGTATTTTAAACGGTGCCTTCATGATGTCCTCTCGCCACACGGTTAGCGCTTCACTTCGAAATTGCCTGAAAGTTATACTGCTTGAAGCCGTGCAGTTCAATAGAGATATTCAGTCTTTCCAGGTCGCATTGTTGGTTGTCGGTTGTCGGACTTCCTCCAGAACGGATTGCAGGTATGCCGTCAGACGGTTGATCTCCGCCTCCTGCTCTTCGGTGGAGGGGAATCGGCGCACCTTCACTCGGAATTCGTATTTTACGGTAAACTGCATGCCCACTTCGTTCTGTTTTTCCAGTTGCAGGTAGCCTTCGGCCTGCGGATTGGAGAAGTGAAGTTTGGCGCTTTGCCGGCCCGGCTTTTCGATGCGCAGGGACAGCCCCTGGTCACTCAATTCGTGGATGAGGCGGGTAATCATCGCTTCGGGGCTCACATAGGTTTGGATGACTTCCGAGTCATATCGGGTTTCAATCAGCATGCGTTCCGGACGGTTCCGCTGCAGGCCGCCGACGACGGGGCCTCCCGGGCCGGAACAGGCCGCGCCCAGAAGCGGGAGCGCGTACAGGATCGCGGCAAACTGACGGCAGCATGTTTTCATCGGAGAATCCGGCAGCCACCTTTCTTACTGAGCGGGAGGCGGCTGTGCATCGCCTTCAGGCGTTTTCATAAAGGTCACATAACCGCGGGTCGCATCGTAGCCGAAAGTGTATCCCGGTGGAATTTCCTGCGGGAATTCATCGATATAGCGATAACGGACGAGTTCAATCAGGTTGGTTGGGAGTCGGCCCAGCTCCACTTGGAACCGTTGGACGGCCTCTTTGACCGTATCGAGGGAGTGGTTGTAGGCATTGCGCTGATGCACGCGGTCCAGCATCTGCCGGTAATCCCGGGGCGGAGAGCCGTCCGGGGAGGGTGGGGGAGCCTGCGGTTCGCGGGAGCAGGCCGGCAGCATGCCCGCGATCGTCAGGCAGGCCGCCATCATGAGGAAGTGCCGGGCGGAAGACGCCCTAGCTGTTTTGCGCATCAACGCTTTTCCAAATGTGATCATGAGCCGGATGTTAGCAGAAGAGTGGTTGTCCTGTCACGTCTTCTGTTTCGCCTGTGAAATGAGGCTGGCATATTTGAGGCGATTTTGTTTTTCTCTCTCGAAACGGCGGGCAGTCGCCGATGGGAAAGGAAAGGCGCAGATGGTCATGCAGATGCAGGAAGAGGATTTGATTCGTATGAACAAGGTGCTTCGGCACCGCCTGCGCAATTCCGCGTCTGGTTTGAAGGCCTCCATGACTTTTCTGGCCAAGGAACTGGCCGGACGTATGACGCCCCGCGAGCTGGAATATTTTCCGCTCATACAGCAGGAGTGCGACACGATCACCGCCCTGACCAACCGGATGCAGTTGTTTTTTGATCCGGTGCACCCCTCGCCGACTCTGCCGTTATCGGAAGTACTGGAGGCGGCCATTCAGGCGATTCGCGACGAATTCCCCACGACGGAGTTTGCCTTGGATAGTGATATTCCCGCAGACCGGACGATACCGGAAAAGGATGTGTTGTATATTCCGTTGTGCGAAGTGCTGCGCAATGCGGCCGAAGCGGCGCCTGGTCGCGACGTGTTGATTCAGTCGCGGTTGACCCCCGAAGAATTCACGGTGCGCATCGCCGATTTCGGCGCCGGGTTTTCGGCATCCGACGATCCTTTTTTGCCTTTTGTCACCACCAAAACACGCCATCTGGGGCTGGGCCTTGGCATCGCTCGAAAATACGTGGAACGCCTGCAGGGAACCATCGCCTGCACCCGTGATGGGGAACAAAGCGTGGTGACGATCACCTTTCCGGCCTGCCCGGACAGTGCTCCGGTTACTTTGGCATGCTGAATCAGCTTTTCCCGGGCGGTGGGTTCAGGTACTCGCATGATCACCTTGAAATGCGACCATCTCAACCGGCTCCACGCTGTGGAGCCAATCAGCAGATCTGGAAAGGTCAGATAAAACTGACGGAAGTTTTTTCAAGCTTTGAATGGAATAACCTAAGCCGAATTAAACGAGATGTAAGCCTGCGCTTTTTTGCGGTTAACTTTAATCACCCAGAATCCGGGGAATGGCGTAGGGAAGCCGGCAGAACTCTATGCGTCGCGCGGTCAGCTCTTTCTGGCTTATAAATTGGCGACGGCAAAAACCGCCGCCCACTTGTCGGGCTTGTTTTCCCTAACGATCCGCAGCACGCGATCCTTCCTCCCTCCCGCATTGTTTCACCGCGTATGAACGTCGATTTACGAGAATCGTTTCAACCATCTATATTCACAAAGGCATGCCCTGACACGCTGAAGCCTTTTTTACACGTTTCTTCCAAACCTTGGAATTTGGATTGTCGGGGCGTCAGATCCAGCGGCGGCTTAAATCGTTTTTCCCAGCTCCTGCATTAACTGCGACTGCCAATACCAGTTTTTATCAGCAACAGCTTTGAAAAAGGAACCGTAGTCCTCTGGTGACAGGAAATAGAAATGGTACGTCCAATCAATGCCGTTGGATTCCAGCATCTGATTCAGCTGGTCACAATGTTCCCTGGCATCACGCTGTTTGGCCCGATTTTTCTTCGTATCGTCATGGTCTCCCTTGATTTCCACAACTAGCAGGCGATTCTGATCTTTAACTTTCATCAGGAAATCAGGATTAAAATTTTCACGCCGAACGTGCGAACCCCCCTTTTCTGTCGGTTTGTAAGAATATGGAATTTCATAGAAACCGCGGTCGGGTGATTTAAGGATTGAGTCGAAGAGCTCCTGAAATCCATCAACCGCAGTTTTGACAAAACCCAATTCTGGTTTTGAACTGAGGAACAGCAGGTTTTGCGGCCCGGTCAGCTCTGGAACATCAATCAGATTTTCTTTGAGAAAAGTGACATCCTCTCCCCGCCCGCCGTACCGTACACAAGCCTCTTTTACACGATCATAGTGACCCCGGTCACCGACGAACCCATTAAAAAGCTCTTTCTCGTCGGGCTGCAACGCATCTCCTGAATTGGCGTCAAAAAGCATGTAGCCCTTTTGATTACGCAGCTGACTTTCGCAGAAAGATTGGCGGTGCATGGAGGCTGTTTCGATTTTGACAAACCCGTCTGCCTGGAGCTTCATGCGGGGAACTGATTTTCCGGTTTCCCTGAATACGGGACCGAACGACTGTTTGAGCCGCCCTAGATTTTCCCGGCTGACCCACTCATCCGCGTAACCACAGGCTTTCAGACTAACCTGAATCCATTTTTTGATGCGGGACACCGGCCACTTGGTGGCCAGCGCATCATCATGATCCTTCAAAAACAGCTTCATTTCTCGCGCAGCCTGTTGGAGAGAAACTCTATCGCGCATTTCGATGCGGAAGCGGAAGGTGCCGGTTTCGGAATATTCGCTGGTCTCTTCGCGGCTTTCATCCTGCGGCTGCAATACGACCTTTTGGGGGGCGTCCGCCTTTTTTTCCTTGGTCTCCACAGTGTCCTGCTGGCTGGAATAGGTCAGATTATAGAGTGGAAATGCGTATTTCGCCCGAGCCGGGTCATAGCCCCAACTGATGCGGCTTTCCGTCTCCAGCACACCGCGATACAGATCACGGATTTCATCCGTCCAGCGTTCATGATTATTGATCGTCACATAAACAGGATGCTCCAGCCCGGCGGGAATACGCAGGCCGCGCCCCAGTACTTGGGAAATCAGCAGTTTGGAGCAAAAGGCCCGTTGCTCGTGCGGAACAATCTGAAAGACGTTTTTCACGTCCCAGCCCTCGGTCAACATACTGACGGAGACAATCCACTCCACATCGCTTTCAAACTCGTCGACGGTTTTTAGAGCTAACAGGTTAGCCTTGCGCACTTTCTCCGCGCTGGGAACCAACCGCAGCACCTCGGCTTTTTCTTTAGGATTTGATGGAACGCCAGACGCCACCCAAATAACTTTACGCTCGGCCTCCTGACGGCTGATCTTCTCTGTTTCCATTAGAAACCCGATCAGCTCGTTCCACACCTGCACACAGGTTACGATTTTATCGGTGATGACGATGCTGATCGGCTTCAGCACTCCGTCATATTTTTCCTTCAGCCCGGCATGATTGGCGTAGGTTTCGAACCATCCTTTGGCGGTTTTTGACTCCTCCACCTTGTAATTGATCTTTTTAACGACGCCATCTTCCATCGCTTGCTGCAGGCCGTAGCGGAAGATCACATCATGAAAATAATCATCCTCAATGTACGGAGTGCCGGAAAGCCCGAGAAGGTACTGGAAGCCGTAGTCCGGGTTGACCAGAAAATCGAACCACTTTTTGGTGGAGGCGTCCGCGCCGCTGTAAATGTGGTGCGCTTCGTCGCTGATCACCAGTGTGCGGGAACCTTTGCCCTTGAAACTATCCTCAATGGAGGAGCCGGTGCGCTCGTAGGCGGCATGAATATTCTCCACGCAGATATCCCCGTCCAAAATCGGCACATTCGCGCTCTTGATCCCCGGACTCGGATAGCGGGCACCCAGCTCTTCGAGAATTTTGGTGAGCGTATCGTCGCCGCAGAACCGCTCAAACTTGGCTTTCAGCTCCTCTTCAATCGTCAGCGACGGGCAGAGCACCAGCACCTTGTCCACAAAACCTTCTGCCAAAAGAATCTGCGCCACGCCGAAGATGACCCAGCTTTTGCCGGTTCCGGTTGCCAAATCGATGGAGACCGATTTTTTGTCTGGAATTATGAGCCGATCCAGATACTCGCCTTTGGCGGTATACTTGCGTTGCATCACCGCATTGGCCTCGTAGGAAAAAGCGGCCAGATCGCGCGTCGTCGCGTATTTTTCTGAAACAAAGAAGGCCACCGCCTGTTTAACCGCCTCGCGGACGTGGGCAAAATTGGCCGACGTAAAGGCGCTCAGATACGCCTCATACTTATTGACCGTATCCTGAACCTGTTCGTCCAGATCGATGAACTTCAGCACGAAATCGTCGTTTTTATATTCAACGCTCATTTTTTCCTCTTGCCCTGCGGAGTCTTTGACCGAGCACGGGGCGCTGCTTTCTTCTTCGCTGATTTTGGAGCGGCCTGACGCGCCGCACGCACGGGCTTAAAATCCGCCGGGGTCTTGCACACCTTCAGCTCATTGCCGTACTTATCCATAAAGATGATCATCATGGATTCCCCGGTGAACTCTTCCTGAGACAGCCGAACGACGGCTTCTTTTCTGTCGGCATCCAGAATGTCGTCGGCCCAGAACACCCGCGACAGGTTGAACGTCTCGCCGTCGTAGGTGGTATCTACCAGCACCATCGAAAAGGTCTCGAACGGCGCGAACTCCTCCGGGTCGCTCGCCAGCGTGTTGGAACGGAAATCCGAAAGGCGGATCACAAAATCACGGCTCTTCTGATTGAACAGATCTTCGGCGGACGGCGCTTCGCGGGTGTAAGCGGCCTCCACTACCGGCTGAGAAATAAAATCGTAGCCGACCGCATCGATCACCTCGTTCACGCTCGCCTCGTTCGTCGGCTGTTTCAGGCTGCCCACATCGCCGCGTTCGATCAGTGCCATCAGCACCGACAGCGGCACCTTCAGCAGCACATAGGTGGTGCCGCCGATCTGGATTTCATCCTCCATGAAAGCCATCGCCGCGCCCGGCGCAACCACATAGAAACGGTCGCCGCCGCGCCCCTGCATCACTTCGTGCAAGCTCGCGATATAGCCGTGATCGAGTACCAGATCAGAATGGTTTGGATAATCCCAAAGATAGGCCGAGTGCAGGCCGATGTAGCCATCCGCCTCCAGCCCGCGAATCTTATGCGGCTCCGTGCGCACCCCGAAAAGCTGGAGCACAAACGGGCGGTACTGCTCCCATGGCAGATTCAGGATCAGCTCCTTGTCGTAAATGCCGGCGTGATAAAGCGCAAACTCCTTCGCCTTCAGCGCCTTTGGCTTTTCCGGCTTCTCCTTCGGCTGGATAAATGAAATCAGGAAACGCACCTTGCCCACTTCAATCGCCTTTTCGCCCGCTGAGAATTCGGCCACGGCCTCAACTAACTCCTTGACCCGATATTTATCCGCCGGACAGACCAGCGAAAATTCTTCCGTCGCAGCCCCCGCCAAATGATTTTCCAAAAACGCAGCCAGGTCGCGCAAAAGTCCGTCCGTAATATTCAAATCCCCAGCGCGCGCTTTTTCGTAAATCATCAAAAGGCCACGAGAATTGGCTTTGGAGTGCGCTTCAAAATCATCGACTCGGCTATCCTCACAAGAATCATTTTTTGCAGGTGAACCAACGCGAGTTGTGAGGTTTAGAAGACGCTTTTGCGCTGTGTAAGCCGAAAGCTTTCCACAATCAATGCCTATCCATTTACGCCCGAGCTTTTCAGCTACAACCGGCGTGGTGCCTGATCCCATGAACGCATCTAAAACAATATCGCTGCGCGAACTTGAAGAACAAATGACACGTTCAAGTATTTGCTCTGACTTCTGTGTTGGATAGTTTACTCGTTCGTCAGCTTGAGAATTTACCGGAAACACATCAAGCCAGACATCAGATGGAGGGTTTCCTTTGACTTCGTCCAAATAACGCTTAATACGCGCTAAACCCTGTCGAGTGTAATACAAACGGTTTTCTTTCTCATAGCGCTCCATAGTGCTAAGCGGACAGCGCCACAACCGACTTACACCTTTCCAGACATACTCATATCCACCACCTCGCAACCCCGTTGCAACAAGATCACCATCAGTAAATCGTCTCCCATCAGGATCTAGGTGTTTATACCGTTTTTCGATATGGGCTGCGCTGTACTCTGTAAATTGTGCGTTAAACGGTGTTGCATCAAATTTAGAATAGTAAAAAATAACATCGTGAACATTTGCAAAATATGACGCATCACTATGAGCAGATGTGCGCTTCCAAATAATTTCGTTCCGAAAATTGGTTTCATCAAAAACCTCATCCATCACGGCCTTGATATAATGCGATTTTTTGGTATCGAGATGGACATAAATGGAGCCGTCATCGGCGAGGATTTCACGCAGGAGAATGAGGCGGCGGCGGAGGAACTCGATAAACTGCGCGCCGATCACCTTGTCGCGATAGGCCTTTTCGCGATCCTTCATAAAATCCTGCTTGGTGGCGAAGGGCGGATCGATGTAGATCAGCTTGATTTTGTTTTTGGTGCGATAGAGGTTCGGCCCCTGCTGGTCGTTGTAGATGGCTTTCAGGGCGAGCAGGTTGTCGCCAAAGATCAGCATGTTGCGCCAGTGGTCCTCGAACGGATTGTCGGCGCTGAACGAGCGGATCGGCTGGAGCGGCGCGGCGGGCGTGGTGCGTAAAACCTCTTCCTTGGACATCTTGCCCTGATAGACCAGCCGGTAATCTTTAGTGGCCTCCACATAGTCGGCCTCGCCGCCGCCGAACAGCATCGACCGATAACGCGACGGCAGGGGCTTGCCCGCCTCAATCAGTTCAATAATCTTTTTGCGTTCCGCCTCTGAAAGTTTCGCCACGTTGTATTCTCCATCCCGGTCAAGGCTGTATGCTTTTAATAAAATCTCTGTATTCAGCAATCTGCTTTCCGTCGTGATTGTAGATCAGCCAATCCAGCCATTCATCCATGATGCACTGTGCACTGGGACTCAATTTATAACCCCAATGCTTATAGGCCTGATACTCGAACCCGACCGGCTGGATCTGATCTAAACGCAAAATAGATCCAAGCCCACCGGCCTTTGGGAGCTGATCCCAGAAAAAGGCCCGGTAGTCCGCCTGCATAATGCGGTCGACAAATTCCGGGTTATACCCATCGCGCGCAACTTGCTCTACACCAAAAAAGGGGGCCACCAGAAAGAACAGATGACTTTTCCACTTGGACATGCCGCGCGTCAGCCTCGGGTGAATCTCCTCCTGTTCAATGGCTCCGAGAACCAGACACGGACGCTTTTTTGCGCGGTTGACGATATAGCAGTGCGCCCCGGCTAGATTAGGCAGTCCCGCAACTGGCACCGCTGAAGCGACGGATCGCCGCCCATCAGCATGCAAAGGACGGGCTATCACTTCGGCCCGGTTATGCTGCGTCGCCTCGGATCGTTCCGAAACCAGTTCCAAGGGAATTGAAGAATAAAACTGCACATAGGTTTCAACCAGAGCTCCTCGACAAAGCGTTTTTCCCGAATCTTCCTGCCACCAGTCTTCCGGTGCCATGTACTGGATGCAGTTTTGGGGATACTCAGTCATCCCCGCTCCTGGCCTTGGACTTCCAGACTTCATCTGAAAAATGGACAGTTGCACCCTCTTCGGGGAACGATTCACCGGCTAAACCATCCAGCCATGCGACTCCCTCCTCAAATACAGCATCCATTTTCCCAACGCTTCTTACGGTATAAGGTTCGGGCGTCTTCTCTGCCATCCGCTGACGGAAGCGTTCACGAAGCTCATCCATGCCTTGTTTCAGTTTCTTTTTCTTGATGTTACTGAGGCGGGCCATAAATGGAACATATTCCTCTGCCTTTTCGATGGGTTGCCGGGCAACCATCACGGAGAAATTGAGAAATTCTCCCGGGGCCGCATGAAGCATCGGGCGTGTTGCATACACGAAGTGTAGCAGTGACGTGGTATCATCGCCATATTTCTGCACATAGCCGGAAATGGCATGACGGACTTCTGTGGGCAATTCGTCCCGCAACGACCTTTCGGATTCTTCGCTGAATTCCATAGTCCATCGTATGCAATCGTCTTCGCTCCCGTATTTGCTTGAAAAAGACAGTTTCTGTGCACCGAAGGGAGGCAAGGCTTCATCGATTTGTCTGAATACCGTCGCTGACCAGGGACCAAAGTGATGAAATTTCCAGTTTATTCCCGTATACGTTTGCCCATCATGGTATTTTGCATACTCCATGTCGGCCAAATAGACGTATTTTATGAGGTGGATTGGTCCGAGTTTGCGCGCGTACTGATCCTCATTCTGTGAAGCAACGAGTACGGCGTATTGAAGTATGTATTGTATTTTATTTGTGTCAGCCATCGTGGCCCCTGATGAATGAATACCCGATTTTATGGCATAGGTTACTTTTTAATTCAATGGCGAATCGTGTTTTCAAAGAGGTATGATTTCCCCCAAAAGGTCATAATGAGCTGCAGCAGGATGAACGGTGCGGCGGCGGCGGTTACCCAGGGACAATTGGTGACGCCGACCACAAAAGCCGAAAACGGTCCAATACGATAAACGCTGTTCGATATCAGCATCCCGAAGGCAATCGCACCTGCTGCGCCGATCGTCAATCCGAGTGCCCCGCGCTTGGTGAACCTCCATCCGGTTGGATATTCGGTTTCCATCCGTCTGATCGGGCGTCCCACATGAGGGTGTCTGAATAGCCAGACAAACAGAGGGATGCCGAGCAGCGGCACGAAAATCAGGTTTTGAAGCAGAAACAGGGTGGCGATGTAAGGGAACGGATAAAGGCGAAGGAGTTCGCTTCCGAATCCCGCCCAGGCGGCATTCAGCAGGCATCCCGGCAGGGCCGCCAGACAAAAGCGCATGGCAAGCGAAGTGCGCGCGCATGGCGCCCCCGGACGGGGCGTCAGGCGCGACCACAGCAGGTGCGCGCTGAAGGCGAAGAAAAAACAGCCGATGGCCCGGAAGGGACTGAGCGCCGTATCCATGTTCACCATCCAGTCGGCCAGCAGCGAGGCCAGGAGGGCGCCCCACGCGCCGGCGGGGCCAAAGAGGATTCCGCCGATTGGCATGAGCGGGCCTCCCGGATTGAAGGGCAGATAAAAGGGAAGAGGCTGGGCGGAGTAGAAAAGCAGGCGGGGGAGGAGCAGGGCCACGGTACACACCAGCACCTGCGCGATACGGCGCGGCTGCACCCAAAGGGTGATTAGAAGCAGGCGCGGATCGTTATCCATTCGGCTGGCCATTTCACAATCCCTTCCAAAATCGTGTCAGCGATTTTCACTAAAGCGGGCAGAACACAAACGATGACTCACTCGCCGATGCGGGAAGAATCCATGGACGTTGATTGGGTTGCAGGTGCCCCGCTTTAGAGGATGAGCATACAGTCGCCGTAGCTGAAAAAGCGATATTTATTCCGTACCGCCTCCCGATAGGCCTCCAGCATGAATTCCCGTCCCGCCAGTGCGCACACCATCATCAGTAGAGTCGATTTGGGCAGGTGAAAATTGGTGAGCATCACATCCACCAGTCGGAATGGATAGGGGGGGGTGATGAACAGTGCGGAACGCCCCGTGCCTGCGCCAAACCCTTCGGGGCGTGCTGCGACGGTTTCCAATGTGCGCACGGAGGTGCTGCCCACCGCCGTGATGCGCCCCCCGTGTTTGCGGGTCGATTCAATCGCCTGTGCTGCCGCCTCGGTGATCTCGTAGCGCTCCTCGTCCATCACATGATCTTCCACGCGATCGACCGAGACCGGACGAAACGTGCCGATGCCGACGGGCAGTGTGACTTCTGTCAGTTCCACTCCGCGTGCGGCGAGCTGATCGAGCAGTTCAGGGGTGAAGTGGAGCCCGGCCGTCGGTGCGGCTACTGCTCCGGGCTGCGAGGCATAGATGGTTTGGTAGCGCGCGCGGTCTTCCGGGGTGTCCTGTTCGGAGGAATAATCGCGCGAGATATACGGGGGAAGCGGGGCGATACCGTCCTGTTCCAGGATGTGGAGAAACGGCTGGTCCGAAATGACCCGGACCTTTGCCCGCCCGAATTCGCCTTCCTCCAGAATTTCCACGGCTGCGCCGTGTTGTCCAAGCATCACTTGTGTGCCGGGTTTTGGCCGACGCGAGGCCCGCATCAATACCAGCCAGGTGTCGGGCTCGGTTTCCTCGAGAAAAAGAAATTCGACGCGTCCTCCGGAAGGCTTGTGTCCGAAAATGCGGGCAGGGATGACGCGGGTATTGTTCAGCACAAGCAGATCGTGCGGCCGCAGATAGTCCGGCAAATCGCTCACGCAGCGGTGCGCCCAGGTTTGCGCGGCGCGATCCAGCACCATCATGCGCGCCTGGTCGCGCCGCTCGGCGGGATGCTGCGCAATCAGCTCAGGGGGCAGGTCATAATTGAAATCGTCGGTTCGCACGCGGAGGCCTCTTTCGTAAAATGTTTTTTTCGGTGGCTGATTTCGCAGATTGGGAGGTGGGTTGACAAGAACTAATCCGACCTCACCTCCTCCTTAGATAAAAGAACACCGAAAAATCCGTCGGAATGCAGGTTCTCTTATATCCGACAGCGCGGCTCGTTGACCACAGCGGATACGTCGTGGTAGCTTGGCGATAAGGAGGTCAAAATGGTGCGTGAGTTGTTTGCGGCGGGAGTAAGGTGATGCAAACGGCACATGAAGAAGCCTGGGATCGCCGAGTTGTACTCGGCAATGCTAATGCGGAAGAATCGACAGAAAACAACTGGTTTCCGGTTGATACAGGGGAAGGAGAGCCGAGTGCAACTCGGCGATCCCAGGGGGAGGCGGATCCTAGTGCAACTGGTATCCTGCAGGAGCGGAAAGAGCCGAGTGCAACTGGTATCCTGCAGGAGCGGAAAGAGCCGAGTGCAACTCGGCGATCCCAGAACCAGACGGGGGATGTCGAAATTGTCAGTCGGTGGCATGCAACGTGGTCTTTCAGGGGATATATACCGCATGTGGATGGCGAAAGCCTTGTCCAGCATATTACTTTTCATCTTGCCGACTCCCTG
>JAQVYB010000200.1 GCA_028708815.1 Kiritimatiellia bacterium | reverse complement strand
AATCGGCCACAGCCAATGCAACAGGTTCATAATACTGAGACTGCATTTCCCACGTGGCCTGCAGAAGCGCACCATCGGGGCCCAACTTCAGAATATAGCGGGTGCTGCGGGGTCCGCGCTCTCCACCGGCGACCAGATAGTAGCTGTCGGACCGATTGGTATTGACGGCATAACAGCGGATCACCGGTGCGGCATCAAAAGCCGCCATGAATCCGGAATCACCGGCCAATTCGGACGGCAGAATTTCATTCAACCCGGGTGCGCCGCTGGAAGCGCCCTGCATACGGCTCGCACCGCTACAGGTCTCCGCCAGGAACTCCGCCACGGCTTCGTTGGGATGCGGCGGGATCAGAACTAATCCGGTCTGATCCATACTGGCCTCCAGCGATGCGCGTTCTTCTGCATCCGCCGGCGGCTCCGCCACCATCCAATAGCTGCCGTTGGTCAGCGACGGCAGATAGATACTGCCGATTTCCTGGGCGGCGGCATACAGATTGTAGCCCAAGCCACGGACCATCGGATCATTCAACCAAAGGCCGTAAACATTGAACTGATTGGTCGCCTGAACCCCGGAACCGCCGTCGTAAGGCTTGCGGTCGGTTTTGAATCCGCGCACCACCTTGTAGGACCAGGAGGTATTGCACAGAATATAAACCGGCGATTTCAGACCGCCTGACGGAACATAGTCAATCCAGTAAACGACTTCCTTGACCGCATCGGTCAGGGTGGCGCTGTTCCGGGCCGAGAAATAATATCCCGGCGGGGTATTTTTAGGCATCCAGGAAGCACAGCTCTGCGGCGTAATTTCATCGTTGTGTACCGGATCGGTGACATTCGTACTGTAGATATCCGCCTGCGTCTCATTGAACGAATCCCCGTTCAGATACCGGGCAATCATCCAGCAACAGGCGGCTCCCGTATAATTGGTCTGTTCAGCCACGGCACGTGGGAAAAAATCGTCCCCGTTTACATAAGCCAGGTGAACCAGGTATTCCCCCGACAGACGAATGTTATCGACATAGAAATGTCCATCCGAGGGATATCCGCTCAATTTGAGGAATATCTGCTGCATCTGCTCCAGACCATCCGGCAACACATCGTAATAGTAATCATTCTGCTGCGTTAAATCATTCCATTCCACGCGCGTCCACTCGGACGCCGTGAAATCAAAGGTCACATCCCGGTTCCAACCGGACGACAACGCATAATCGGCCGAATAATGCCAGGTCCAGTTTTCCCCGGTCCGCATCAGCAGTTGCGCATTCGTTGCGCCGTCGGCAATGTAAATATCGCAGACCAGGGCGGTCTTATTGGACCAGTCCTCGTAGACCTGATCGAAACCGATATACGCCTGCTGCTTATCGGGAGAACGATGATACACCTCGAAGGAAGAATCCCCTTCGCTCACATAAGCCGAATTGGTTTGAACGCGCAGCGTTCGGGCATCCGAATCGTTTGCATCAACGGCCCAGCGCCGCAGACGGCTGCAGGGATCCCACGGCGGATTTTCGGCATATACACGAACCAGCCCCGCCAACTGATTATCATCGGTATCCGTTTCACCGGCAACCGTTGAGGCTTGTGCCATCAGTGTATGTACGTTGGAAACCGAACCGCCGGCATTGTTCCAGAAGAATACCGTGTTGGTGAATTCGCCGCCACCCAGCGTCACCACATTCGTTCCAATACCCCGTCCGTCCGTCAGATCCGTCAACGTCACGTTAAAGGTTTCACTCGCCGTTCCCTGATTGGCCACCTTGATTTCCACCGGCCATTTCTGACCCTGAATCACCCAATCGTATTCACGCACACCGGTCACCGCAACATCATGTATGGTCAGCCCGATATCACCGACCCGCCGGATTTTCACCGCGATATCCTTGGAAAAGTCCGGGACGGTGACGGACAACGTACCGGTCGGCGCATTCGCATTGCAGGCGCCCAGCGCCCCGTGCAGCGTACTCCACCACTCGACATAAAACGTACCCGGCGCCAGGTCATTGATTTGGAACGTAGCATTACTGGCAACAACATCATCCGACCAGGTACGATCCTGAATCCAGGCAAAGGCAAACTGCCCGTTGCTGCCGACCATCCCGAAGGTATTAAAGGCATAACGTCCGGCCGTCATATTATCGATATAAACCGGACCGCGCTGAATACCGACATCACCAAACTTGAATTTAAATCCGGAGATATGCGCCGCCTCGTATGCGCTGGTGATGTTGCCCAGGGGCAGCTCCAGATTCCAGAGCATCCCGACGGTCATCTTTTTCCAGCCGCCGCTTTCACGCAAAGCATCACCATATTCATTGGTCGTGGAATACCAATGCCAGCCACCGCCTTCATCTTTCGTGAATACTTCCAGGATGGAACGGGGATCCTTGTTGATCCCGAGAAGATAACCGTCGGGATTCGTATCGGGATGATAGAATTCCGGAACGTAGACATCCATTTTCAAGGTCCCGTTCGGCCAGTAAGCCGACCAGTCATAGCTGAATCCGTCCCCTTCGTATTTTTCAATGCCGGTCGCCGGATCCGGCATGTTGTCATAACTGTCCATATTGACATCCAGGCGCAGACACTGCGTGCCGTCGGTCACATGGTTTGTCGAAAGAGTCATATTGGTCGAACCGTTGCCCCAGCGGGACCAGCTGTTTATACCGCTCTCGAAACTTTCGACCATCGTGACCGCCGGTTCGCCGTCCGCCAGGGTAACCACCTCCGCCGGACGCAAATCCAGATGATGGAAATCAATATCGCTGATAAACTGCGCCAGAACCTTGGCTTCGTCGGACATAATATCCAGCCACGGGCCCATCTTGGCATCACCGAACCACGAGAACGCGGGAGTTGTCCACATCATCGGCGTAATGGCGCCGCCCGAACAAATGCCCGGCCACATCGTTACCCGGGTATAATCCGGTTCAAAGGTCTTCCATTCGACGGTGCCGATTTCGCCCATGAACGAAGGCTTGTCGTAGTGTTCGCGCAAATAATGATGATACTTCGCCACGGTCACCGGCGGCGTAATCCAGTTGTACAGATCCGCATAAGTATGAATTTGCGGAACATCGATAACCGGGAAACCGTGCTCCCAGTATTCATCCGTTCCGTAACTTGCGGTGGTCGGATGACCAAAAGGATCATTGTCCGCGAAATAGGTATGAATGTAGGTCAGCCAGGAGATGGTATAATCGGCGCCATCACACTGATTGGTATCCATGTGCTCATAGGGGTCTTCGCCTAAAAGTGCATTCTTGTTCGTGACCCAAAGCGGGTCCTGATACTCGATGCAGTTGGCCGAATTGGCATACGTCCCGAACAGTTCCGAAGCCAGCGCCCAGGTTCCGATTGCTTCGCTGTAACCCCAGCGGGCGATAATATATCGATACAACCGATCCTGATATTCCCGGTAAACATCATCATAGAAAAACTTCTGGTTCATCGGCGGATCATCCAGTTCGCTGAAGGCATTGATATACCATTCCGGTTCGCTGAACTTCTGATCGAACGCCTTCGCCCAACTGCCGTTAATCCGCCACTTATGATGATTAAAATCACGAATCGCATCATGCGGCCAAATGGTAAAGACCAGTTTCACACCGTATTTTTCAGCATGACCGACAACCCGGTCCAGCTCCGCGGCACGCCCCTGTTCATAGGTATCATACGTGGATTTTTCCCGCCAGAAATCGGTCGGGTTGGCCGGTTTAACGGTCAGGAGCGTATCCCACGGCGCCATCCACCAATGGATCATGTTAATACCATGCTCCGCACAGTTGGCGAAGATACCTTCATCCCCGCCGTCCCAGGGATGACAATAACCAATCCCGACAAACGGGGTATCATCCGCATACTCAAAGTAATGCCCATCGTCATCGGAAACCCGGATGGGACCATGATGATCGCTGCCGACACAACTGAAGGTATGCCCGGTCGAGCTGTCGGCACCCATGCCGTTTTCAACCGTCACGTCATACGTCCAGGTGCCGATCTCATCGGGTGCAAACCGAATCCGCCAGGATCCTTGACCGATGGGTTCATTGTCTTCTTCCATGTAGAACCCGCAGATGTTCCACACCTGTCCGGACGGAGAAACGAACGTGGCCTGCAAATCCACCATGTTCGGATCGTAGGGATTCAGGCCCGACACGTGATCCAGCCCCACGGTTACCTCATATTTTTCATAACGCCCGGCACTTCCGCTCAGCGGCGTCACGGACGTAATCGCCGGCGCGGCATCCGGCTCCCGGGCAATGGCGCTGATGGAATCGATCATCACCGGTCCCTGCCAGACATCACGGTTCCCCCATACCAGTTCCATGCCGTATTCATCCGCCTCGTTCAGAATTTCAACGGGAAGCGCCGACATATCCCAGCGCACCAGGTTCCAACTGCAGGGCATCAGGACCTGTTCTTCGCCCATGTAATCATAACTCCAGCCGTCCACACTCGACCGCAGCACCAATCGGGCGCGTACGGCATGATGATAATTAGCGGGGGCATCGCATGGCACCCAGATATAGGCCTGCAGGATCGGCGCCCAAACCAGCGTTTCATTTTCCACCTGATCCCAATCCTTCACGTAGAATTTTCCGTAACCGGATCCTTGCTGCGGCGTCACGACAATGGCGCCGGCATTCGGAGTGCCGACCGTATTCGTCCAACTGATTTCCGCGCTGCCGAACCCCCAGTTCTCGTTGGTCCAGCCCTGCCCGTCTTCCCGGAAACCATACAACGTCCGCCCCGGTACCGGGAACGTGGCGGCATCGATAAAGATGGGCCCTTCATAATCCGACCCGCTTCCACCGTGCGTCAAACGTACCCCGATTGCCCGAACAGCCTGTGGATCGAATCCCTCATCGATCCATCCCCCGGAAGGAGCATTGGTTGAAATCGGCAGCGTAAAGGTCATCCAGCGACCTTCCTCAATATCCGTTTCTTCGGTATAGAGCGCGTGCCAACTACCACTATTGTCCTTGGCATAAATCTGAATACGATTGGGATTGGCATCGTCCCCGCGGGCGCCGGTCGGACAAAAGACACTGATGGTCAAATCCTGACCATTCAGATTGATCGGTGCAGCCACGTTAAATGGCGGTGTGGAAAGCAAATCGACCTCGGCATCACCTTTGTTGTGCGGCCAGCCGTCATACAGATCCACCATGGCCTTCAACGAACCCGCGCCATGGAACGCCAATTCCGTATTCTGCACCACCGAGGTAACCGCATAACCGGAGTATTCCTGGTAATTGGCATACCATCCATCGTCACCCGTTTCAAAATCAAAGCGCAGATCGTCGAAGTCCGCACGCTGAACCGTAACCGTTACTTCCAAACTGTCCTGCATGCCATCGTGAATCACATACGTGAAGGTATCATACCCCGGCGAATCCAGTTTCGGTTTATACACCACGTTACTGGGCGGCGAACCGAAGATCCATCCGTTGGTCGGTTTGCGATACAGACGGTACGACAGCGTATCGCCATCCGCATCCCATCCGTTCATCACGAACGGCGTCGCATCCACCGGATGAGCAGCGACCATGAAATTGGTGCCGTAAGGCTGATGATTGGCAGGATTGTTTGTGGCCACGTTTCTTGCGTTCATCCGTTGCGCATGCGTTTTAATGATGGGACAAACCGGATCATCGGCATACACCACAAAACCATCGTCCCGTTTGATCTGTATATCATCAATATATATCTCACCGGCACCTGCCGGCAGATTGGTAAACAGCAAGCCCACCTGTTTGACTTCATCCAGCACATTATTGGACTGACTGGGCGTAGGAATATTAATCAGGTAATTCGTTCGCACCACCCCGTTACTGGTCCAGGTCCAGGCACTGGAACTCAGATCAAACATAATTCGATTCCAGCCGGAGGTCAGGGTATGCCAGGGCGTCGTACAGGTATACGGCGGCGTATGACCGACCAGCGTCAGCGCAACGTCAACATCTTCGCCCGCCGGATTATAAAAATTCCAGAAAAACTTGGTACGGTTAATACCCACGGTAGGCGGCTCGTTCGTACTGGTTTCATCCACGCGCAACACCCATTTTTCATTGGTGGGACAATTGAACGCGGCACTGCTGTTCCCCGAACTGTTCCAGGAAAGCCTCAGAGAACCGGTTCCTTCCTGAACATAGTTGGTACTGCAGGAAATCCCCGTCGCCGCACTGTTCGAATCCATCAGCCAGGGTACCGTCTGCTCGCAGAGATGGAACGGATCTTCCCACATGCCCTCAAAACCGAAATTCCAGAAATACCCGGCCGGGATCCCTGCGTTTTCA
>JAQVYB010000035.1 GCA_028708815.1 Kiritimatiellia bacterium | reverse complement strand
TCCACCCCCCCCCCCCCCCCCCCCCCCATGATGGAATTCACACCAGCCCATCCCGATGAAAAACCGATAACCCTTTATCGGGACTATATGGTTCAGCGCTACGGCGAACCGCTCTTCCGCATCCCGGTGGATCTCGGGCGCGGTTGCCCGCATCGCGATCTCTCCGGCTCGGGCGGTTGCGCGTTCTGCCCGGAACACGGTGCGCGGGCTGTGCAGACCATGAACAGCGAGACCATCACAGAGCAGGTCAGCGCCGCCCTGCACTTCGCACGCAGGCGCTACCTGGCCCGCCGCTACATGCTCTACTTTCAGGCCTTTACCTCCACGCATGAACTCGATGCCGCCACGCGCGGGCTTTTCGAGCGGGTACGCGGCATGGCTTCATTCGACGCCATATCCATCGGCACCCGGCCCGACTGTCTTTCCGAATCCACGCTCGACTTCCTGGCCTCCTGGGCCGAGACCACCGACGTATGGGTTGAGCTGGGCATTCAGACCGTACACGATGCCACCCTGCGCCGCATTAATCGGGGGCATGACTATGCCGCCACCGAACGGGCGGTGGCCGCCCTTCATGCACGCGGCATACCCATCGCCGCGCATGTGATCCTCGGCCTTCCCGGCGAAGAGCAGGCACACTTCAACTCCACCGCCGAAACCCTCGCCGCCCTCCCCATCGAGGCCATCAAAATACACAATCTGCATGTCATTAAAAAGACGTCTCTGGCCGATGAATATGCCGTACATCCCTTTCCCGTTTATCAGGAATATGCCTATGGCGAAATGCTTCTCGCCTTCCTGCGCCGTATCCCGCGTGCGTGGCCCATCATTCGCATGACCACCGATACCCCGCCCGAAGAACTCGTCGCTCCACTTTGGCATATGCCCAAAGGGCGGTTTATCGAGTATATTCAGCAGCAGATGATTCTGCGGGAATGGCGCCAGGGTGATCTTGTGCCCGGCGGAGCGTCCGGCGAAGCCCTTGCCCCTGCCGCGCCCGAGGCCGTGATCACCGGAGACGGAAGCACGACCCTCTGGAATGACGACTTTAAAGAACACTACCATACGCAAGCCGGCGCACGCCTGGAGGCCGAAAAAAAATATGTGCAGCCGGTCGAGTTGGATCAGCGTCTGGCCGATGGTCCGGTCGCCCTGCTGGATATTTGTTTCGGTCTCGGCTACAACACCCTCGTTGCCTGCAACCTGGCCGAACAATTGAAGCACCATCCACTGCATGTCACGGCCCTTGAGCTGGACCGGCGCGTACTGCTTCAAGCCGCCGCCGTGATGCCGAAAGAGGCCTCCGATGCCTTCTTATGGAGCGCACGACTCCGTGCCCTGCACGACTCCGGCGGCTCGGATGCCGCATTCAGCACCATCCGCCTTTGGCTGGGCGATGCCCGCCACACCCTGCGCGCCGTGCCCTCCGCCTCGCAGGACATCGTTTTTCTCGATGCCTTTTCCACCCAGCGAAACAGCGAACTCTGGACCCTGGATTTCTTCCGCCTTATTCGTGCCGCGATGAAACCGGACGCCGTGCTGGTGACCTATTGTGCGGCGTTACCCGTTCGCGCCGGCCTGATGCAGGCCGGCTTTTCCATTGGTGAAACAGAACCGGTCGGACGTCAGCGCAGTGGTACGCTGGCTTCGCCGGATCCAAACCAGATCCGGCTGCCGATCGGGCCCGATGAACTTAAAACAATCCGGGAAACACCACGCGGCATGCCCTATCGCGATCCCTGGCTGATCTGGACCAACCGCGACATCCTGCGCGAACGGCAGCAGTCCGGGTTCGGGTGATTATAAAGGGTGTGATGGAAAAGAGATAAAAATTCGTGAATCTAGTCTGAACTCTAAGCGTTATGCCTTTTTTCGAACAGCATCATTTGCTGCTTTTCATCACGTTGCTTAAGAGGGTAGGAAGAGACATCCTCAACATCTTCATTTCCCCACTGCGCCCATCCTTTGCGTGGATGACGTGCAAAAAGTTCAAGGTAGGGGCCTGGAGAGCATTCTTCTATTAAATCGTATATCTCGTCAGGTTTTCTTGAATGTTCGCGTTTTTGTTTCGAGATCAGATTAACCTGGGTTCGTCCGGGGTCCAGGGTGCGCATGCTGCCTCTGATGCCAAACAAAATTAGCTCCGTAACATTACGAAAATAAAAACCCACCCCCCGACCATCCGGTCCTCCGTCTTTTCGAATTTTATACCAAACAATGTTTGTTTTATAAGTGAACCCCCACCTTTTCATGACTTCCAGTCCTTCTGCAATGAGAGCATTTGGGACCCAGAGATATAGATGAGATTCCGATGCCGCAAGACGGTTGACAGGCAGTTCAAAAATTTCCTCAAGTGTCATCGTGGGATAACGAAGAAGGCGCTGGTGTTCAGGAGCCATTTTCCCGGTTCTGTTTTGAAAACGCCATGGGGGATCTGCATAGATTGTCGAAAAGGGGCCTTCAAGCCTGTCAAGCAGATCTTCTGCGGCAGATTTTTGTGGTATTTTAAAGACTTGCGTCATAAAGCGAACTCCTTATTCCAAACACTAACAAAGGGCATCCTGCACCTCCGCCACCCAAAATTCGGGGCAGTAGTTTTGCCATATGAGTCGTTGAGGCCCCATAAGATTGGCCGCGCCCCAATGAAGCGAAAATATCCTGAAGTTCATCACAACGGGTAATGATAACCCC
Source organism: Kiritimatiellia bacterium (assembly GCA_028708815.1). Lineage (GTDB taxonomy): Bacteria > Verrucomicrobiota > Kiritimatiellia > RZYC01 > RZYC01 > JAQVYB01. Next base: position 23,355 of record JAQVYB010000035.1, on the reverse strand, counting down.
CACAGAAATGGCCCTAAGATCAAAAAGCAGGCGAAAATTGTTCAGATCACGATCAAAAAACGGATCTTTGTTGTTCCATTCAATTTCAACGGCGACGCGGTTTTTAAAACAATCAACGGCATGCGTTGGAGATTCCATCACATTCTGATCAACCTTAATACTTGTGGAAAAACTTTTTTCAATCCAACCTTTTGTTGAAAGTTCCGTATCTATCCAGCCGGCGACTTCAGATTTCCGACCGCCGCCAACGGAAATATGACTTTTGCGAAGCCGAAAACGTGTGAGAACATCGAGTAAATCGTTGTATTCATCCGGGAAGTCCTGTCGCAGAATTGCACAGGCATGCCTCCATTCGTGAATTTCATAGTTTTCTTTTATGAACGTTGGAAAATCACGGGTTTTCATAGACATAATATGACGAATTCCAAATCAGCTTTCAATGTTCTTTTCCAGAGAATGGAAGGTTTTATGTGAATTTGGCTTCAGCTCAGATTTTCCGTTGCGTGACCAGTTCCGCGAAGGTTTCGAAAGAGCGGTCATACGTTCGTTCGATGTGATCCGGAAAGCAGCAGGCGGGGAGTTCCCGACTGCGCAGGTGATACGTCAGACAATCGCAGCAGACGCCCTTGCGCGAGCACGGTTCATAAGAACAGTTGCAATGATCCCGGTTTTGGTCCTGCTTGCACTCCATAAGCTATTCCTCTTCCCAGTCAAAGTGAATGGTCGTGACGTATCCGTCCCGGAAGGAGAAGCTCTGTTCCACGGCGTCGGAGTTATCCCGTTCCGCGTTGTCGATTCGGACCACATGGCTTCCGGAGGGGACGCTCCACTCGCGGCTTCCGTCGCCTTCCACATTGCCGATATATAGGCCGTCGAAATAGATGGTGGATTCATCGGAAGAATCATTGATCAGCAGCATGGCCGCATTGCCGGTAATGGCCGCCTCGTCGGAATCCGGACTGTCGCCGCCGCCGCTTTCACAGGCCGGCATCAGTAGAACCGCGATCAGGGCCAAACATATTCCTGTAATGCTGCAGAATCCGACTTTCTTCATCATCTCTTCCTTTTTTTTGTTTTTTTAATCTACGGATGCACGGGAGCGTACGAGGAGGCCGAACCCGGCTGACCGGAATGCAGTACCCGGTGAGGTTATTGTACGATACGGTTTTTCCTGAGCACACCACGCTGACACACAGTGTGTTACTACAATAGGTAACGGATTTCCCGCAACAGAAAAAAACAGCCCTGAGAGAATGCTTTAATCCAGTGCGTGCACGAAGAGCCCGGAGCGGAGTTTGGGTTCAAACCAGGTGCTCTTCGGGGGCATGACAAGGTTGGCGTCGGCCACATCCATGAGCTTCCGGATGTCGGTGGGGTACATGGAAAAGGCCACGGCGTCGCGCCCGGAATCGACCCGTTTTTTGAGTTCCTCGGGTCCGCGGATGCCGCCCACAAAGGACGCGCGCGGGTTTTTTCGCGGGTCATCGATTCCAAGGATGGGCGCCAGCACACGGTTTTGCAGGATGCTGACATCCATGGTTTGAACGGGGTCGGAGGAGTCGACTTCGGGGCAGGTCATTTCGTACCATTTTCCAGCGAGGTACATGCAGATCGTGCCGGGTTTATCGGGTTTGGTGAGGGTGGTTTCGCGAAGGGCGAAGCCCGCCAGGCGAATGGCTTCGAGCAGTTCGTTCGGAGTCAGGCCCTGAAGGTCGGCGATGCAGCGGTTGTAGGGCAGAATCTGAAGCTGGGTGGCAGGGAAGAGAACGGTCAGGAACCAGTTGTATTCTTCATCGCCGGAATGTTCGGGATGTGCGGCGCGGCGTTCGCGGGCGACGCGGGATGCGGCGGATGCGCGGTGGTGTCCGTCGGCAATGTAATCCACCGGGATGGCGGCAAAGAGTTGCACGAGGCGTTCGGTTTCGGGGATGCGCCAGGCGGCGTGTTGAATGCCGTCGGGCGCGGTGAAATCAAAGAGGGGTTCGGTTTTTTCGATTTCGGAGAGGAGGTCGTTGATTTCGGGGACATCGCGGTAGGTGAGGAAGACGGGTCCTGCCTGGGCATTGAGTGCTTCGATGTGGCGGGTGCGGTCTTCTTCAGGGGCGGCGCGGGTGTGCTCGTGCTTTTTGATGAGTTCTTTGTCGTAATCATTCACATGGCTGACGGCGACGAGCCCGCGCTGAGCGTGTTTTCCCATGATTTGGCGATAGAGAAAAAGGCCGGGCTGTTCGTCCTGCACGAGGTAGCCTTTTGTGATGAAGGTCTGAAAATTTTCGCCGGCTTTTTGGTAGACGCTTTCGTCTTTTTCGGGGGTGTCTTCGGGGAGGTCCACGGCGGGAATGCTGATGTGCAGGAAGGCGTGGGGATTGTCGGCGGTCAGTTCGCGTGCTTCTTCCACGGAATAGACATCATAGGGCAGGCTGGCCAGTTTTTCCGTGAGTTCCAGGGGCGGGCGATACGCTTTGAATGCCTTGATACGCATAATAACCTCCAATGATTCATAGTTCCGTGAATGGCATACATAGTACCCGGCAGGCCTGCTTTGTCGATGCCGGTTTTTTTAAAATAAAATTCTGTTTCTATGCACGCCTCTTTGAATTACGAGGTTTTTTTGCCATAAGCCCTGTTTTCGTTCATCAGGAAACGCGCAGGGTGGCCAGTTCCCGGTCGAAGCGTTCATTACATTTGTTCAGCCAGGGTTCTCCGGAGGCGATGAAGGCGAAGGGTTCGGTGGGCAGGCGTTGCCAGGCGTCGCGGGTTGACAGCGCGGCAGAGCGGAGGTCGGCGGCTTCCGGCGTGGAGTGAGGGAGATGGTTCAGGTAGTAGTCGCATACGCGAATGTGTACCCGGGACCAGACGTGAAGAATCTCGGGGCAGCCGCCCGTGCGCAGGGTGTTCACCCAGGTTTCGAGGGTGTTTTGCAGTTCGTCGGCTTTTTTGCCGGATTCCTGCATATCGTTCAGGGCGTCGCGTTGTTCCTGAGGGGAGGGGTGTGCGCGATCCAGATAATCGCCGAGGCGTCCGGCCTGGTCACGGTAGAGTTCCGTATCGCGCCGCAGGGTTTCGAGGGTGGCGACTTCGGTTTGGAGCCACCGGGTGATTTGTTCGGGGTTCATGCGGGTCAGCTCTTCTTCTTCCTCCGTCCCGTTGATGAAGTATTCATGGCTGGCGAGGTAGTCGAAGAACGCGCCGCATTGTGGGCAGCGTCGCACGTGGTGTTTATTGATGTCGGTGGTGGTTGGTGTGTGCAGGATGTTCAGTTGTCCGGCTTCAGGTGGAAGAGGAGTGTCAGGATAGCCTGATTCATATTTCGAGAAGGATGTTTCTGTTTTTCTGAGTTTTCCGCACAAGGGGCAGTCGGTGGTTTCGTTGTCGGTTTTCATGGGTTGATGAGTTGTTGCATATGCTGGTTGATGCCGGAGCGGGTCGGGCTTCATTGCGTGGGCGGGTCGGGGCGGATTTCGAGAAGGACTTCTTCTGCGGCGAGATTGTCGCCGGGGGCGAGGGGGCGAACACAGCCTTCGACGAGGGCGTAGCCGCGGGTGATGGTGAAGTGTTCGTGTGCGGCGAGTTCCTCGAAATCCAGCAGCGTCATGAGGTGAATGTTGGGTGTTTCATACCAGGTATGCGGGAGGGCGGAACTGACGGGCATGCGCCCGGTCAGGGCGAGCTCGAGCCGTATGCGCCAGCAGCCGAAATTGGGGAAGGAAACCAGACCGCAACGCCCGACGCGCAGCATTTCACGCAGGACAACCTGAGGGTTGCGCAGGGTTTGGAGGGTTTCTTCGAGAACGACAATGTCGAAGAGTCCGTCGGGGAAGCCCTGAAGGCCGCGGTCAAGGTCGGCCTGCATGATGGGTACGCCGCGTGCGACACAGGCTTCGACGGCGTTGGCATCGAGTTCAACTCCCTGCCCGCGCACCTGTTTGAGTTGGGCGAGGCGTTCGAGGAGCAGGCCTTCGCCGCATCCGAGGTCGAGCACGGAGGAGTGTTCGGGAACGAGGTGTTCGATCCATTCATCCTGCCAGCGGCTGGAGGGGGGGGTGGGTTTTTCGGGGGTGACGCCGAGGCGGTGCACCAGGTCGCGGAGTTCATCGGGCGTGAGTCGCGCCATGGTGGGATCGAGACGGTCGCCGAGGGTTTGGCGAAGGAGTTCGAGGGCGTCTTCGCAGGGGGTCGTGCGGGGTTCGGTCATGATTGAAACCCTTTCGAGGTGAGAAAGCGGCTGAGCAGGCGCGAGACTTTTTCGGTTTCAACGAGGAAGGCGTCGTGCCCGTGGCGGGTTTGTATTTCGACGTGATGGACGCCTTTTGCGTTGCGTGCGATGGCCAGGGCCAGTTCACGGCATTGAGCGGGCGGGTAGAGCCAGTCGGTGGAGAAGGATACGACGAGCATCTGGGCCTGGAGGAGAGAGCAGGCTTCGGCGAGATTCCCGTTGGCGCAGGCGGCGGCATCGTAATAATCCATGGCGCGGGTGATATAGAGGTAGCTGTTGGCATCGAAGCGCTGAACAAAGGTTTGTCCCTGATATTCGAGGTAGCTTTCCACTTCGTATTCGATATCGAAGCCACATCCGGAATCGGCGCCCCGGCGGCGGCGTCCGAATTTGAAATCCATGCTTTCCTCGGAGAGGTAGGTGATGTGCGCGAGCATGCGTGCGGCGGCCAGGCCGTGGTTGGGGCCGATGGCGCCATAGTAATCGCCGTCGCAGAAGGCGGGGTCGTGAAGAATGGAGTAGCGCCCGACGGCGTTGTAGGCAAGCCCCTGGGCGGAGAGGCGTGCGGCGGCGGCGAGCACACCGCATTTGTTGACGCGCTCGGGATATTTGAGGGCCCATTCGAGGGCCTGCTGGCCGCCGAGGGAGCCGCCGATAACGGCGTGAAGACGCTCAATGCCGAGGTGATCAAGGAGGCGGGCCTGGAGGTGCACCCAGTCGCCCACGGTGACGATGGGAAAACGGAGGCCGTAGGGCTGTCCGGTCTCGGGGTCGGGGCAGGCGGGGCCGGTGGTGCCGTAGCAACTGCCGAGGACATTGCTGCACAGAACGAACCAGCGGTTGGTGTCGATGGCCTTCCCGGGGCCGATGATGGCATCCCACCAGCCCGGTTTGCGCAGGCGCCAGGGTCGGTCGGCGGCGGTTTCGGGGTCATCCCATCCGGCGGCGTGGGCATCGCCGGAGAGGGCGTGGGTGATGAGCACGGCGTTGTCGCGCGCGGCGTTGAGGGTGCCGTAGGTTTCGTATTCGATGTCGATCGGGGCGAGCGTGGCGCCGGATTCAAGGAGCAGGGGCTGGTCCGGTTCGATCAGGCGCAGGCGTTGCGCCCGGGTCAGGCCGACGGAGGATGGATGATCGGGCGGATCGTAGTTTTTCTTCTTTTGTTTCACGATGTGCTTTCTTTTTCTGCGGGCCGTAGCTGTACGGCCATCCTGTAGCGTGTTACGGGTTGTTTTTCAATCGAAATGCAGAAGGCTTCCGGAACGGGTTTAGGTCAGCAGGCGCACGGACAGCGGCAGCATAACGGTCGCAATGCGCAGCCATGTGGTGGGTCGCCGGTAATCTTCCGCCAGAAAGAGAAGGCGCGGCGCGGCATAAAACATGGCGAAGGGAACCGTAATAAGGAGGATGAGAAGGGCCGCCATATACCAGGCGTAGGGGCCCCGCCCGGCGAGAGATTGCATGATCATGCCATCCCAAATCGAGAGGATAACCACGGCTGAAAAATAGAGCGCGGAATCTGCAAAACGTTCCTGTCGGTGCAGGTCGGAAGCCGCCGGGGCGGCATGACCCGGGGCAACGGGCATCGGCATCAATGCGCGAATGGTCATGACCACCGGCGCTGAGGCGGTGATCAGTGTCGGGCCCAGCAGCCATATCGAATCCTTGGAGGGCATCCACGGATACGCCGCGAAGTGCAGGGCCAGCGCACCGGTGCTTATCAAGAAGATCATCATGCCCAGCGCAAACTGCATAACCATTAGCGTGAACAGAACAATCCACGCCCAGGTGGCGGTGGGTTTGCGCACGCTTCGGGCGAGCCGTTCCTGCAACGGACGGCGCTTCAATCCCGCGCCCAGCACATAGAGCAGCAGCGAAAGCATCAACGCCGCGGCATAGGCGAGGCTCGTTTCTCCATCCTCCTCCGACACCGCCGTGAGACGCGGCACCAGCCAGCAGTTGGCCAGAAAGATGGCCGCATCAAACCAGATGCCTCGCCGCACCCGCCGGAGCTGTGATTGTACTGTCTGCCACGTGGACATGCGTCTTTTTTACCGCCCGATCTCGCGGAGTTTCTTTCCGTGCAGCACGTTGGCTTCAATTTTTTCGAGGGATACGCCCTTGGTTTCGGGGGCCCAGCGCAGGAAGAAGAGAATGAAGAGTATCTCGATTCCTCCGTAGAGCAGGAAGGTGTTGCCGTGGCCAAAGCCTTCGAGCAGGGAAAGGAAGGTCACGCCGACAATCCCGTTGACCACCCAGTTGGTGCAGGTGGAAACAGTGATGCCCAAATCGCGCCCCGCGGTCGGGAATATTTCCGCGCACATGACCCAAATGATCGGTCCGGCGCTCGCGGCAAAGCCGATGATGAACAGCAGAATGAAGGCAATCGCCGCAAAGGAAAGCAGAGGATTCACGGAGTGCAGCGCGGAATCGCTTTGGACGGCGGGATGATTATCCAGTCCGAATTTGAAGCAGAGGCCGACGGCCGTCATGGCAATGCCCATGACGATGAAGCCGCCGTACATAATGGGTTTGCGTCCGAGTTTATCCACGAAGGCAATGGCCACAAAGGTGGCCAGCACATTGATGCACCCCACGAGTACTGTGCCCCACATCTGCTCGGCGGAGGTTTGAAATCCGGCAATGCTGAAAATTTTCGGCGCGTAATACATGACCACGTTGATGCCGGTGAGCTGTTGAATCACCTGCAGGCCGATACCGAGCAGCAGGACTTTTCGGAAGCCGGGGTTGTTGCGCAGCAGGTGAAAACCGTTTTGTTTTTGTTCGAGACTGGTTTCTATTTCCTCGAGTTCACGGGAGACTTCCTCGGCGGAGTTTCGGATGCGGTCCAGGACCCGCCGCGCGTGTTCGCTGCGCCCTTTAAGCAGGAGCCAGCGGGGGCTTTCGGGAAGGAAGAATACGGCAATGAACATCAGGGTGGAGGGAACCACCAGGGATCCCAGCATCAGGCGCCAATGCCCCCCGAGCACTTCATGGATACGGCAGTAGGTGGCGAAATAGGTGTCGCTCATGAAGGCAAGGACGATGCCGATGGTGATGAGGAGCTGATACATGGAGACCAGGGCGCCGCGAATGGAGCGGGGAGCGATTTCCGAAAGGTACATCGGGGCGGTGAAGGAGGCGATGCCCACGGCAATCCCGAGTACAAAACGTGCGCCGATCAGGATGCCCGCCGTGGGAGCGATTGAACAGCAGAGCGAACCGAGTGCAAAGATGACTGCGCCGATCAGCAGGGTGCTTTTGCGTCCCAGCGCCTTGGTGAAAAAGCCGCTGATCAGCGCTCCGAAGGTGGCCCCCCACAGCAACGCACTCACGACTTCCTCGAGGCCGAACGTGCCGATGCCCAGATCCTTTTCAATGAATTGAAGCGCGCCGGAAATGACGCCCACGTCGAGCCCGAAGAGCAGGCCCGCCAGCGCGGCCGTCAGGCCGACAATATACACAATAGGCTTGTAGCGGGTGATCGGTTCCGACATGGCACGCCTCCCTGATGTTGCATTTCGGCCGGTTCGGGGTTTTCCAGTCATTGGAAAACACCGCTTCGGCTCCCTTTACTTTTTTCCAACCGTTGGAAACTTTTTACACGATTTTTCCAATCATTGGAAACTTTTCAGCGATTTTTTCCAATCATTGGAACCTTTTTTCCACCGGAACGGGCGTGACCTTTGAAGAGGCTGTCGTCGACCCGCGACGGGGTTCGTGCCACGGAGTGTTTATTCGTTTTCGGAGGGTAAACATTCCGTGCGCGCCGGGTTATGTTCCAACCCAATACAGGCAAATTGAAGGATGTGATCGGATGGGATGCAGAAACGCAGGATGTTTTAAGCTGTGGGGTGCCGTTGTGCTGGGGCTCTCGCTGGTGGTTACGGCATCGGCGTTGGATGTCTCGGGCTTCAAGGTTAAACAAACCAACAGGACACGAACGTATACACTGCCGACGGGAACGATCCTGGAACCGGGGGAATACCTGATTATCGGTCGCTACGCATCCCGTGCCGAATTTGAAGCCTATTGGGGGGTGACGCTGGGCGATGATGTGCTCTACCTCAATGCGGCAAATCAGTTGCCGGTCATTGATGGCGGCGAACAGTTTTCCCTGCTGGATGACTCTTCGGTGGTGTTGGATGGCCCAACGCCCTTGTCGCGGGATCCGAAAAGGAACTCGATCCAGCGTCTGAACGCCTCGGTTGATGGTGATGCCGTTACCAACTGGAGTACCCTGGGCATGGCGGACGCGACCCCGGGCGTCGGGGGCGTTGGAACCGCCGAGACCTCGGCGCTGGTAATTACGGAATATTCGGATGCCGCCAACTTTTTTTATGAGTTCGTGGAACTGTATTATTATGATGGCGCGGCGGTCAACACGCCGCCCGTGCTGCAGGCCATTCCCAGCCGAACCGTGACCCTGGGTGATACGATCGAGTTCGGCGTGTTCGCCACGGCCACCGACGAGGATCCTGTGACGCTGTCGGTCAGTAACGCGCCATTGGGTTCGACGTTTGTCTCGACCAATGAGCATGGCACCTTCCGCTGGGCGGGCGCGACGCCCGTCGGCGTCCGAACGATGCAGTTTTACGCGGCGGACAAGGATGGGTTCAGCCTGGACGAAGTCACCCTGACGGTGGCGTCGCCGCCCTCCGTTTATTTCGCAGAGGAAGGGGGACTGCTGGACGAGGATGTCGGCACGCAGCAGGTCGCCGTGGTTCTTTCGCGTTCGGCGGACGTGACGGTGTGGATCGGGGATGCGGGCGGGACGGCCTCGCGGGAGGATGATTACACGGTGTCGGCCACGTCGCTGGTGTTCACGGCGGGCGGCGAAACGCAGCAGATGATTTCGGTGGTGATTGCCGATGACGACAATATGGAAAGCGTGGAAACGCTCGCGCTGACGCTGGATGGGGCGGACGGGGCGACAATCGGCGAACCCGCCACGCATACGCTTTCGATTCGCGACAATGAGTCGATCAGCATCATGGCCGCCAATCTGGTCGATGGGTATCCTTCGGTCTACAAGGAGCCGGCGTATCGTATCTTTCACGCCCTGAAACCGGATATTGTCGGGTTGCAGGAGTGCAATATCACCAACAGCACCATGCGCGAATTCGTCGATCTCTTTTTCGGCACGGAGTATTACTATTACATCGAACCTCAATCCAGCGCCTATTTCCCGCAGCCCAACGCCATTATCAGCCGCTGGCCCATCACGGCCTCGGGGGAATGGGCCAATCCGACCACGGCCAACCGCGATTTCGCCTGGGCCACCATTGACATCCCCGGCGATCGCGATCTGCACCTGATCAGTCTGCATCTCTATTATTCCGGAACCGAAGAGGATCGCGCCACAGAAGCCCGCCTGCTTACCAACTACATTGCCGAGGCGAATTTTCCGACCAACGATTATCTGGTCATTGCCGGCGACCTGAACACGGCGTCGCGTGCCGAGCCCTGTCTGGCGATTCTGACCAATGTGGTCAGCGATGACCGCAAGCCCTCCGATCAATACGGAGTCACGGAAACCAGCCGAAACCGGGAGTATCCCTTCGACTACGTGCTCCCCAGCCGCAACCTCGAAGAGAATCATTATCTCACCGCCGTGCAGGGTGTCGACTTCCACGACGGTCTCGTGTTTGATACGCGCCTCTGGACGAATCCGCCCCCCCCCGCACCCGTGCTGAACAGCGATTCGGACGCCACGGGAAATGCGCACATGGCCGTGATGAAATCCTTCAGTCTCGGACGTACCCCGCCGGCACTCGACGCCATCCCCCTCCAGCGCGTGACCGAGGGGCAACCCCTCGAGTTTTCCATATACGCCAAACCCACCGATGGCGATACGGCCACCCTCTCCTGCACCAACCTGCCCGACGGCGCCTCGTTTGCATCGACCAACGAGCAGGGATGTTTTTCCTGGCCCGGCGCCGGACCTCCCGGGGTGTATGCGTGTGTGTTCCAGGCCACGGATGTTGATGGTACGGAGTCGCGCACGGCCACCATCCGGGTGCTGGTGGATGGCACGGTCTGGATCAATGAACTGCATTACGATAATGCCGGCACGGATGCCGATGAAGGCGTGGAAATCGCCGGCACCGCCGGCGTGGAACTCTCGTATTACTCGGTGCTCGCCTACAACGGCGGCGATGGAGTCGCCTACAAATCCGTTACGCTCGACGGGACCATCCCGGACGAAGGCAGCGGCTTTGGTGCGGTCTGGGTGCCCATCAGCGGACTCCAGAACGAGACGGAAGGTATCGCGCTGGTGATGGATGAAACGAATCTCATACAGTTTATCAGCTACGAAGGCGTCATGGTGGCTGTGGATGGACCTGCTGCCGAGGAGTCCTCCGAGAATATCGGGTCGGAGTCCGGTGCGGAAACAGGGTGTTCGCTTCAGCTCACGGGTCTGGGCACGGACTATGCCGATTTTGTTTGGCAGGACAACGGCCTGGCCGCATCGCACGGCCTGCTGAACGAACTGCAACGCATCTATCCCCATTCCGGCGCGGAAGAGCAGCCGCCCGCGATCTATCCGATACGTGATCCCATCGTCGTGCAAAGTAATGCCCTGACGTTTGAAATCATGGCAATGGACATCAACGGCGATGCCATTACCCTCTCGGTCAGCAACGCGCCCTCCGGCGCCCTCTTTACTCCGAACGGTTCGACCGGAGTTTTTTCCTGGGCCTCGGCGCAGCCGGTCGGCATCTACACCACCACCTTCTATGCCGCGGATAATACCGGCGCGGGTACGGAAACGGTTCGGATCACCGTAACCTCCGGCGCACAGGCGCCGGTTATTCAGAGTGTACCCGATCAACTCATTACCGAAGGGCTCACCCTTTCTTTTGAGCTGGCCGCCACCGATGCCGAGGGCGATGCCATTACCATGACCGCGAGCAATCTGCCCGCCGGCGCCCTCTTCACCGCCGAAGCGGGGCTGGGCCTCTTTATCTGGACCAATACCGGGCCCGTGGGCGACTACCCCTGCATGTTTTACGCCACCGACGCGAATGGAAGCGACGGCGAGGCGGTCAAAATCACTGTCCGGGGCGCCACCAATCCGCCCGTACTGCAGTCCATCGGGCCCCGGCATGTCATACAAAATCAAACCCTGCAATTCTCCGTTTCCGCCACCGATCCGGACGAGGAATCCATCACCCTCTCAGCCTTCGATCTTCCGCCGGGCGCTTCGTTTGTCTCGCTGGACGATACCGGCGTTTTCACCTGGTCCAACACCGCCGTATGCGGTGTCTATACCACCACGTTTCAGGCGGTGGACAATGACGGCATCGACTCCGAAACCATCACCATTCAGGTACTCGCCGAAGGCGACCTCTGGATCAACGAATTCCATTACGACAACGATGGTATCGACACCGGCGAGTTCGTGGAAATTGCCGGCACCGCCGGATTGGATCTGGCCTATTACGCCCTCTTTTATTACCGCACCGATGGTTCCGTCTACGCCAGCAACGCGCTGTCCGGCGTCCTCCCGGATGAAGGGTGCGGCTATGGCGCGGTCACATTCACAAAAAGCCTCCAGCAGACCGGCGGCATCGCCCTGGTCCGAGATTGGACGAACCTGATCGTGCTGCTCAGTTACAGCGAAACCTTCCTGGCCACCAACGGTCCCGCCGCCGGGGAATACTCCCTCGATGTCATCGTGCGCGAATCCGACAGCACGCCCATCGGCCTCTCGCTTCAGCTCAGCGGCCTGGCCACCAACTACATCGGCTACACCTGGGCAGGTCCCACCAATACCGCCACGCCGGGATACCTCAACGAACATCAATTCATTTACCCATGCAATGGTCAAACCAACCTCCCGCCCATCCTCGAACCCATCGGTGAACAATCCGTCCTGCGGGGCGAGACGCTGTCCTTTGACATTGTCGCGACGGATCCCGATGCCGATCCCGTCACTCTGTCGGTCAGCAACGCCCCTGTTGGCGCAACCTTCGGTGCCACCAATACCGCCGGCAGCTTCATCTGGACACAGACGGATTCGGTGGGCGTATATACCTGCACCTTCTATGCCGTCACGGAGGATGGCGTCGATTCCGAAGAAGTGACCCTGCGTATTGCCGAGGCCGCGTCTGTCTGGATCAATGAAATTCATTACGACAACGACAGCACCGACGCCAACGAAGGGGTTGAAATCGCCGGTCCCGCCGGAGCCGGTCTGACCAACTACACCCTCATTCCCTACAACGGAAATGACGGGGAAGCCTACAGCGGCGCGATCGTTCTTTCCGGCGTCCTGCCGGACGAAGGATGCGGCTTCGGCGCCCTCTGGTTCGACATGCCCGGCTTGCAGAACGGTTCACCCGACGGCATCGCGCTCGTCCGCCTGTCCGACTCCGCCGTCATTCAGTTTCTGAGTTACGAAGGCGTCTTCACCGCCGCCGATCAGCTCGCCGCGGGCCTGACCTCCACCGATCTCGGCGTGAGCGAATCCACCACCCTCACCCCCGGCTGGTCGCTCCAGCTCGCCGGTACCGGATTGAGCTATGCCGATTTCATTTGGGCCGAAGCCGCCGAAGCCACACGCGGCACGCTCAACAACGCCCAAACCATCACCGGCTGCACCGGTGATGCCGATGCCGACGGACTTCCCGACGCCTGGGAAAACACCTGGTTCGACGGCCCCACCGCCGCCGATCCCGAGGCCGACACCGATGGCGACGGCGCCTCCAACCGCGATGAATACATCGCCCAAACCGATCCCACCAGTGCCGCCTCGCTCTTTGCCCTCGAAGCACTCGCCACCCCCTCGCAGGACTACGTCTCCTTCCTCGCCGCCTCCGGCCGCACGTACCACGTCTACTCCGCCACCAATCTCGTCGCGCCCGTCTGGAATAGTGTCCAAACCAACATTCCGGGTACCGGCGAAATGCTCCGGATGCCTGTCACCAATCACGGCATCCTTTACATCCGCATACGAGTTGCCGTACCCTGATCCTCATGAAAAACGGCACCCCAAAAGCCGCTCAAAAAAAAGTTTCCAATCATTGGAAACTTTTCCCGCGTTTTTTCCAACCATTGGAAACTTTTTTCGCGTTTTTTCCAACCGTTGGAAACTTTTTCACCGTTTTTTCCAATCATTGGAAACTTTTGAAAAGGGCTTTTGCTCTGCTGCTGGCCGGCTTTGTTTCGACGGCCTGGTGCGCGCCCGCCCCGACACCCTCCGTGCCTGCGCGCTGCTGGACGAACCGGTCCGCCGAAACGTATTTCCCGGCGGATGATCCCTTCTTTATCGGCGAGCGTGTGCTGCTTCTGCGGCGGGGGACGGTTCGGTATGATCTTTACCTGCCGACCGATTACGACGCCCATCTCTCGCAGCGCTACCCGTTGGCTGTCGTGGCCGCCTCTCTCGAACCCGAAGAGCGGCAGGCCTTGGCCGATGTTTTCTGCGCACGCGGCTGGGTGCTGCTGACGCCGATCTTGCCCGCCCCGCTCTCGGAAGAAAAAACCCTCGCCGCGCTGATCTGTACGTACCGATCTGCGCTGAAAGACGGGCGCATCCTGCCCGGGGTGCAGCTTCTCGCGGGCTATGGCGTCGGGGCCGAAATCGGCGCCGTCTTTGCCGCCGCGCGGCCCGCCTTCGCCGCCTGGATTGGTGACGAAACCCCCGGCCGCCCCTGGTTCATCGCGCCCCTGGCGAATCGACCCGACCTCCTGCTCTACCTTCTCGCGCGTCAATCCGAGGAGGCCGACCTTTCCTGGTTCATCGAGACGCTGCCTGAAGAGACGACGCTGAGGACCGAGAGTATTGCGCCCGAAGCGCCTCCTCTCGCACCCGAAGCCATGGCGCGTGCCCTCGATTGGATACGCGAACAACTCCTTTTCGTTCGCCCTGCGGAAGGACGTTTTTATGAATACGCGCAGATGGAATACGACCGACTGAGCACCTGCCTCCCTCAGGCCGACGGCACCGAATGCGAACGCATCGAACAGGAGCGCACCGCGCTCCTTGAGCGTTTTCATCTCCATGAACCCATCCTCGGGGTCAGCCCTTAAATATTAAGTGAAGCAACGGGGCATCCGCCGAGTGCCACATCAGCGGGCGGGGATGCGGATCAGGGCGCTGAAGAAGAGCATGAGCAGGGCGAGTCCGGCGGCGGCCAGAAAGACGGACTGGTAGCCGAATCTGGCCCAAAGAAAACCTCCCAGGATGGGCACGGTCATGGACACGGCGTGATCCAGGCTGCTGCCCAACGAAAGGGATGGGGCGATATGCGTGGGGTTGATCGCGATTTTTGACATGTAGGTGATGCGGGCGATGTTGACGCCGAAGAGGAGCTGGTCGCCGAGATAGCAGGCGAACAGGACGGGAAGCACGAGGCGTTGGTTGGGTATCCAGTGTGAGTAGGCGTAGCCGAGGCATACGGCCAGAACGCAGAGGGAATCAAGGACGAGAATTTTCCGCTCGCCCCAGCGGTCGATGAGGTTTCCGAGCAGGGGTTGAAAGAAGAGTCCGGCAATGGCACCGATCACCCAGAGCTGAGCAAAGACAGCGGCGGATTGATGAAATTCGCGGATGAGCACCCAGGGGCCGAAGGTGAGAAATATTTGTTTGCGCCCGCCGAAGAGAATGGCGAGAACGTAGTAGATCCAGTAGCGGCGGTTCCAGACCCATTTGGGGCGCTGAAGATGCGCGGCGGGCAGGCGCATGGCGAAAAAGAGTGCGGCGGCGATCAGGGCCAGGATGCCGCCCAGGACGAAGAGCAGCGGGTAGCTCCCGGTGGTTTTTCGGAAGACCAGCCAGATGATGGCACTGCCGATGATGCCGGAAGCGAACTGGACGGCGCCCACCTGCCCCATGCGTCTGCCGTGCCGGCCCTCTTTGGCCAGAAGCATGCTGACGGAATTGCGTACAGGTAAAAAGAGGTGCAGCCCGGTGCTGAAAAGGGTCATGAGGATGATCATCGGGATCCACTGCTGCCCCCAGATGGCTACGCTGATGAGAGAAAGACCGGTGAGCAGGGCGGCCAGGGCCGCGATGCGGGTCTCCGGGATGAAGAAGAGCAGGCCGATAAAAATCGCCGTAAGAAAACCGGGCGTTTCTCGGGGGAATTCAAGCCAGCCGCGTGTCTTGGCGCCGATTTGAAAGGTGTCGCTGAGATAGTTGTTGAAGCTGATGTCAAAGATGCCTGCGGCCACACCCAGAAGAAGAACGCCGGCAAGAAAGAGCTTCAGTTGCGGGTTCATGTCCCGCCATTTGATGAGAAGGGCTTTCACGGCATGCACCGACCTGTCAGGGGATGAGCGTCAACTTGCGCATTTCGGCCAGAAGCGCTTCTTTTTCAATGGGCTTGACGAGGTAGGATTCGCATTGTTCCATGTAGGCGGTCATGATGTTGGAGGCGTCCTGAAGGGCGGTGGTCATGATGACTTTGGCGCCGTTGCCGGGCCAGAGACTTCGTTTGTTTTCGAATTGGCGAATGACCTTGAGGGCCTCTTGCCCATCCATCTCGGGCATCATGATGTCCAGACAGATAAGATCGAAGTAGTCATCTTGCGAGAGGGCCTGTTGCACGGCCTCGATGGCCTCTTTACCATTCGTAGCCACCGCGCAGCGTCCATAAGGCTTGAGCATGACTTCCAGCAGCTTCCTGGCGCTGAATTCATCATCAACGATCAGTATGTTCAGCTCTGCGGACATCCACGACCCTCCGTGACCCCATTTCAACTTGCGTCCGTGTCTAGCGCCTTCTTCTGTCAAAAACAATATATAATGTCGCTTTTTTGGTTTGTTAAACGGATTGATAGAAACAGGGGAATCGGTTTCGGCGTTCAGGACTTGGGGGAGTTGGCCGGGAGAAAGAGGCGGGGCAGATCGGTGAGGGATTCAATGACGCGGTCGGCCTGGAAACCGAGCGCGGGGGGCTGGGCCTCCGAAAACTCTCCGCCGGGACGGCGTATGCGCACGGTTTTGACTCCGAGCCGCCGGGGAATGGCGAAGTCGGTGAGGGGGTTGTCGCCCACAAAGCAGAGTTCACTTAGTTCGACCTCGAGCTGAAGGGCGAGGATGTGAAAGGCATCGGCATTGGGCTGGCCCGGCTCGGCGTCGTTCAGGAGGTCGTCGGTATAGATAATGCCGTCGAGGAGGGGTTCGAGTTCGAGAGCGGCGATTTTTTTCTGCTGGATGCCGCCGCGACCGGTGGTGATCACGCCGACCTTGATGGCGCGCGAGAAGAGCAGGGCCATGCAGATGCGGGCGTCTTCATAGAGCTGAATTTTGGGGGTGTGGGTCCAGAAGACGTGGAGCACTTTCTTCAGAACGGCCTCTTCGACGTTTCCGAAGTGTTTTTCGAGGGTGGCGCCGAAGACGTTGGCCCGCTCGCCCGCGAGATAGATTTGGACGAGATCGTTGAAGACGAGCAGGCCGTATACCCGTTGGATATGGGCGGCCACCGCCTGAAACCCGCTGAACACATATTGGCGTTCCGGATAGAGCGTATCATCCAGATCAAAAAGTACGGCGCGCGGGGCGAGGGCCAGCGGCTGTTTAAACATAGTATCGTTGAGGCTCATAGCGGGTTAGTTCCGTTTTCATCCAGTCGGCGGTTAAGCGGAGTCCTTCTTCCAGACGCGGGGGCGGGGTCCAGCCGGTGAGGGAGTGGAGCAGAGAGGCGTCGGCGCAAAGACGTTGCACTTCGCTGTGTTCGGGGCGCATGCGGTCCTGCTTCTCGATAATGGAAGCGGTGTGGCCGACGGCGCGTTGGGCGTTTTCGGCGAGCTGGGCGATGGTTATCTCGGCGCCGGTGCCGATGTTGACGGCCCGTCCGATGGCGGCCTCGCAGGCGGCGAGGCGGATCAGGCCCTCGACGGTATCGGCCACGAAGTTGAAGTCACGCGTACTGTGCAGATTGCCCAGATGCAGTTCCTTTTCGCCGGCGAGCAGTTGCATGAGGATGGTGGGGATGACGGCGCGGGGCGACTGGCGCGGACCGAAGGTGTTGAAGGCGCGTACGGTGACGGCAGGCAGGGCAAAGGATTTAACGTAGCTTTCCGTCATCTTTTCCGCGCCGATTTTGGAGGCGGAGTAGGGGCTTTGGCCTTGCAGGGGGTGGTCTTCATCAATGGGTACGCGCAGGGCGGAGCCGTAGACTTCACTGGTGGACATGTTCATGACGCGTGCGGCGCCGGCCTCGCGTGCGGCTTCGAGCACGTTGAGGGTGCCTTCAATGTTGGTCTGCACATAGGAGCGCGGGGCGATATAGGAGTAGGGTATGCCGATGAGGGCGGCGAGATGAAAAACAACATCGTCTTTGCGGATGAGGCGGCGCATTTGTTCGGCGTCGCGGATATCGCCGGAAATGATTTCCATTTCGCATGCCAGGGCCGGATCAATCTGATCAAGCCAGCCGCGTGCGCCGCGTGCATCATACAGAGCGAGCGCTTTGACATGCGCGCCGCGTCGAACCAGTTCTTCGGCGAGGTGACTGCCGATAAATCCGCATGCGCCGGTGACTACGGCTGTTTTGCCTCTCATGCCAGGGCCTCCATTGGAATGCGCACGTTGCGGGGCAGGGCCTCGCCTGCTGCGGTCACGTGCCGGTGGTGCTCCTCGGAGGCGGCGCGAAGATCCTCGGCCCGCCCGATATCGCGCCAGTATTCCACCAGCGGAAAGGCGCCGACGCTCTCGCCGTGCTCGATGAGCAGCGTGGTCAGATCGGTCATGTCAAAATAGGACCGACGCGGAATGTAATCGAGACACCGGGGTTTCATGACGTAGATTCCGGCGTTGATGAAATGTTCATGCACGGGTTTTTCCTGCAAGGCGTTGATTTGTCCTTCGGGCGTGACCTGTACCACGCCGTAGGGCACCTGAATCTTATACTGGCGTACGCACATGACCAGCGCATAGTCGTTTTCCTGCTGAAAACGCAACAGCTTGGCGTAGTTCAGATTCGTGAGCAGATCGCCGTTCATGACCAGGAAGGGACGCGTCGGGCGGGGATTCAGCAGGGAAAGCGCACCGGCCGTGCCGAGGCGTTCTTTCTCGGTGACATAATTCACGCGCAGCCCGTGCTGTTCGCCGTCGCCCACGTGGTGGCGAATCTGGTCGCCCCGGTAATTCAGGGAGAGGACCACCTCCTCGATGCCCGCCGATTTCAATCCCCCGAGAATATGGTCCAGAATGGGGCGGTTTCCGACGGGCAGGAGCGGTTTCGGGGTATTGTTGGTGAGCGGGCGCAGGCGTGAGCCGAGGCCGCCCGCCATAACAATGGCGTCGTGCCCGCTGATGGCATCCAGAATATGTTCCATGCGCTCGAGCAGGACCGGACGGCCTTCGCCATCCAGCACCGGCAGGTGACGGATGGATTTTTCGCGCATGATGCGCAGCATTTCCTTGCGGGAAAGGCCCTGCGGGGCGGTGGTCGGGGTGCGGTTCATGATGAGGGCGGCGGGCAGGTTCAGATCCACCCCGGCAAGCAGTCCGCGGCGGATATCGCCATCGGTGATGGTGCCGATAAGGACGCCCTGCGGATTCACCACCAGGATGATTTCCATGTTGGCCCAGTTGATGCGTTCAATAATGCGTTGCAGGGGTTCGTGTTCCTGGGCGAGGACGGCTTCGAGCTGTTGGTGCATTTCGGTTTGCCCGGAGGGGGCCGGCCCGGTTTTGCGCCAGGTGGTGTTGCGGCGCAGGATGGTGTGTTCGCCGAGAGCGGCGCAACGGGTGACTTTTGCGCCCGGTTCGAGCAGGCAGTTCACGCCGAGCGAGGCGCCCGGTTTTACCACGGACCCTTCGAGGAGAACGGTGCCTGCGGGCAGCGTGACATCCGGGGCGGAGACGGCCGAGTGCGCCTGAAGCACCGGCAGGCAGAGTCCCTGACGAAGCAGAATATGATAAACGGATTTACGGTCAAACGCGTTCGGGCGTTTCGGGCTGCCGATCACGGCGCAGGAGGCGTGGCGTGGGATATCGCCCAGCCAGCCCAGTACGACCAGGCCTTCGATGAGTTCTCCCTTGAGCGCGGGGTCGGGGTCGAGAATGCCTTGGCAGGCCAGTCCGTCCTGCTCCCGAAGGAGGCGGATCAGTTCCGGCAAAGGGCCACCCGCCCCGATCAGCACAACGCCTCGGGGAGTGATGCTTTCCGGCGTCTCGGGAAGTACCGGAAGGGTGTTTTGCCTGGCGTGTTTCATGCCGGTGCCTCTCTATCCTTTACGAATTAACGATGCGCTGTTTGGCGGATGCATTCCGCAGGAGCACGGCATACAAACCGAGCTGCTGAGTCAACAGCTGCAGATTTTGGTTAAAGGACTCGCCGGTGGTCGCGTTTCGGTTCGCTGTGTTTTTCTTTTTCATGGCCAGGTCTCCGTTATTTATCGCGTGATCGACATAAGCACATCGAACATCGTGTTGCTTTCAGAGAGCAGTTTGGATGCCGCCTGATAGGCGCGTTGCGCCGTGATCATGTGAATCAGTTCTTCATCAAGGCTGACGCCTGATTCCGATTGAATGGCATTTTCGAGGGCGGCAATGGTGGATGCGCCGCTCTCGGCCAGCGATTCAAAGGTTCCAATCTGCGTCCCCAGGTTGGTGGTCAGTTGCGTGTAATACTGGTTGAACGATTGATTTCCGAGTGCGGCGAGGGCGTCGCCGGAGAGATCGGCAATGGCCAGGGCTACGGCGCCGTCGCCGGTGTTCGGTCCTTCGTTGGGTCCGCCGGGATCGTAGAGGGTTTGCGCGGCGGCAATGAGGCGTGGATTGTTGAGCAGGGGGTTGCCCGCATTATAGAGGGCGGCATTGACGGAGATGTCGGAGGCGGTGCCGCCCGTGAAAAAGTCCAGGCCGAGGTTGCCGTCCAGATCATAGCCGGAGGTGTGCAGGGCGTTGACCTGCGTGATCAGTTCGGCGGCCAGCGTGTCGAGATTATCACCGAGCGATTCGATGTAGCCGGTCAGTTCGTTCCAGCCGCCGATGACGCCCTGTTCGATGTTCACGGCGGCTCCGTTGACATCAAAGGTCAGCGGATCGGCAGTGGTTATATTCAGTGTGTTGCGGGTTAAACCATCGGCGCTGAGCAGAAGTTGGCCGTCGATGCTGATGTTGTAGTCGGCATCCACGGCGATTTCCGCCTGCTTGGCAATGTCGGCCACGAGCAGGTCGCGGCGGTCTTCGAGGTCGGCGGTGGAAACACGGGAGTTCTCATACAGGGTGATTTTCCGATTCAGGTTCTGGAGTTCAGCTGTCATGGTGTTCAGGCTGTTCACCTCGTCGGCCACGGAACCGGTAATGTTCGGAGAAATGCCGGAGGCGATGCCGTCGCGGTAATTCTGCAGAGACCCGGACGCCTTGTTGAGCACCGAAGCAAGCTGCGCGCCTTTTTCGAGTGCCACGTTGCGCATGGTGATGTTGTCGGGATAGGCGGCCACGTCCTGCCAGGCGGTCCAGAACTGCGTGAGGGTCTGGGCGAGTCCGTTTTCGGTGTCGGTCAGGAGGATGGATTCGAGATCGGGAAGCTGATTGGCCAGAAATTCATCTTTGGCGGCGCCGGAGCGTTCATCGAGCAGGGCCCGCTCCCGAAGCAGATCGTACTCGCGAATGACATCACTCACCGTCACGCCGGTCCCCTGCGAATAGGGGATGGTGGTGCTGATGTTCGGCATGTTCGCCGGATTGGTGGTGAGTACGGCGCTTTGCCGGTGGTAGCCCTTGGTGTTGACGTTGGTGATGTTGTGCGCGATGACGTTCAGGTTTTCCTGCTGCGCCAGGACGCCGCTTCGGGCCACGGTGGTGATATCGCTGAGTGAAGACATGACGTTACCCCTGTGCGTTGATCAGAATGGGCGCGGCCATGCCGGCGACGCGTCCGTATCCATTGTAGACATTAGCGGTGTTTTTTGTACCGATGGCCAGATTCGAGAGGGTTTTATCAATCACGCCGAGGAGTGTTCGCGCCATACGTTCGTTCATGGTCAGCACACGGCGTATACGGTGCATTATCGGTTGCAGGACGTGCTTTTTTTCCGTGGGGGAGAAGAACATGATGGACTGGTTCTCGCTGATGTATGATTGAATCTGATCCAGAGCGATGCGCTGCCGTGTGACGGCGTCCAGAATGAGGGCGCTGTCGCGTGAAAGCAGGGCCTTCTGGAGGTTGGAGGCTTCGGACTCCACCATCTTCAAATAGTCTTTGAGTTCCGTCGATACCGTGTTGTTGTTCATTGCTCTCCTCCAAACGGATTGGATTGGCCCGTCAACTGTTCATAAAACTGATCGGCAATACCGAGCATCCCCTGACGCCCCATCTCCCTGGCCATTTCCTCGATCGAAAATTCCAGCAGTGCGCCCGAGTGCGATTCTCCCTCGCCGGCTTCATCCAATACGGGCTTCAATCCTTCCTTCAGCAGGATGCCGGCAAAAAGGCCTTCGGCCTCTTCGCAGGCTTCGCGCAGTTGGTCGGGCTTGGCGCCGGGGCGCAGCCCCTGCATGGAGAAGGAGGCGGGAAGGCTATCGTAGGAAGAGATTGGATTCATCATGAGTGGGTTCTCCATTTACATGGTTTGCACTTCCATTTGCAGCGCGCCGAGATTCTGAAGGGCCTCGAGAATGGAAATGATATCGCGGGGTGTGGTGCCCACTTCGTTGAGAAGGGCGGCCAGTTCCTGGACCGTGGTGGTGCCCGGCAGCAGCATGACTTTGGCATTTTCCTCGTGCACCTGGGTGCGCGTTTCCTCGAGCACCAGCGCTTCCGTCATGGTAAAGGGTTCGGGCATGTAGCCGGCCAGATTCGATGTGATGCGCACCGTCAGATTGCCATGTGCCACGACGGCCTCGGCAATGTGTACGTTCCCGCCCATCACAATGGTTCCGCTCCGCTCGTTGATGATCACCTTGGACTGCGAATCCGGTTCGATCGTGAGCGATTCCAGGCTGGCCATGAAACGTGCCGTCTGCCCGATGTCAATAATATCGGCAGGCACCCGGACAAAGACCGAGGAGGCATCGCGTACGGCCGCCGAGCCTTCATAGATCTTGTTGATGGCATCGGCGAGCCGGTTGGCCGTCGTGAAATCGGCATGATTGAGCGCCAGGCGGATGATGCCTTCCTGAATAAAGGATTCGGTCTGGCTGTACCGCAGTACCGCGCCGCCCGGGATGTAGCCGACGGAGGTGTAATTCATCTGATCCGTTTGTCCGCCTCGTCCGCCCGAACCGGAGGAATAGCCCGAGACCGTCAGTGCGCCCTGAGAGAGGGCGTACAGAATGCCGTCAGGCGCAAGCATGGGCGTCATCAGGAGAATGCCGCCTTCGAGGGAGGTGGCATCGCCCATGGTGGAAACCTGGATATTCACCCGATCACCCTCGCGGTGAAAAGCGGGTGCCGTGGCGGTGACCATGACGGCCGCCGTATTCTTGCTCTTAATGTCGGTGGAGGGAATCGTGATGCGGAACTGCTCCAGCAGATTGGCCACGGTTTGTTTGGTAAGTTCGAGATCCTTGTCGCCCGAGCCGTTGAGCCCGACCACAATGCCGTAGCCGACCAACTGTACCTCATCTACACCCTCAATGCGCACGATGTCCTTCAGACGCGCCGTTACGGCGGCATGAGAGGGCGTCCCGAGCGGCAAGAGGGCCAGAGCCGCGAAACAGGCAATCAGCTGCCGCGCCGCACCGGTGTTTGAACGGGAAAAATAGTGGTTTGTTTTCATGTGTTCATCCTCAGAATGGGTTCACCCAATCCACAAATCGGGGAATGAGCCCTTTCCTCGTTGTTCGTTCCAGAGAGCCGCTGGTTTGATATTGAATGACGGCATCGGCAATCTTCGTGGATTCAATCGTATTCTGGTTATCAATGTCCCGCACCCGCACCGCGCCGGTCAGGATCATCTGCACGGTATCATTCTTCAAAATCAGAGAGCGCTTGCCCTCGATCAGCAAATCGCCGTTTGGAAGTACATCCATGACGCGCACCGTAATATAACTTTCAAACTTGTCTTTGTCCGAAACGGCGCCCTGTCCGGAGGAGTCGCGGGACCCCGCCACGGAGAATGCCGGGAGGGTTGCGTTGGTCCATTCCAGCGCGCGGCTATCCACTGTGGGATGTGCGAAACTGGCCGATCCGCCCAGATCGTAGCTCTTTTTATCACTACGGGAGGCATCT
>JAQVYB010000199.1 GCA_028708815.1 Kiritimatiellia bacterium | reverse complement strand
AATTGCCACACGCCGAGCCGTGTGGTGATCAACGGCGTGGAGCAGTCCTGCGAGCGGCACTCCGTCAATTCTTATCGCACCGGCGGGGTGCTGCTGGATCGCGCAGCGGTCGCAGACTTGCTGAAGCAGGATCAGGCCAATACGATTCATATCTATCTGTAACGCATCGGCTGAGCGGGGCCGGTTCAATTCGTGTATACAGGCTGCATATCTCGTTGATTTGCGCGGTGGACCTGCTATTTCTCAGCGGAACGGCAAGGTATCCGAGTGGATGCCTCCCCGATTTGTTCGCGAAAGGATGTGTCTGCTTGAAAATCATACTGACGACAATACTTCTACTTGGATGCAGCAATGTGTTTATGACCTTTGCGTGGTATGCGCATTTGAAAAATCTGAGTCAAAAGCCCTGGTTGATTGCAGCATTGATCAGTTGGGGCATTGCTCTTTTTGAATATCTTATTCAGGTTCCGGCCAACCGGATCGGACACCAGACGATGAGCGTGCCCCAGCTCAAGATACTGCAGGAAGTGATCACCCTTTCCGTTTTTGTTCCTTTTTCTGTGCTGTATCTAAAGGAATCGGTGAAGCTGGATTATTTATGGGCTGGATTGTGCATTCTGGGGGCTTTGTTTTTCATCTTTCGGGAGAAGCTGTTCGCCGGCTAGGAGGCCAACGGGCTTTGGCCCGTTAAGCGGCGGTCCTTCAAAGAAAAAACGGGCACAGGGAATCGTGCCTTTCCCGGACAGAGGTCTCGCCGGAAAAAAGCCCGCGCTGAAGGAATAACAATCAGGGTCTGGAGAGGATTCGGTAACAGGCGCGTGTGGTTGGCGGGTTTGTATCTTCGAGCGAGGTGTTGGCCCATAGGGCCGACGTTACCTGCGCGGTATGAATGTTCTGCCAGACGGGTGAAACCAGGTGGTCTGTGCGTTGAAGAATATAGGGGACTTCCTTGAGTGCCTGAAAACGCAGCGACACTTCGTCGCCGGTCAGTTCGATGCGGCTTTGCGGGGGGTGGTTCAGGCGGGCGAGTTCGTTGGGGTCATCCCGGATATCCATGAGGAAGGTAAGGGCATTGGTAATGCGTATGGACCAGGCCGCTTCGTTATGTTCTTGTCCGCATCCGAAGGTGGTCAGCAAGGTGCTGTTTTCCGCATAGCCATCAGCTGAAAGATAATTATACACCTCCCACATTGGTTCCCACATGGCTTCGCTGGTCTCACGGGTTCCGCAGTCCATATAGATGCGAAGGCCGGAAGAATCGCCCTCGCGGATTTTCTGCTGAACGAAATTGGTGCAGGCCCAGAAAGAAGGCGACATCGGGCCTACGCGCCCGAATACATTGGAGGAGAGACCCAAATAAATAGAGACGATTCCGCCGAAGGAGGAACCCAGCGTAGCGGTGTGGGCTTTGTCGGGCAATGTGCGGTAGGTGGTGTCGATGTGGGGTTTCACGTTATGGGCGAGAAAGTGCAGGTAGAGATTGGCGGTCCCGTCGCCGTATTCAGTGGAATCGCCATCCGCCAGGTATTCATGAAGCCGCTCATCGGAATTATCTACAGCCACCAGGATGGACTCGCTCATCATGCCGAGGCTGATCAGGTGTTCGGCGGCGATTTCGGCATGCCAGCAGCCGTAGATGCCTCCGGGTGAAAACACGTTCTGTCCGTCGTGCAGATAGAGGACTGGATAGGATTTTTCGGTGTTGAGATCGTAATTACGGGGGAGGAAAATGCGCACATTGCGCGAGGGGATGGTCGGGTGCAGGTCCGAGGTGATCCAGGTCGTTTCGATGCGTCCGGCCGTGGGTGTTTCGGGTGGTGTGTAATTATAGACTTGGCCGTCCTGCAGGAAGAAGACATCCAGGGTGGTGAAGTAGTTGTCGATTCCTTCGATGGGGCAGTTGTCCCAGTGTTCGACACCATCGAAAAAGCCGTGCGGAACGAAGGTGGTTTTTTCGCCGGCTTTGGCGAAGCCGGAGGCGGAGTACAGGTATTCGCCGGGGGTTCTTCCGGTGTCGATGCGCTGCAGGGGCAGATTGTAAAAATTGGTATCGAAACCGCATTGATAGAGGATGGCGGCATTGGTCCAGTCCGAATAGTAATAGATGGTCTTCCCGCTGTAGGGTGCGCCGGTGATACCCGGTGCGTTGGTCTGTCTGTTTGGGCCGGGAAACCAGACCACATTATTTGCGCCGTCACAGATCACGGAACCTTCATTCGTTCGGATGATGAATTTATAATCGATGTCGGCAGGCGCGGTGACGGCGATCGTGCCGCGCCAGATGTTGTTTTCGGTCCAATACAGCTTTTTTGCATCGACGGGGTTCCAGCTGCCGAGGTCGGGATGGTTTCCGACCACATAGAGATCGTTGCCGAATCCGGTGTTCGTTTGGCAGGAGAAGGAGAGAACGGTTTTCCCGTTGGGTGCGGCAGTGGGAGGTGGTGGAAGCGGGTTGGCGGCATAGGTGAAGCGGGCGATGAAATTGCTCCCGTCGCGATTGTTCAGGAGCGGTTCGGCATTGCCGTATGCAAAGAGATACGTTTCCACGAGGTAGTTTCCGGGGGTGAGCCCCATCTCTGCCAGGTTCACATTGAGATTGGTTGCGTAGTGGCATTTCTCGCCGAGTCCGTCCGAGTAATAGGCTGTGTGATAGTTGGTGACAAACGGTCTTTCGGAAGCATCTTCAGGATAGACTGCGCAGACCACTGCCGCGCCGCCGATATAACTTCCGCCATCTTCGTAGGTGTGGGCGGCAAAGCCGGTCAGGCGCAGGCTGCTGCCTCCTTCGCTGTTGAAGGCGCCCAGTTCGGCCCCGTGAAAGGATGGTTCTCCAGAGCTGCTGTGGCTCAGTTGATAGGTGGTTTTGCAGCCATCCCTTTCCAGGGTGATGAATGCCCCGCCATCAGTGAGAAAACGCCGGGTGGCGAAGGCTGATTGAACCGTGAGCGTCAGTACGATGAGCAGCAGGCGAAAGAGATGGGTGATCGGCATTGGTGAATTCTCCTTATTTCCAGTACAAGCCATCATCCATACCCGATACAAGCTTAAGGGTTAAGCGTTATACGCCGTGGGTTGAGGGAATTCGGGAGGAGGCCATGACCTCATGGTCTGTTTTTGTTTGTAAAACAGAAGGATATTGAGGCCAAGGTCTCTCCCCGGTTCGGACGATTCGGGGAGAGAAAAAAAAGGGACGCTGGAATCAGCGTCCCTTTTGTGTTTTGGCATTTTTGAATGACGGGTTATTTGGCTTTGGGTACGCGCACGGCTTTGAAGGCGCCGATGGTCGGGAGTTTTCCGACCAGCGGTTTGACGTAGTCAAGGAAGGCCTTGTTGACGTCATTTCCGGCCTTGTTGATCCAGGCATCCGGCATGTGGCGTGTTTCTTTGGCCACACTGCTCAGCGGGACGCGCTCAAAGAAGGATTGATATTTCTTTCCGGCTTTGCGGCGAATGGCAATGCTGCCGTCCACATCCGAATGCACGGCGGTCTTCACGGCAAAGGCTCCCACGGCGCGGGCTTCCTTCATGTCCACTTCCGAGGCGACACCGGGGAAGGAGCGCTGGAGGTAGCCGAAGGTGTCGGCGCGCACACGGGAAATGTGCAGTTTGTTTTTGATGTAGTCGGAAAGGCGGTCGCCCAGGGCGCCGCTTCCGCTCAACTGTACGTTGCCGTGCGAGTCCACTTCCACTTCCGAGGTGAGGGCGGCGGCGACGGACGTGCCGTCCTTGTCGGCAATGCCTTCGGAGACGGCAATGACGCAGCGTCCGTTTTTCTTGTAGACTTTTTTCACGTCGTCGGCGAATTTTTCCATGCTGAAGGGACGTTCAGGCAGGTAGATCAGGTGTGGGCCGTCGCCTTCATGCACGCGGGCGAGGGCGGAGGCGGCGGTGAGAAAGCCGGCATGGCGTCCCATGACCACATTGACCTTGACGCCGGGCAGGGCGCGGTTGTCGAGGTTGTCGCCCATAAAGGCGCAGGCGACGAATCGGGCGCCGCTGGCAAAGCCCGGGGTGTGGTCATTTTCGCGCAGGTCATTGTCGATGGTTTTCGGGATATGGAAGCAGTGCAGTTCGTATTCGGCTTTTTTGGCTTCTTCGTTTACGATATGCGCGGTTTCAGCGGAGTCGTTTCCGCCGATGTAGAAGAAGTAGCGGATGTTGTATTTCTTCATGACGTCGAAGAGCTTGGCGCAATCTTCCGGCGCGGGTTTTTTTCGGACGGAACCGAGGGCGGAGGACGGGGTCTGGGCAATATCCTCGAGGGTCTTAACGGTTTCTTTTTTCAGGTTAATGAATTCCTCGTTGAGGATGCCCTGAATGCCGTGGAGGGAGCCGTAGATGCTGGTGATTTCGGGGTGTTTTTTAGCTTCGAGAATGGCGCCGACCAGGCTTTGGTTGATGACCATGGTGGGGCCGCCGCTCTGAGCGATCAGCATGTTTCCTTTAAGCTTCGTTGATTTTTTTGCGGCAGCCGGTTTGGCGGATTTTTTCACCGGTGTTTTTTTGGCCGGCGTTTTTTTCTTTGAAGTGCTTTTTTTTACGCTCATTGGTTTTCTCTCCTGAGTTGAGTTGTAGCGGGATGAATCGTTCGCGGATGATTTGGATCGCAAGACGGGTCCCTTTTTTCTGTGCAAGGCCACTGCTCATATCATTTTTCTGAAATATTGCAAGTGTGGGGTGGAATAATAAGTTAACAGCAGAGCGATTGAATGCTATGTTGACGTAGGAGGCGGAAAGGGATATCCGTAATGACTTGAACCAACAGGAGTGTGAGCAATGGATATTCAGGCAACCGGCGAGATGATTGAGAATCCGTCCATCTTTGATCGGACATCGACTCCCCGTGCCGTAGCGGCAGGGGCGCAGGAAGAGGTTGTTCGGCCTGAGCCTGCCGCGCCGATGGAGGTCGAGGGCCGGGAGGGTCCCCGTATGGCGCTTGCACCGGAAGCCGGGGAACGGACAGAGGCGTCATCCGCCACCTCGTCGCAAACAACCGGTCGGCATGTGAATCTGTACGCTTAGCAGGATGGATGGGTGGGCATGGATCCCGCCATCGTGTGGTGTCTTGGACTAATATGAATTTGACATGGGAAACACAGGCCCGGACTCAGGGCGGTCTAACACTGAAATTAATAGGGCGATTGGACTCAGCCACGGCGGGTGAATTCGACTCTCTGGTCGAATCGCTTTTGGCCGAATTGGGGGCGGGATCTCCCTTGGTGTTGGATGTTGGTCGTGTCACGTTTATCAGCAGTATGGGAGTACGCTCGCTGCTCAAGGCGCGCAAGGCCATGCAGGCCCGGGGTGGCGCCGTCCAGCTGATTCACATACAGCCACAGGTGGCCTCGGTTCTCCAGATGGCCAATCTTTATTTCTGACCGCGTCCGTCTTGATTACGCCATCCAGGCGGCCTTTTGCCGGTTGACGCCTGAGCGTCGAATGTCTGTGCCCTAATTTTCCACGGGAGGCCTGGCCTGATTTTTTTGATTTGGCGGGATGGTTTCGCTGTCGTTTGTCTGGTTTGCGGGACGCTCCCTCGCACTTTATCCGGGAGTTAAAGGGAGAGGTTGAGGATTTGGGCGGGGGCGAGGGGCTTTCGGATGAGGCGTATGGGGCCAAGGGTCGCGTTGAGGGTGACGGGTGCAGCAGGGGTTTCTGCGCCGATGCAGAGGACGGAGGTGGGGGTGCGGGGTATGACGGCGTGGGTGGATGCGCCGGTTTGATCGAGTTGTCTGTTGAGGTAGATTCGTATGCGCTGTTCGGCGGGGAGGGTTCCGTCGAAGACGGCAACGACCTGGTGGAGTTGTCCGGTGGCGAGGAGGGAAAGGGAACGAACGGGGGTGTCTGTGGAGGCGATGCAGAAGGTGAGGTGGCCATCGGATTCGAGGGCGAGGGTATAGCTGTCGGATTTGGAAAGGAGGGCGGTGGTGGAGGCGGGGAGCGCAGCGGGATTCAGTTCGAGGGCGAGGGTGATGGCGGGGGTATTGTCCATGGCGGGGTGATCGGATATGGCGAGGTATTCGCCGCTGCCGTTGAGTTGGTGTTTTCCGGAGGCGAGCCAGGTGCCTTGATCGGTGATGGAGTGGGCGTAGCGCGAGTGGTCCGTGGGGACGGGTCCGGCATCGAATGGGATGAAGAGGGCGGTGTCGGCTTCGAGCCGGAAAGCGTTGCGCGTGGGTGGCATGGAGGCGGGGTTTGGCCAGGTTTCGGATTGGCCGGACGAGGTGGTCAGGTTGGCGGGATTTTCGGGGCAGAGGAGCAGGATGCCGGGGAGGTTTGTGGTGGTATAGGCGTAGTGATGGCGCAGGGTGTCGATTTCCTG
>JAQVYB010000034.1 GCA_028708815.1 Kiritimatiellia bacterium | reverse complement strand
CCGTCACATTGCTCGAAGCACCCGGTGGAATCAGCAACGCCGTCGGCTCCACCGAAAAACCGGCAGGCCCCGTAATGTCCCAGACCGTGACCGCCTCATCGCCCGGTGCCCGCAGCGTCATCACCCGCTCCGCGTTGGTGCCGATTCCCACCTTCCCGAACGCCAAATCACCCGACGCCGTCAGCACACGTCCCGTATACGCATAAAGCGCCACATCCGTGACCCATCCCGTGTCATCGCCCTCGCTCACCGAACCGTCCTTCGCATACGTCCAGCGAACCGTTGAAACACCCGACGCCAGTTCGGCCTGCACCAGCCCCCAGTCCATCTCTCCCGAAACCGCATTCGTCTCCGTCCCATTCACATCCAGCGAGAGATAATCAAATTCCTCTTCCGAAGAGACCTTCCAGTAAAACGTCAACAATCCAGGCCCCGTCACAATCGTCTCGACCCACGACGCCTGATTGTTCGAAACCGCCCCCGCCTGCGCCGCGCACAGCCCCGTTCCGCGCACCGTATCGTTCTGCGCAAACCACGAAGCATCCCCGCCGGAAACCCACACCAACCCCGTCACATGCATGGCATCACCCAGGTCACCGCAGCCCGCCGCCGTGAACCAATCCGAATGTCCCCTCCACGCCGCATTCGTGGCATCCTCCAGCACCAACCGCACGCTCGAAGCCGCATCCAGCAGCGTCACACTGCCCGTCCAAACCCCATCCACCAATCCGACCAGTTGCGTGGGGCTCACCTCCACCTCCACCGGCACCGGCGGCGGACCGAAACGCAGATTCAGAAACTCCGTGGCCCGTGTGGGCGTCGGAACATCGTTCGACCACAGCAGCGGGTCCCCGTACTCATTATCACTGTATGCCGCAATGGCCACATAGTTACTGCCCACCGAGGCGCAGCAGGAGCCGCTCTCATCATACTCCGCATTGAAAAAACTGAAATCCAGCATCAGCGAATCGGTGCCGTTGTATGCAAACGGCACATTGAACGCAAACGTCACCCAGCCCGTCGAAGAAAAGGTTTGATTGGAAACATACACCGTCGTCCAGCCCTCGCTCTCCCACACCGCATTGCTCGGATACTCCGTCAGCGCCGTATGCTTTGCCCGAATCGTCCAGTTGCTCAACATGATCGGAGGCGACTGCAGCAGTTCCACCTGGATTTCATCCAGCGTGCGCGCGCCCCCCAGCAGACGGGGCGGATAAATGATCTGCGTCCGCGCGTCCATGTAGTCCGAATACATCGGAAACGCGGAATCCACCGTACCCGTACCCACATAAAACCCCGGATCGATCGGCTGCGCCTCCGCGTGAATGTTCACCGGCCCCGCATAATTCGTGATCACATCACCAAACACATTGCACGCCTGCATGCGGAACGAAAACGGCGCCCCAACCACCACGCCCGACGGCGCGGAATCCAACACCAGTTCCCCAACCCCCACATCCCCCGAATCAAGCCGCAGCAGAAACGACCGCTTCCCCAGACCCTCTGGAATCTCCTGCCACATCGGATGATCCAGCGAATACTTGTTCAGATACGCAAACCGCTGCGCCTCGTCCATCGAGACATATCCATCCCCATTCAAATCCCCATCGCACGGAAGCGCATCCACCCACGGCTCATTCGTCTGCGGATAAAACCCCCGCATCGCCGCTGTCCAGTAATAACACCACTGATCAAACCACGGAAAGGTATTCCCCGCATAGGATGATTCGTTATACCAGGCCGCCGTCGCCACCGTCCGGTTGCTCTGGGCCAGATCATCCACAAACCCGCCGCTGTAGCACTGCTCAAACACAAAATGCACCGGACACGGCAGGCCCTCCGTCAGCGCCTTCATCTCCACATCCGTCAGACTCTCCGTATTCCACAGGTTCAGCTCCACATCCCCCTCATCGCCGCCCGTGATCGGGCCCCCGTGATCCGTCGTAAACACAAAAAACTGATCATTCGAAGTCAACACGGATTGCAGATGAACAAACACATTGCTCACGTTGACCGCCGTCGCCGAAGCCTGCGTATCGTTCGTCCCGTCCCCATCCAGATCCCACGGCGAATTCGTATCATCACTCCGGTCCGCCGCCGGATCCAACCCGTCCGAAATCAGCGCATACACATTCGTTTTCACATACCCGTACTTCCGCGTCAGCGTGCTGTAGACATACGCCGCATCCCCCCAGTAACGAATGTGATTATTCGCCTGGTTGTATCCCCCTGAAATGATCACCGCATAGCAATTCGAAACCGGCCCGTCATAACGAATCGCCTTCGCGCCATCCGCCCCGCCGCCTTTCCGCTCCGGCATCGGCTGCACCGTCCGCTCAAAAGGGACGATCGTCTCCATCAGATTCTCCGTCCCGCCCGAACGCTTCAACGCCGAAAACACACTCAGCGGCGTCACCTCATACGCCACCGCCACCATCGAGAGATCCCCCGCCGCAAACACATACCGGCACGCATGCCCCCAGTTCGCCTCCGGCGCATCATCCACCATGAACACCCGAAACGACTCCCACGGCGACACCACCTCACGCGAACCCCACGTACTCATCACCGTCCCGCTGCCCGTCAGTTCCCCCCGTACCCCCGAAATCTCCTTCCCCTTCGTACGACCGCGCAGCACCACCGCCAGCACACGCCCCAACGAACCATCAAAATCCGCATCCGCCACCGGCGCCAACCCCTCCGCCGCAAAAAACACCGTATCCCAGCCTGATGCCCTCCGCCGGGCGCCCAGCGTATACCTCACCCCCGACCGACCATCCGCCCCGCGCAGCACCCACGCCTCGCGCTCCCCAACCATCGCCAAACACTCCGGCTCACTCAGCACCAACCCCGACACCGATACCGGCGCCGCACCCATCAGCAAAGCCGTCAGCTTCTGCCGCACCTCCGCCGAATTCCCATCCAACGCCGGCCCCGCCTTCCTCACCACGCCGCCACCCAGCGAGGTCAACGCCTGCTCATCCATCCACCCCTCAAGCCCCGCGTCCCCGCGGCAAACCGACGCCACCCCGAAAAAGACGAAAAACAAAAAGTTCCAACGATTGGAAAATGAAAAACCATCACCACGCATACCCCACCTCCTGTATTAAGCAAACGCTACAACCCTACGCCCACCCCACGCGACAAATCAAATCCAAATCGCAACACGTTGTAACGTCGGCTCTGTGAGCTGATCGCCGATCCTGCACCCCATCCGGGGCGCACCTGATTGCTGCATCACGACTTCCCGGGATCGTCCGCCCCCGGGCTATGTGCCGGGACCCCTCCGGGGTCACCACGACCTCATCCCCTCCCTCTTTTCCCTTTACGCCCCGCCCCCCCATCCTTACTATCCCTCCCCGTTCTCCCGCAACAAACCCATACAGAAACGGAAACCCGAATGCCTCCACAGGAAAAAATGCAGCTCTGGATCTGGCGCAACCTGCACCTCGCCCTGCCCCCCGACTGGGAAATGCTCCAATTCTCCCGCGAAGAGGCCCAGGGACGCTGCGCCTTTGCCGATGCCCGCCAGTTCCGCCTCGAACTCAGTTGGGCCGCCGTCCCCAAAGCACCCGACCTCCCCCGGCTCATGACCGACTACCGCAGCAAACTCGAAAAAAACAAAACCATCACCGACTCCCAACCCGCCAAAATCGCCGGATGGAACGGACTCATCGGCCTGCGCGACGCCCTCCCCATGTCGCGCTTCGGTTTCTATCACGAAACCGGGTCCCTCCTTACCGAACTCGTCTTCCTCTGGCCCGACCAACGCGACAAAGAACTCGAAAGCGCCATCCTCCACTCCTGTTCCCTCCGCATCCCCGCACCCGGCGACCCCGTACGACACCGCGCCTTCGGCATGGACCTCCTCGCCCCCGCCGGACAACTCATGCACACCTGCCACATCCAGCCCGCTCTCGCCGCCCTCGCCTTTCAGCACCCCAAAAACAAACCCGAACAAATGCGTTTCCAGCGCCTCGGCATGGTCAAAAACTGGCTCGAAGGCACCGTGCAGGACTGGCTCCGAAAACAAGCCCCCGCCGAACTCCGCGCCCCCGAACTGCAAACGCAAACCCATGAAGGCATCCAACGCGCCGTCATGAGCGGCCTCTATCACCCCAAAGGCGCCTTCCGCCGCACCGGCGCCTACCTTGCCGCCGCCTGGATCGAACCAACCGATGACCGCCTCTACTTCCTCGAATCCGTCACCCGCACCCCCGCACCCACCCCCGCCCAACTCCTCACCCGTCTCCGCCCCGCCGTCTGACACACTCATGTTGGACCCTCTCCGTGCCAGCGCGAGAGAAAACATTCTTCTCGCAGAGCCCGCAGGGATCGCAGAGCTATACCCGGAAAATATCTCACACGAAGCCACAAAAGCACATGGATTGCTTCTTCCGGGGGATTTCCCGGCTCTTCCTGGACGGCGCGTGGCTCACGCGCCTCAGGCGTCGGCACCCGACGCCATCCAGCATTTTCATCCGAAAACGAAATCCGTCGGTCGCGCAGCGCCTTCAATCATATCAGCGCCAACGCATTCCATGGGACAAACAGAATGGGCGTTTGATCATGTATATCCGGGCAAAAGCGAACCGGTCCGCTTCAGGGCGTGCGTTCCAACTGAAATAACAGATGGGCGGACTGATTACAGTTGCCGGTACAGCCCTGAACCGAATGCCCCGGCCCCACCCGCAGGAAACCGTCAGCGGCGAACCACCTGAAGTCCGACGGATTATCGGGATTCCACGCAGGGCGGCACGCGGTTGAGTTCCTGCCGAAGTGTTCTCCATTCCGGCATGTATTTATCCATGAGCGCGGCAAAACGGGCATTGTGACTGGGCACGCGAAGATGCCCCAGCTCATGGACCACAATATATTCCAGACACGCAGGCGGTTTTTTGGCCAACTCGGAATTGATGCGTATGGTACGGGCCTTGATGCTGCAGCTTCCCCAGCGGGTCTTCATCGGACGCACGGATACACGCGCAATTTTCACCCCCATAAGCCGCTCCCGTTTTCTCACCAACCCGCCTGCCTCACGCCGCACCTCTGCACCATACCAGGCATACAGCAGGGCCATCCTCCGTGCCCGCTCAGCACCGAATGGAACACGCATCATCAACTGCCCCCCGACCAACTCCACCCCCTCGTCCGCCCCCTCCGCTTCGATCACACGAAGCGGACAAAGGCGCCCCCAAACCTCCTGGCACTCGCCATCCGTAAAATCACGCCGGGTTACGCAGGCTTCCTGCTTCATCTTTTCCTGCTGCGTCTTGATCCAGGATAGTTTGGAAACAGCAAAGGCCCGAATGGCACGCATACCCGTACGCATCGGCGCGGAAATGGTCACCCGCCCATCCGGCGAATGAACGCTCAGGTGAATGTTCCTGATTCTCTTTCGTGTCACTTCGACGGTAAAGGCACCCAGCATGATTTGCATACGTACGACCTGTCGCGACACCCCGGCATATAAAAAACACGGGATATCCGAAAAACGAACATCCCGTGCTTAAACCAATCCCGGGGAGTTTAATCCTCGTCCGAACCGGTAATCTCAATATCTTCCAGCGACAAACCCTTTCCGGAGAAGACCACCTTCATGTCTTCCATCTTGTCCGCATTCAGGATGAACGAGGGATCCTTATCCACATCATACACCCAGGCCACCTCCTTGCCCTGAACTTCCGTGGCATTGCTTTCGATGATTTCGCCCGGTACCTTCACGCGAAACGCCACCTGCATCCCCTTCATCATCGGCAGCATCTGCTTCATCATCATTTCCTTCATTTCAGGCGAGGTCTCCTCGGAATCATCCCCCATGTTGTAATCCGAATTCTTTTGCAGCAGCACGTAATTGCCATCCGCATTCTTCTTCAGGCTCATTTTGGAATTCTCTGCCAAATCCGTCTTCGCCAGAGCGGCCAGATCCTTCGTGCTGTACTTCATATTGATGTACTTCCAGCCATCCTTCACTTCGGTGCTCACAGAATCCAGCGTGATCCCCTCCTCTTTCAACCCGGCAAAACGATCGCGGATGCTCTGCTCGTCAAAATCAAAGGAATCATCCTCTTCCTCTTCCTCACCCATCGAGGCCGACATCTTCTTCATCGCCTCCATCTGGTTCACCATCGCCTCCGACATACCGTATGACATCTCCACGGAAGCCGAACCATCGTCATTGATCGTCAGCGTCTGATCCATCTTCACACAACCACTGATCAGACCCGCCAACATTAAAATCATTGCAGCTTTCATCCAGATACGCATCGTGAATTCCTCCTATTTCCTGCCTCATGCAGGGGGTTAAACAGGAGCAATTTATAGTCGCAACACCCCCTGCGAAGCAAACCTATATCCCTGAAATATCTCGCACACTTTCAAGGAATTCCATCTTGACTTATTGTTAGGACTGGCTTACTTCTGAACTGTTTTACGAACTCCTTCCACAGACGCGGAAGGAAATGTCAACCCGCAGACAGAGAGCAGGCACGGAAACCCAATGCAGCCTCAGGACTCACACAAGCAAAGAGCCATCATGCCACTCAGTGCGGTACAACCCGGAACGCTGGTGCGCATTCTGGCCATTCAGGCCGGGCGTCACATGCAGGGTCGCCTCGCGGCCATGGGCCTGATTCCCGGCGTGCAACTGCAAGTGCTGCGCAACACCCCGAATGGCCCGTTTCTCCTTTCGGTCATGGGAAGCCGACTTATGCTCGGACGGGGTATGGCCCGGAAAATCAACGTAACCTGATTTTTCTTTTCGCCCGCGGGGTCGATGGAAATTTCTACGTGGACACAACGATGCGCGAAAGGAAACGATCATGTGGGAAACAATCATAGTGGTTTTTGTGCTGGGGGCGGTCCTCCTGCTTTCCGTGCGTTCCATTTACAAAACACTGACCGGGAAAAACGACGGCGCGCGTTGCGGCGGCAACTGCGCAGCCTGTTCCTCCTGCCCCACATCAAAAAACTCAACAAGGGAAAAATAACAACGCAAAAAGGGCTGCGCCATCGAGGTCAGGCCTGCATGTTTCACCTTGCTCCATCCGGTTGGATTATCCCTCATCAGGCCTGGCTGTATCCAAGACCCGACGGACGGCTAACCGAGTTCGAAGGTGGTGATTCCGAAAATCCTTTGGGTCGCCAGCTTCGGTTCGTTCCGGCTGTACATTCGGGCGGTTCCGAAAACGGTTTTCATCCGGTGCTTTTCGGCCAGCAACCGGGCCTCGGGATGATTTCCCGGAATGTCCAGATAAACCGGCTCATCCGGCTTCACCCGGTTGAGAAGCGCACGATACAACCTATCCGCCGTTTCCAAATCATCGGCAAAGAGCGGGCCTATTTTGTGGCCGGATCGACAGCGCCGGATCGTGCCGTATCCCTGGAGTTTTTTCCCATCCAGGCAGGCCAGACTGCAACTTTCCGGCATGCTCAACCAGGCATTCAGGAAAATACGTCGATCGGCCGGGAAGCAGGTCCGGTCGTATTGATAGATTCGATCCAGACCCACGGCCTGCAACGGGTGAATCCCGGCATCCCCCTTGGCACAGGTTGAGGTCTTTCCTTCACAGCGGTAATTATGACACACCAGACTGAAACCCATGCGTTCATAGTTTTTAATCTTGTTCTCCACGCCGTCCAGACCGATGTTGCGCCCACCGAGGTAATTCAAAGCGCATTGACCAAGCTGAATACCCACCTGATGCCCCCGCACATCGGGACGCACAATGAAAAAGCCGATAAATCCGAACTGCTCATCGTACGCCACGGCGGAGATCACGCCCAGCGGGTCCCCGTCCGGTCCTTTGGCCATAAAAAATCCGTTCGGATCCGTGGCGTAAAAACCGGCGGCATCATGCAGTCCCGGATTCCACCCCTCCTGCGCCGCCCAATCCACGGCCACGTCCAGTTCGTGTCGGGTCATCCGGCCAATGTGTATGCTTTTTTGCATAGCCCCCTCTCTCCACCTACTTCGCCAAAAAGGCCTGCTGCTTTTCCAGCAGGTCCCGAATGCCCGCCTTCGCAAGCTTCAACATGGCATTCAGCGCCTTTTCAGGAAAGGGGTCCCCCTCGGCGGAGCCCTGTACTTCCACAAACCGACCGGATTCGGTCATCACCACATTCATATCCACATCGGCGCCGCAGTCTTCCTGATAATTCAGATCGAGCATCGGCACCCCACCCACCACGCCCACACTGACGGACGCCATCGCTTCACGAATCGGGTCTTCGGTCAGAAGCCCCTGCTTCAACAGGCGGTTCACCGCCAGACGCAGGGCAATCCAACCGCCCGTGATGGACGCCGTTCGCGTCCCGCCGTCTGCCTGCAACACATCGCAATCGATCCAGACAGTGCGCTTGCCCAATTTTTTCAAATCAACCGATGCACGCAGCGAACGCCCGATGAGTCGTTGAATTTCCTGGGTACGCCCACTCACTTTTCCGGAGGTGCTTTCCCGGCGGGCGCGCGGGGAGGTCGAGCAGGGCATCAGACTGTATTCCGCAGAGAGCCAGCCCCCTTCCACATTCTTCGCACGCATCCAGGGCGGGATGGATTCTTCCACGCCTGCCGAACAGATCACCTGCGTATCACCCACACTGATCAGTACGGAACCCGTACTCGCAGGGGCAATATTCTTCTTCAACTTCACCGTCCGAATCTGATGCACGGTCCGTCCATCTGCCCGCAAAATCTCTTTTTTTCCCGCCATCCTGCACGCTCCTTTTTATGTTTTATTTAAATCGATCCGGCACGCACCATCAGCCGCCCAGTGCATTGTTCAGCGACATGACCGGCATGAGTACGGCCAGCGCAATAATAAGCACACCGAAACCGATGAGTAGAATAAGTACGGGTTCGAGGACAGCGAGAAAGCGGGCGATCATCCGATCCCACTGCTGCTGATAACGCCGCGCGGCCTCCTCCAGCATGATGCTGATATCTCCACCTGCTTCCCCCGCCTGAATCCATCCCGGGAGCGAACCGGCCAGCGGAGGAACGCGTCGAATAGCCGCCGCCAGCGTGCTTCCACGTCGGACATTTTCCGTTTCGATGGTAATCAGGTTTTCAACCCACTGACTGCTGGTGGCACGCCCTGCGTAGGTCAGGCCCTCGATCAGCCCCACCCCCCCGCGCAGGAGCAGCGCGAGCGTTCGCGAAAAGCGCACGTTGACCACCGCCGCATAGCAAAAGCCCACCCCGGGCAGCGAGAAAAGGAACCGCTCAAGCCGAAACACCGCTTCTTTCCGCCGGCTGAACCAGCCCCGCCACAGAACAAAGCCCAGCCCTGAAAGAAGCAGGAACGCAGTCAGAAATACGCCGGCGAAGCGCCCGCCGGCGAGTACCACACGCGTGAAGAGCGGGAGCACCAGGCGGGCCTCATCAAAGAGCTTTGCGAAGCGCGGCATCATAAATCCAAACATGAAAATCATAATCACCACGGACATCATCAACACCAACGAGGGATAAATAAGCGCGGTTTGAATGCGGTCGCGCAGACGACCCCGTTCATCGAGATAGTCGGCCAGCAGCATCAGCACGTCGCCCAGGGCCCCTGCCCGTTCGCCCATTTCAATCAGAGCGTGTTCGAGCGGCTGGTCGGTGAGCCCGGCCTGCTCCTGTGCGGCGGCCAGGGAGGAACCCTGCCGAATGGCATCACGAATACCAGCCAGCAATGAATGCGAGGCGAGGAGTTCCGGTGTATCAATCAGCAACTCGAGGGCCTGCGTGAGCGTCAGTCCGGCACGCAGCAAAACCGCCAACTCCCGATACAGCAGCGCGCGCGCATCCGGAGAGACCGTGCGCCTTTTTCCCCCGAAAAAAAAGGAACGCTTTGCGTGATGGCCGACTTCTTCGAGGCGGGTGGCATAGATATTCCGTTCGGCCAGTTTTTCGCCCGCTTCTTTCTCGTGAAAGGCTTCAATCAGGCCCTTGCAGCTTTTCCCGGAATCGGTATATCCACGATAACTGTAGGTTCTCATGCCCTCACCCGTCGCATCTTCCCATCACGCGAATCACCTCTGCCACACTGGTGACGCCTGATTTTATCTTGGCGACGGCATCGTCCATCAGCCCCGGAATCTGAAGCGCATCAATATGATGGCGCAATTCTTCGGGGGTACCTCCGCGGCGTATGATGGCGTGCATTGCCCGATCCACTTCCACCAGCTCGTAGATGCCGGCGCGTCCGCTGAAGCCCTCCATGCATCGGGGGCAACCGCCGCCTTCGCGCAACTCGACGCCCTTGAGGTCATCTGCCCAGCGTCCGAGCATCAGACGCTCTTCATCACCGAGTGCCACCGGCGCCGCGCAATGGGGACAGACCGTACGCACCAGCCGCTGCGCCATCACGGCACGTGTGGCACCCGCCACCAGATAGGGCGGAATGCCCATATCCACCAAGCGCACGATCGCGCCGAGCGCATCGTTGGTGTGCAGCGTGCTGAACACAAGATGGCCTGTCAGTGAGGCGCGAATGGCGATTTCGGCTGTTTCAAGGTCCCGCGTTTCACCCACCAGAATGACATCCGGGTCCTGGCGCAGAATATGGCGCAATCCCTGGGCGAACGTCAGGCCGATGCGTGTTTTCACGGCCATTTGCCCGATGCTGGAAATTTTGTATTCCACGGGATCTTCGA
Source organism: Kiritimatiellia bacterium (assembly GCA_028708815.1). GTDB lineage: Bacteria > Verrucomicrobiota > Kiritimatiellia > RZYC01 > RZYC01 > JAQVYB01. Next base: position 15,600 of record JAQVYB010000034.1, on the reverse strand, counting down.
TGGTCAGGACATTGCGGCGAGCCGTATCTATCGACTGCAGGGCGGAATAGAGCGTGGTTGTTTTCCCACTGCCGGTGGGGCCCGTCACCCAGATGGCGCCGCTTGTTTCATGCATCACCCGGAAAAACCGTTCCTCGACGGCGGGCGGCATGCCCAACTCGGAGAGGGGGCGGATCAGGCGCTCGGTATTCAACAGCCGCAGAACCACCCGTTCGCCATCGGCCACCGGAATCGTCGAAATACGAATATCCAACTCCAAATCGCCGATATGCACCTGGGTCATTCCATCCTGCGGGAGACGCTTCTCGGCGATGTCCAGATGGCCCATCACCTTCAGGCGTGAAACCAGCGCGGCTTCGAGCTGTTTGGGAGGTGCGGCCTGTTCATAGAGCAGACCATCGATCCTGTAACGTACGCGCAGATGCTGCTCGAACGGCTCGAGATGAATGTCCGACGCCCGGTTTTTCGCCGCCTCAAGCAGAATCAGGTTGACCAGTTGCGTAACCGGGGCGGACTCCACCGTACGCAGCAGATCCTGCGAGTCCGATTCCCGACGAGCCTCCGCCGGCGTCTCGCGGCCTTTTTGATTCAGGTCACGGATAAAGTCGCGGGTCGATTCGGTTTGCCGGTAATAACATTGCTGAATAGCCATCTCAATCGCCGTACGCGTCGCCAGTACGGGCATCAGGTCGGCGTTCAGGAGCAGGCTCAGATCGTTCAGGTCGGCCGTCTGGGCCGGATCGCAAATCAGTACGGCGGGCCGTTCCTTCCAGCGGATGGGCAGCATGTGACGATTGCGCGCCCAATCCACCGGCAGTTCCCGCACCAGTTCCGGGGCCAGCGCCTCCTCCGGGATGGATGCCACCGTTTCGATGTGAAACAGGATGCCCAGCGTATCCACCACGTCCTGTTCGGTAATGACACCGAGGCGCACCAGCACCTCGCCGAGTCGTTCCGAGGTGTTTTCATTCCGGCGGCACTCCAAAGCCTCCGCAATTTGCGCCTCGGTGGCCTTGCCCTGTTCAATCAGCGCCGTTCCAAAAAGCATGCGCTCTCTCCTATTGCTCGAACGTCGTATACACCGACACATTCGTGGCTGAGCCGGTGACATCCGCCTTGGCTTCCCAGGCCTTCTTGGCCTCCAGCGCGTCCTTCATGTCGGTCACGATTTTCGGCGTCACAAAAATCAGCAGATTCGTCCGCTCCACGGTATTGTTTTTTCGTCGGAAGAGCGCGCCCAGAAAGGGAATATCACCCAACAGGGGTATCTTGCTGACGCGCATCACGGTATCCTCCCGGATCAGGCCCGTGATGGCAATCGTGGTTCCATCCGGCACGGTCACGGTGGTGTTCACCTCGCGCTTGGCAAAGGTGGGCGTGTATTTTCCCGCCTCGCCCTCGTCTACAATCGCCTCGATGATCGGATGCAGATCCACGGTAATATCCCGGTTGGGATTCACATGGGGCGTTACCGTGAGAATAATGCCTACATCTTTGCGTTCGATATTCTGAATGGTATCGCTGGCCGTACCCGATCCGCGATCAATGGTCGATTTGAGCATGGGCACATTGCGCACCACGCTGACCGATGCCTCTTTGTTGTTCTGGGCCCACAACGGAACGTTGGAAAGAATCTTCACATTCTCATCACGGGCCAGCGCCGTGATCAGAAACGGCAGCAGCGGAACCTGATTGCCGTCGCCATCCGTATACAGTCCCCGGGCAATGCCAAGGGTGACGCCCTGCGGGAAGGCGCCTTTGGAAAGATAATCGGTAATGGTATCACTGCTTCCGGGACGCGACCGACCGACCAACGTGGATTCACCGTCGCTCGGCGTTTCGATGGTGGACCACTCCACACCCAAATCCAGCCCGTTCCCCAGGGAGACCTCGGCAATCAGCACCTCGACCATCACCTGATGCGGAATCTGATCGAGCTTCTTCACCAGCTCGCGAATCCATTCGCAGTCCCGCGGAGCGGCATCAATCAGCAGGGCATTGTTCGCCACATCCGCCTCGATTCCGATACGCCTGCGCTCATCCTGCTGAACCTTTTTTTCCAGCAGGGCATTCAGCATTTTGGCCGCTTCTTCGGCATCGAGATATTCCAGAAAGACCACATTGAGCGGCCCCTGCCCCGCCGTGCTTTCCGTATCCAGCAGGGCCACAATATTTTTCAGCTCGGCGAGTTGCACGGGGGTTCCCACCACGATCAGACTGTTCGCCTGAGCCGCCGCCACCACCGTCAGCTCTGAGGGCATCGACGCCATCCCGCTGGCCGCCTGCTGCACGTGTTGACTCAACTTGCTGCCCGACGAGGAAAATCCCTGCGAGGCGGAACTCACCTGCTTGGCCACTTCCTCGGCAGAGGCGTATTTCAGGGGAATGACCTCCACCGAGCGGGAAAGACCGGCCACATCCAGTTCCGCGATCAACTGTTCAAGGCGTTCGAGACGTTTCGTGGTATCAGTGACGATCAGGTGATTGGTCGGCCCGAACGCCGCCAGACGCCCGGATTTGTTTCCACCCAGCACCGATTCGAGACTCTTCAGCAAATCCACGGCACTGATGTGATGCAGTTGAATCACCTTCGTCACCAGCCCGCCATCGGGCCCTCCTCCATCGGACGAGGCCATCGGCGCAAGCATTGCGCTGTCTCCCTGCATCGACACAATTCGATGCAGCAACCCCTCCTGAATCACGGTGAAGCCACTCGACTCCAGAATCGAAAGAAAGAGCGGGTACACCTCGTCCAGGGGAATACGCGGCGGGGTGACAACCGTGACCTTCCCGGCCACCTTTTCATCCAGCACAAACTGACGCCCGGTTTCCTTGCCCACCAGCCGGGTCAGGAGACGGATGTCCACCTGATCAAAATTGAAATTAACATACCCCGTTTCCGGCGATTCCACCACCGGGACCTCCTGCGCCGATGCCGCGAATGCACCGCACAGGAGCGATGCGCACAGCAGAAGCCGAATCATCGCACGACCTGCTTCATGATCTCTTTGTGCCATACCGCCCCTAATCACGTATTACTTCGTAATGCCGCGTTCGGAAGATTTCACGAACTGCAACAATTGAACCACTTCGGGAACCTGCTCGACTTCTTTTTCAATTTCTTCGACTGCCTGACGCGTGATAAGCGGTTTTCGATAGAGAATACGGAACGCAGCCTTGATTTGGCGCTGCGCCTCTTCGGAGACGCCCCGGCGTTTCAAGCCAACGCTGTTGATGCTGCGAACCTTGAGGGGATGGCCGTCGGCCATCATGAAAGGCGGCACATCCTGAGTCACCTTCGAGCAGCCGCCGATGATGCACATGCGCCCGAGACGTACAAACTGATGAATCCCGCTCAGCCCGCCGATAATCACCTGATCCTCGATCACCAAATGCCCCGCCAACGCGCAGGCATTCGCGATAATCACCTCGTTGCCCACAATGCAGTCATGCGCCACATGCGCATAGGCCATGATCAGGCAATCCGATCCGACCCGCGTGAAATCGCCGTCATACGTGGCCGCATTCACCGTCACGTATTCGCGCAGCGTGGTACGGTCTCCGATGATCACGCCCGGATTCCCGCCGTGAAACTTCAGATCCTGAGTGCGTGTTCCAATGCTTGCAAAAGGATAGATCACGCATTCGGAACCGAACTGCGTGCGGCCATCGAGGAAGACATGCGGCATCACCTCGGTCCCGTCGCCCAGCTTAACCTGCGGCCCAACAATGCTGTAGGCCCCGATCTTTACACCCGTTCCGAGTTGCGCCCCGTCGTGAATCACCGCTGTTGGATGAATGTCCGTATTCTTCATGCTCATTTTCCCGCTTCCGACATGGCGAATGACATATCCGCCTCACACGCCAACGCGCCATCCACATGCACCGTCCCGTGTACCTTGGCCATACGCAGTTTGAACCGTTGCAGAACAACCTCCATCACCATTTGATCGCCAGGAACAATCACTTTGCGGAATTTGACTTTATCGATCCCTGTGAAGTAGGAAATGATGCCTTCCCGATCAATCATCTTGTTCAGCATGATGCCGCCCAGTTGCGCCATCGCCTCGAGTTGAAGCACGCCCGGCATGATCGGCTTCCCCGGGAAATGCCCCTGCAGCGCCGACTCGCCGAACGACACGTTTTTAATGCCGACAATCCGTTTGGCCTCGAAATCACATTCCAACACCCGATCCACCAACATCATCGGATAACGATGCGGAAGCACCTTTAATATCTCTTCGGTCTCCATGTATGCCATCTCAAATCTCTCCTTTAGGAATACTCTGTATGCCGTCGTTCATGTTCTGCGGGATGCCCGGCGGTTCGGGACGAACGAAAGAATCCGCCGGATCGCTTTTCCAGCCCGTTGTTCGGGACACAACATACAGACGCCCCCTTCAGATTCCAACACCTAAAACAGTGGAATCCGATGATTTTCTTCGACTTCACGCACCTACTCCGGCGCCGCGAAGCCGGGACATCCCTCGGGTGGCGCCCACAACGATGGATATTGACGACATTGTTCGGGGCGGGCCTCGTAGCAGGCACAGCGGTTGTCCGGAAGCAGGAAGCAGCATGCCCCATCCGCCTCCACCATCAGGCACAACTGCCCCCGATTTGGAGCCAGGCGCGTATAACCCTCAATAAAGGCCTCTTCGGAAAGTTTCCAATGGCTGGAAAGCCGCCGGATGTCCGCTCCGGTCAGATACACGTAACCGGGCCAACGGCAACAGGCCCCGCATTGCCTGCATTGAAAGTTAGTTGAATCCACTCGTTCCATCCTGCCGGAAGAAATATTGCCGTGCCCCGAAAGTATCCTGATCTCCGCATGCGGAATTATTGAGCAAGAGCAATGTCCCCGCCCAGCCCAAAGATAATCGGGTCATTCACCGATAACAATTCGTAGGCCACCTGAATTTTTTTCACCCAGGCCAACGCACGTGCTTTTTTGAAGACTCGAAAGCTGTTATCCCGTACCAGAAAGGTGATGATGTCCGATTTCGGATCGGCATTATCCAGCATCTCGCCATACCAGCCCGGCACAACCACCCCCTCGATTGCCTGCATGTTGACGCCCTCGAGATCGTCGCCCGTCGAATCGGGGCGGGGGGTAATGGCAATCTGCCCAACCAGCGCATACGAAGAATCAATGATGTAATTCTCCGTTTGAAAGGCCAGGTTTCTCAGGGCCTCCCGCATTTCCTCGGGATCACCCGAAAGCGTCTTGTCCAGACGCACGAATTCCTGCTCAATCTGCGTCTGCATCTCCTCCAGCGGAACGGGAAACAACTGCTCATTGCGGCATTCCACAAACAGCAGTTTTTTATCCGACTTTTGGGACATCGGGGTGGGAATGAGCACCTTGGTCTGCGAGGCGTCAATACTGGTCAGAATGATAATGAGCACGAGTACGCCAACCAGACAAGTAAGGATATCCAGAAAGGAATCCATGCTGATGCTCGCATCGTTGCTGCTGTCTCTTCTTTTCGCCATAAAGCTCTTTCCAGCCTAGAGGACCTTCTTGTAGTTGATCGGCCTGCCTTCTTCAAACAATTCAATGCCCACGTCAATGTCCCGGTCTTCAATCGCCTGGCGCAGTCTCTTGGCCACACGGGACGACTCCGGACGCAGCACCAGGATGATATACTCCTCGTTGCGTTTTTCATACACCTGATTCAACAGGCGCTCAAAGGCATTGCCCTGCTGTTCCAAATCCTGAACAGGGACCACCTCCTCCCCGGGATAAATAATGATTTTATCGGGATACACATCCACGTAGGAAGGCTCTTTGCTTTTATTGGAAAACATCGGCTCGCCCATGCTCTTGGCCAGTTCCGCATCGTCCGCGCTTTCGTAGGCGCGCGGCACCAGCGTGGTGATGGAAAGATTCTCGGGATTGCTGATGATCACCACCACGTTACAAACCAGCAAAATAACCAGACAGCCAATGGTCATAATCAATACGGCCATGAACGAAGACAAATCCATCTGTGTTTTATCAGCCATTCCATCTTTCCGTTACTGTCGCTACGCACAGCATTACAACGTCTCTTCCTTTTGAAGCAGCTGTTCCATTTCCCGCTTCTTCTCCTCTGTCTTGGCTTCGATCATGGTATTGACCGACTCCTGCGTACTGGAGAATTTCTTCAAACGGTCGCCCGTTGAAAGGGCGGAGCCCACCGGACTGTAGCCGATGTTCAACCAGCCGATCGCGTTGACATCGCTTTCCTCCGGCGGATCAAAACCGGCTATAATCAGATTCCGAAATACCCGGCCCGTCTCATCAATGCGTACAAATTTCGCATCATAAATTTCCTGTTGGCCATCCATATCCTCCACAATCAACGACCCGGAATTTTCCGCACCGGTGATGAGATTCAGATAGTAATCATCATACATGCCCAGTCCAAGAAAGACCAAATCCACGGTTTTTCCCGTCGGCGCCTTTTTCATGTTCACCGTTGAAATCGGAACACTCAAGGCCGCCCGTTCCGACTCCTTCGACCAGGCTTCCTCCGAGGTATCGCCCGCTCGGCTCAGGGCATATCCGCTGAAAAGACGTCGCGTCTTTTCCGTCTTTCCGCTTTGTCGCGTACTGCAGAAAAGGGTCATGCTCGGCGTGGCCTCGGCCCCCTTTACAATCACATCCCCCGGGAAAAACATCACAAATTCAATCACCTTGATCGGATCGACCACGTTCTCATCCCGAGGGGTGAACTCCACCTTTCCCGCGATCAACGGCACATTGCGTGCAAACTCCTTCAGCGAGAACGTCATCTCCTTCCAGTCAATCCGCGAGGCCTTTTGATCTTTTTCCGTTTCTTCCGTTTCTTCCTCTGCCTTGGTCGGAAAGACCCCGGAGGTCAGCAGAAAATCACGGAGAAAACCGGGCGTTTCGCGCGGGGTGTATCCCTCACGCACCTCGCGTGCCACCTTCGTTTGCTCGATCAAATATTGCGCACTGATCATCTCGGGAGGAATGACACACCGCAGCAGCAACCCCGCCTTGGAATCCGTCACATAAAACACGTCATCGTCCGGCGGAACGCACAGCCCCCCGATATCCTCCAGCCCGTCCACAAGCAGGTCAGACGCCTCCGAAAAGGGGTCCACACGCATGACCCTGCAACGACCGCTTTCGTTGGGTTTGACGCCCAGAGCAAAGGCCCCATCCGGCAGCACCGCAATGGCATCTGCATAGGTATCGGGCTTGAGCGTGGACTGTATTTCGCCCAGGGCCACATGAAACTCCACATCCCACCAGGAAAACCCACCGTATTTTTTATCGCCGATCAGCAGGATGCCGCCATTGGACGAGAGGTCAATGCCGCAGAAATTAATAAAGGGACCGTAATCCACCACCCACCAGTCACCCTTCCCGTCACGCATCAGCACCGACCCGAAATGCAGATGCTGCGCATCCTCCACATTGCCGCAAACGAAAAGGTTTCCGTTTGATGCAATCCGCACGGTATCCCAGGTGAAATTTTTTGTGAGCCAGGCAATGGGGTGAACCGCGGCCTTGGTATAGGCCCCCTGCTCGTTTGGAATGAACTCAAGCAAGCGTCCCTGCGGAACGCCTTCGAGTACGTAGAGATGCGCATGGGCGTCAAAGGCCAACGAAACGGGTCGATTCAGTGTCGGATTGAGCCAGAAGGATTCGGGCGTGCTTTTCTTAATGGCCCAGCGCGGAAAATCCGGTGAGATCGTCCAGCCGCGCTCCACCACCGGGACCGCCGAACCGTTACGAACCACCGACACCCGCCCCGCACCCGCTTCCGTCACATACAGCTCACCACTCACCGGATGAAAAGCGAGCCCATCCGGCTCGCTCAGGCCGCGGCAGGCCACCTCCACGGCGCCCGGACCGGTATACTGCTGCGCGCAGAGCAGGCGGCAACTCAGCGCGAATGCACCGGCCAGCATGAAAATACGCCGCCCTCTTCCCGCGCGTTGCCTGATTCTCTGATGCACGGTATTCACAATCAGAATCAACCTTGAATGGGTTCTTCTTTCAACGTGATTACCCGCGGACGGCTCAGTTGCTTGCAGAAGGCGTCCGTACTGTCTAAATGGTCCCGCATACTGCGGATAAGTTGGCCGAAATCCTCGGCCTGATGAATGCCCGTCAGGCCCTTTTCGATCACGCCCTGAACATCCATCACCCGTTGAAGCTCTGCGGAAAGTCTGGCCACATCTCCCAGGCGCTCGGCCAACTGTTCGGCGGCGGCAAGCGATTTGGAGGAGTTCTCCACCGTGGCGGCATGCAGGGCCTCTGCCGTCTTGTGATAATCGCCCACCAAAGATTCGGCCGACTTGGCCATCTCGGCGGTCAGTTCCTTGAACTGCTCCACCTGCTGCTTTGCGATTTCCCGGCGATCGGCCAGCATTTCGGTTTCCTGACGCTGCAGGGCAGACACCAGCTCCTGAATAGAGCCTTCCACGGTCTCGCTCGACTTGGCCACAGTCAGGGACAAGTGATTATCGAGTTCGCTGATCGTACCTTCATAGCTTCGGGCCAGATCCGCAAACCGTTTTTCCACCTCCACCCCCGCTTTTTCAATCGAGCGGCTGAAGACTTCGTCGTATCGGTCCGGATCGGGGATGTACCGGCGGAATCCCGTCTCGATGGCATCTTCCAGGTTGGCGATGCGAATCGTCTGCTGTTCTTCCGCCGGAAAGCGCGAGAGCAGGCTGTCCTGGAGGTAATTTTCCATCTCAACAAAAAACAGCCCCTCCATCCGTTGGGCAAACGTCAACGGAAACATCAGCATCACGGAAAGCACCAAGGCCAGCAACGTGGTGTCGAAGGCCACTCCCAAACCAACCGTTACGTTTCCAATCGCGTCTTTGATGGCACTCAACTCTGCCGCGCCGGAAAGAAAGTCCGAGAACCCCGATACCGCGCCACCCAACCCCATAACCGTTCCGATAAATCCCATAATAGGAATGGCCCAAAGCAAAACCCGAATATGCGCATAGGTGGTATCCGAACTGGCCATGGAGGTTTCCGATTCCTTGTTGAACCAATCGGAAACACGCCCCGTATCCTTGGATGCCAGCCACAGCGTCAACATGTGATTCACCTGATCCAGGACAATGCTTTTGCCGAAGTTATCATCATACATAACCCGGTCGCGCAGATCCTGCACCTGGGCATCGTTCGCCAAATCGACATCATAATCCACGGGCCCCTTCTTGATAATCTTTCCCTGCGAAGCCAGCACCTTGAATTTCATGATAATGAAGGCAGCCACCATGAAGGCCATAAACAACTCGACAAACTGAACCGGACCACGTTCCAGAACAACCCCGTAAACATAGGACCCCTTGAAGGGCAACACGGCCACGCAGGTCAGCGCCGTTCCGAGCAGTCCGACAATGACCTGAATAAGGAAACTGACGTGCGTGGTCTGCCGGTTTCCGTGCGTCGCCACGTTCATGTTAAAGTCTTTCATGTACTCTTCATGCTGAGTTGACATAGAAGCGCTCCTCACCTGGTTAACCACAAACTGCACCCCGCTCCGACCTCGCGCAACATCCCGTGCACAAATAGACCGGCAGCGGTCATTAAGTATTAGATTACAAGCATGTTGTATGGAACGCAAACTTATTGTCAATTCCATATGGCATTTCTTTTCCCTCCGAATACAATCACACACCAACAGAAAAACGCACGGGAGAGTGCCTGTTATGCCGGACATCTACTTTTATGAAGCCTTTGAAGAAGAGCGCCTCGCCCTGATCCGCTGCCTCCCGAAATCCATTCGTGCCGAATGCCTGGGCAAAAACCTGCTCGTGGCGGGTGTCGGGCACATTGGAAAACAAATTGCCGACATCGGCCTCGCGCTCGGCATGAACGTCCTGGCCGTGGATCCGGTCGAGAAGCATCCGAACCTTCATTACCTCTCCTTCTCCGACGCCCTGCCGCAGGCGGACCTCATCGTCTGCTCCATGAATCTCACCGTCACCAACGCCGACTTTTTCACCTATGAGCGACTGGCCGGGGCAAAACCAGGCGCTCTGTTCATTAACATAGCGCGCGGAGAACTCGCCCCGCCGTCCGATCTGCTGCGCCTCCTCCGCGAAGGCATCCTGGGAGGAATCGGCCTGGATGTTTATCCCGAAGAGCAGGAACTCGCCGTTCGACTCCGGACCCAACAGGGATTTGGCGACACCCCCTCAATGCGGGCTCTGGCCGAGTTGCGCAAGGAGGACCGCGTCATCCTCACCCCGCACAACGCCTTCAATACGCGTGAGGCCGTCGACCGCAAGGCCTCCCAAAGCATCGAGCAACTGCACCACTTCCTTCAGCACGAACATTTTCTCTGGCCCATCCCCGAATAGCCCCACCGAAATGCCTCTCGGGCTTGAACAACGAGACGGACCGCATCTCTTCTTATGCACCGGGGACTGCAAAAGGCCGTTGGCATAAAGCAAACCGTTCATCGGCTGTATTTTTCTCATCTTTCGCCCTTTTTCGGGCGTTTCCCTTCATAAAAAACCGGTCAAAACACCTTTCACCACAACGGGCTCGAAGAATATGTTTTCATTTCCGTTCTTCATGGTTACTCTCATCACCATGAGCTTTGAAACCTATCATAAAACAAAACCCGGAGAACCAGCCGTCGCCGCACAATGTAAATATTGCGACGCGAAAGACGTCCACAAAGCCGGATCGCGCATGCTCAAAAACGGTGAAACCCGACAGCTCTACAAGTGCAACACCTGTGGTCGACGCTACTCCAACCTCAACAAAAACGGGCGGCGTACCGATCAGATGATTTTCGACGAAGCGGTCCGTCTGCGCCAGGCCGGCCACAGCTACGACGAAATTCTATTCGCCATCTATCTTAAACACAAAAAGAAGCTCTCCAAAGGAACACTCTCCAAATGGATGAACAGCTAAGTTTCATCCCTCAGCCCTCATCCCTCACCCCTCATCCCTCTTATAACTCCCCCGCCCCAGCGAATGCACCTTGTTCAAGTCAACCACCGCCGCCTTTAAATCCTCATCCCACACCAGTTCATATTTCCGCGTCACCGAAAAATCGATTTTGTAATAATTGAGAAAACTCTGTGCGCTGAAGCCGTTCATCTTGCCCTTGTTGAACTTAAACGAATGCGGCACCTCTTTTTTCACCGGCTTAATCGCCATCCGGTTCGTATCCGCATCATACATCAGTATCATCCGCTCCACCTTGTCGAACATCTCGCGAGCCGCCGCTGTATTGAAAATGAACACCCCCGCCTTCGATATCGTCAAAAGCGTCTCATCACTGAACGTCCGACCCCGAAATTCAAATACCTCAAAACCCATCTTTCACTTCCTTTCTTTTCTCCGAGACCACGCATCCTCAGCTTCCCGTTTTTCGTAAAATCATTTTGGGTCCCGGACACAGAATCGTACGTTTAGATGAGTTTTCCTTCTCGCGAAGGTCATTCACAATCGATCTTAAGTCATTTCCATATTGTTTCGCATGCTCTTTACGAAAGCGACGAACCTCTTCTACAATAGGATCATTAATCATCGGTCATTCCTCCCAATTCTTCCGGCGAACATAACTGCGGACACACATACCCACACGACTCAACGACTTCAGCAATAGCATTTCTGGTTTCGGCATTGTTTATATGCTTAAAATTCCAAGTTAAAAGGTAATCTACCCCCTGTGCCGATGCCACGGCAATATGCAAAGCATCATCTTCACTGCCCTTTGGAACAACGCATTTTTCCAGCAGCAATTCTGCCAGTTCCACAGCTTCATCAGAAACGGCCAATCCGGCAATCCCTGCCACCTTACTGACACGCAACTGCGCGGCTTCGGGATCTCCGCGACTAATCTCTTCCTCAACCAGAACGGATATTCTTAATTCGAACCTACTTCTATGGTTTTCCCACCAATCATGCGTTACAGCCTGGCGACCTGCTATCACGACATCTCTGCTGGGTCTTGATGTCAAGTAGCTGATCACGGACGATTCAATATATACAATCGGCTTCATAAGTCTCTCACCTATTCACACGTTCTCCTTCCTGTTTTTTACCACGAAGGACTCGAAGGACACGAAGTTTTTTTTCACAGAATCATCTCTTTTTCCGTGTGTTCCGTGGTTCATAATCTCATTTTTCATTTTTCATTCTTCATTTTTCATTCTTCATTTCATTCTTCATTCTTCATTCTTCATTCTTCATTTCCCCCCACCCGCACCCGATAAAACGCATTTCCTTCCTCCGTGGTCCCCGTCCAGGCGTTTTCCCCGCTGCTTAGCACCGCCGCCACATTCGTAAATCCGTTCCCCAGCTCCGCGGTATCCTCCACCGCATAGACCCGACCGCTTGCCACCGGGTCCCAGTTCAGCACCACGCCGCCCGACACGGCATCCACGCCGAACACAAAACGACTCCCCGCATTCGTCGGCACCGTCCCGCAAATCCACTCCTGCCACGTCAGATACCCATCGCCATCCGGGTCCAGCAGCACCGCATTGCCCACATCATTCGTAATCCCATACTGCCCCAGCCACCACAGCGGCACATTGCTGGTCGTCACCAGCGCCGCAAACTCCGCCGCAACGCTCTTCGCACCATCCATCAGCACACCCACCGGATTCGCCGACCCCGACGCCCCGCCCGACCAGTTCGTGAACCCATAATACTCATCCGCCACCGCCGTAATTTGCGTGACACTCCCCGCGCCGACCCACGCCTGCGTCACATTCACCCAGCCATGATCCCCGGCCGAAGCCGACAGCCGATAATTCGTACCCCAGTTCCACACCAACTCACCATTCTGCGTCACCGCAAAGCTCACAGACGTCCCCGAACCGCTGCTCACCCCCGACCAGCCCGTACAGACCACCTGCGTACCCCCGTTTTCCAGCAGACTGTTCGTGACCGACGCCGCAAAGGTATCGCCATTCGTCCACACATACTCCCCCGCCGCCGGCACGCACTGCCCATACGCACTCGCCACCGAGACCGTCCAGGTGACCGGCGGCGTGATCGCAAACAGCCCCGTCGCGCCCCCCTGGTACATGGTATCCACCACCGTGGCGATGCAGGTGTAACTGCCCACCGCCACCGGTTCGTTCGTACTGCCGTTATAGTTTACCACGGAGGACACGGAGGGCACGGAGAGGACTGTGGCCGCCTTCGGCGTGCCGTCATACGTGTGGGAGAGATTGGTCAGGGTGAGAGAAGCCACCGCCTTAACCACATCAAACTGCTGCGTCACAGCGGCAGCAAAGTAGCTTGGGCTTTCAGCCCGAGTTCCCACCACCGTTACTTCACCCGCACCCGTAAAACTCAAATTCGTCCCGCCGTCCAGCACCGCCGGACCGCTCTCCACACCAAAACTCACCGGCAGCCCCGAATCCGCTGTGGCCGAAAGCCCCAGCCCATTCGTCGTCCACTGATTACTGATCACCCCCCACGTATCACCTGCTCGCGCTTCACCGCCTCCCCCGACACCCCGAACCGGAACACCGCGTTCGACGTGTTGTTACTGATCACCACATCCGCCGCATAGACCCCGACCGTGGACGCCTCGAAGCTGATCCAGAAATTACTCGCCGTCCCCGCATCCACCACCGACGGCATACCCGTCAGCGCGAAGACGCTGTCGCCCGTGATGTCGCTGCCCGAAATCACCAACGCCGCGGTGCCCCCGTTGGTCATCGAAAACCGATGACTCACCCCGACCCCCACCAGGTTCGTTCCAAAATCCGTGCCCGACTCCATCGCGGCTATAGCGTTGTTCGTTATTTCCACGCCGTTTGTAAACCGTAGCTCCAGCCCCGATACAGCATTCGTGGAAACATTCCTGATAACCAGGTAGTCAAGGCCCGATGCGTACCAATAGTTTAATCCATCTCCTGCACTCGCAATCCCCATGTTTTCGGTTTGGTTGGTGCTTAGGGCGATGTGGTAGTCGTTTGTGTCGTCTGCTGACCAGCCGTTGTTGTTTCCATCAAGTTGGGAATCGGGCACAAAACAAGTAATATACATACTATCTTTTGAAGATTTTTGTTGTGTCGCATACCAGCCATCATAGTCATAATCGATCCATCCAGGGTTGTGATTTAATGTTAATTTTCCTGTGTTGTCAAGGGTTTCATTCCACCCTGAATCTACTTCTCCTAATGGCGGACTTCTTATTCTTACTCTCCAATCATTTATTAGATTTTCCTTATTTGAATAGTTACTTTGGTTATGTGGAAGTGAATATAGTGAATTTGCTAAGCTTTGTAAAGCAAAAAATTCATAAGAATCATAAATCGCACCATTATCATCATTAGTTATTTTCACACCAACTAAGTTTTCTTGTTCGATTTCATCCCTTACAGGTTCAAATTGTGTTATTGTGTTTGCGTGCAAGCTTGCGCCTACTAGAAGTGATGATACTAGTCCTACTAAACCATTTTTTAACGATTTCAATGGAAATCCCGGCTGTTTCCCCGCGTGCGTTCCTAATGATGATAATGAGCTATATATGACGTTTTCCGATGTTTTGCTGTGTTTCCTTTCGTGTGCTTTTTCTTGTTTCTTTCCGTGATCTCCGCGCCGAAGCGTAGCCGCGAAGGCGGGTGCTTCTTCGGATTCTTCAACCACGAAGGATCCGCCTTCGCTTACCAGCTTCGGCGCGACATGCACGAAGATTTTCATCCGCAGATTACGCAGATTGCGCAGATTTATTTTTGCAAATATATTGCGAAATAGATCATAGAATAATGCAGAAATACTCCTCATAAAAATCTGCGTAATCTGCGTAATCTGCGGACAAATATACGCAAAGAATCCCGCCGTAGAATGGAGTTTCACTCCGTTCACACTGGCATAACAAACACGAAGCAGGAGCTTCATGCTACGTCCAATAATCTGCGCAATCTGCGCAATCTGCGGACAAATAAACGCAAAGAATCCCGCCGGACTGTCCCCCGCATTGAACCCCTTACCAGTCCCGGAACCACCCCCTGAAGCAGCACATCCGCCCCCCGTTTCCATCCCGCCAAGGCCATGCAAAAACGCCATAAAGCGCAGATGCTGCATCATCATTTCCGGCGTAAAATAGCGACCATAATTCCGTTCTAAAAGACGCCGATAAAGCACTGAAAGGCGATAATCCGACCGCCCCGGCTTACGCGATTTCCCTGCCCGAAACCGATTCGATGCCCCTGCACTCTGCTCCGCACCACCCATCATCCTCATCGCCGTTTCTCCTCTTTTTTAACTACGAACCTGCTCCGCTGAAGCTTCACAGGTCAAGAATACGCGAAATGACGCGAAAAAAGCCGTTTTTTGTGCATTTTCAACCACCCGCTTCGCTGGAGAGCACAGAGAGCACGGAGAGTTAAATCCTTCATTCTCAAAAACTCCGTGTCCTCCGTGCCCTCTAGCGCCAGCGGGTGGTTAAAAACCCGCAAAGCCCATGTTTTCGTTAAAATTCGTGTTTTTTTTGTGTTCTGTGCGTTCTCTCGCGGCCATTTTCACCAAAAAACGCCTGATTTCGGCCATTTTACGCCATCCAACCGCCACAAAAAACACAAAAAACCACAAAAAATCAGTGTCCATCCGTGCATGCCGCGCCGTAGCTG
>JAQVYB010000198.1 GCA_028708815.1 Kiritimatiellia bacterium | reverse complement strand
CCGTCAGCAATCAGGGCGCCGCCGCCGGCAATGCGGGTGCGCTTTCCGTCTGGCTGAATCATTCCTCCCTGGCCGTCTGCGGCGAGGACTCCGACCGGACGAACACCACCATTGGTATCCTGGGCGTTGGCGAAACGGCCACCATTGAATTCACGGGATTCGAACAACCTTCCGCCTGGGTGACGAATACCTTCCGTGCCTTTATCAACAGCACATGCAGCGAAGAGGAAGCGCGCTACGACAACAACCAGGGGGTTTGTACTTATGAGGTTTATGAATACGACAGCTTCTGGTTCAACGCCGTGGCGCTCACCAACTCCGTCTATATCCGCTGGATCAATCCCACCAACAGCGGGTTGCAGAACGCGAACGTGCTGATCCGTTACAGTGAAACGGCCTATCCGACCAACATCACGCAAGGCACCCTGCTGTATCAGGGCACCAACCAGCTCTATATCCATGAAAGTCTGAGCCAGGGACAGCCGTATTACTATACCATCTGGGTCAGTAACGATGGCACCAACTGGGTTGATCCGCCCGAACAGTAGCGGTTTCCCCGCCCCCCGGAAGTCCCGCCGTCTCGCGGGGGATGACTTCTCAGCCAAAGGGGAGGAGGCGCGAAGAACCAGCGGGGTGGAAAACGGTGGATTGAAACAACGGTTTCCCCTGACGGATTCCCCCGCTAAGGCGCACGACGGTATTCAACTGCGCAACGGTTTGCGGGACGCCCGCTCTCCCGCCTTGCGACGCTACTTCACTGTGCCGATCTTGATGTTGATGTCTTCGCGGCGTTCGAGGCGGTCTTTTTGTCCGTCTTTGATCCAGAGGATGCGGTTGGAGGTGGCGAGCATTTTGTGATCATGTGTGGCGGAAATGACGGTGACGCCCATTTCGCGGATGAGCTGGCTGAGCAGGGCGATGATTTCCTCGCCGGTGTGCAGGTCGAGGTTGCCGGTGGGTTCGTCGGCCAGAATAATGGCGGGTTCATTGGCGAGGGCGCGCGCGATGGCGACGCGCTGCTGCTGCCCCCCGGAGAGTTCGTCGGGCCGGTGGGTGAGGCGGTGTCCGAGTCCGACGCGCTCGAGTACCTGTACGGCGCGTTCATGGGCATCGTGGTCCTTCCATCCGCAGAAGAGGAGGGGCATGGATACGTTTTCGATGGCGTTGTAGGCGGGGAGCAGGTTGAATTGCTGAAAGACGTAGCCGATGTGTTTTCCACGGAAGTAGGCGAGTTCGCGGCTGCTGAGTTTGTTGAGGCTGACCCCGGCCACCGTGATGGTTCCGGAGGAGGGGCGGTCGAGTGCGCCGACCATGTTGAAGAAGGTGCTTTTCCCGGAGCCGGAGGGGCCCATGATGGAGAGGTATTCGCCGCGGAAAATATCCATTTCCATTTCTTTGAGGGCGTGGACCTTGATCTTGCCAAGGTCAAACACCTTGTTGAGTCCGCGAACTTCAATCAACACTTCTTTAGTCATGTTTCTTTCCTTCCAGTCCGGCATTAAAAGGGCAGGGGAATGGCCGCTTTGCTCAGGAACGTGATGCCGACGCCGACGGTGGTGATCAGCCCCATGCCGCAGGCGAATCCGGCACTGACGACGGGGATGTATTGCCGCCATTTAAGCCCCATTCTTTTCTGAAAGTAGTAGCGTCCAATGAGTGCGCCGATGAACTGGGGAAGTACCCAGTGGGGTTCGGTCTGGCCGAGGCCGCGCACCACGCCGTAGGTGAGCATGATGGGGGCGCCGAGGACATTCATTCCGCCGAAGAGAAAGACGCCGAAGATGAGCCCGGTGGTCAGGTTGGTCCAGTTGAAGGCCTGCTCGAAGATGGAGTATTCCCCGAGGGTGGCCGAGAACATGATACAGGCGTTTTCCGCCTGGAGTTCCCACATTTTGTCGGCATAGGGATAGACGGCGGAGGGGACTTCGTTGAGGCCCCAGATGAAGTTCATGAAGAAGATGGAGCTGATGAGGATGATGGGGAAGAGGACCACCTGCGTTTTCCAGATACTGGTGAATTTGGTGCCGGTGAGTTCGCATTGTTTGTAGAAGACGGTCATGGACCCGTAGTTGGCGATGGGAATGGGCAGAAACCAGCATTTCACGCCGGAGTAGCCGCTGAGGATGAGGGCCGCTTCGCGGATGTAGGGGATTTCCACGACCTGCCCGACCATCCCCTCGAGGCGCGCGGTGACGTAGCTGATGAAGGGCGTATAGACAAACCCGAGAATCAGGAGAACGATCATGATCCCGCGGTGCCAATCCACGAGCCAGCCGGAGACCAGGATGTAGATCACGGTGATGATGAAATAGAGGAGAATGACCGTCCAGGCGCTGATGTCGCCGCGTCCTTCGGGATAGGTGTGGGCCATTTCCTTGTGTTTTTTGTCGGCGTTTCGCTTGCGCTTCTGGAAGCTGCGGAAGACCTGCCAGAATCCGGCCACGGCAATGGCCACGGCAATGCCGATCTGGAAGCTGAAGTAGAAGTCGATGTTGTTTTTGTAGAGGGTGGTGACGGTGTTGTCGCCGATGGTCCAGTTATGAATGATGTTGTAGTGATAGAGGATGGGGTTGGCCACAAAGGTGACGATGAGCCCGACAAAGGACCCGACCATGGCAAAGAAGGGGAGGACCATGCCGAAGATCAGGTTGCCCATGTCCCAGCACATGCCGGTGGCGACGGCGGGGAGGTATTTGCCGGTGGTGGAGGTGAAGTCGGAGAAGGGAATGGGCAGCACCTGAATGGGCGTGCCGGTGAGCGCGCCGGTCAGGGTGGGCAACAGGAGATAAACGGCTCCGAAGGCGAGCCCAATGGCGCCGCCAATGGAAAAGACACGCCATCGCCATCGGTTTTCCTGCTGTTCGATGTTCTTTTCGTCGGCATCTTCGGCGAGGGCCATGATCCCCTGCGCGCCGACGGGCGCCATCGGGAAGGGGAGTTTTTCAATGTCGCTGGAGATGCGGAAGAGACCGTAACCGAGAACCATGTTGGCGAGCTGTCCGAAGAAGGTGCCGAAGACGATCAGTCCGATCACAGGCAGCCAGTCGGGGTGAATAAAACTGCGCAGAGTGTAGGATTCCGAGGAGGCCAGCGGCGCGAACCAGACCGGGAGTTTCTCGGCGATTCCGTTGGCAATGGCGGCATCGGATCGGGCGAAGAACTGATTCCAGATCAGCCCCGAAAAGGGCAGGCCCATGGCGGCGCCCGCCATAAAGAACAGGACGAAGATTTCCGCTTTTTTCAGGGTTTTGTGGGCGCGCTTGGCCACTTCGATGAAGAGAATCACGGTGACCCATTGCGAGGCGGAGCCGATGTTGCCCACGCCCGCGAGCAGGCCCATGTAAATGGCGCCGGGCACCATGAGCAGGGCAATGAAAATGGCGCCGATGAGGGATGTCCAGTTGAAGCCATCCTCGAAGGTGGTGGGCACCTCCATGACTTGCCGGAATTCTTCCAGTTCTTTATCGATACGTTCTGTCATAACCTTAATCCATTCGTTTGCATCGTCCGATCAGGCGGCGTGCCGCCTTGATGCGGGTCCGGCGCATCCGGTTTATGCCGGGTCCTGTTTCATTTCATGTATTTGAGCCAACGTTCTTTGCCGGTAAATTTCCATGGTCTCCACGGGGAGAGAGCGCCAGAGCAGGAACTGGGTGCGCAGGTCGTTGAGCAGTACCTTGTTGAGGCGTGCCCAGTCCTTGGGCTGTCCGGAACAGCGGGTGAGCCGGATGTTCACCTCGTCAATGCCCGGGATTTCGCTGGGGGCGCTCTTCAGGAAAATATCCTGCGTGACGCCGAGGTCAAAAGGCGCAATGGCCAGGCGTGTGGCGACGCCAAGGCTTCCGTCTTCCTGAACGATGAGCTTCGTGTTTTGTGCCATGAACGAGCCCAGTCCGGTGTCGCTGAAGGCTTCGAAGTGTTCTTTCAGGAAGCTGACCACGCCGGTCAGGTCGTATTCGGAGACGGTGAAGGGGAAGACCAGGTCAATGACATCGCCTTCGGGCTGAGGCAGCTTCCAGGAGCGCAGGAGGCCCGGGTTGGCGCTCTTCGAGGCCTTGACGGCAGGATAAATGGCCGAGACCAGGACCGTTGCCATGACAATGAGAATGGTGACAATGGCGTTGGTGGAGGAGTAGTTCATTTCGGGCACCTGGACCCAGCCGTAGGTGGCGAGGAAGCCGAGGATTTTCATGGAGCCCTGAGCAATGAGGTAGCCGCCGAGCCCGCCGATCACCGAGTAGACCATGGCCTCGGCAAAGAAGAGACTCGCCACATGCGGCGGGGCCAGGCCCAGCGCACTGAAGGTGTAGATTTCCTTTTCGCGGTCCGCCACGGAACCGAGCATGGTGCCGAAGATGACCAGGCCGCCGAGCAGTACGGGGAAGAGCAGATCGCCCACGCCGGAGGCCGCCACGACGGTGCCGAGGATGTGGCGGTAGACGCCGTCTTTGCGGGTGGCGATGATAGGGGTTTTATCCCTCATGCGGGCGGCGTCCTCGGCAATTTCAGATGCCTGCTGGGTGTCCTCGGTATAAATCGGAATGCAATGGCATTTGCCATAGTTGAGCAGGGCGTTGGCGCTGGACATGATGACGATTGAGTCCACGGGCAGGCTGCTCCACTTGGCCTGGTCGTCGGTGGCGTCGCCGGAGGCCTGTTTGACATCCGCGCCGGCATCTTTCATGGCCAGGAAGTCGACGGGCAGCACACTGCTTCCATCCATGTCGCGGGCGATGGAGAATTTGGAGGATTGCAGGAGGGGTCCGACGGTAAGACGCAGGCCCTGGATGATGACACGGTCGCCGGGCTTGGCCTTGATCAGGTCGGCGACGGCCTCGGTGATGAAGACCTTGTCGGCAATGTCGTCCGGGTTTTGAATCTGAAGCAGTTCGCGCAGATCTTCGCGCAGGGCGAGTTCCTTGGCATCCAGGCCGAGGATGCCCCGCAGGGTGACGGAATTGGCGCCGTCTTCCAGCGAGACGACAAAGTCGGGGTCGTTTTTGAATTCGGGGCAGATCCAGTAGCGGGGACAGACGATGGCATCGGCTCCCCATCGGGCTTCGATGATGTCGAGGTAATCGGGGTTGTAGGAGCCATAGGTGGCGTTACGCATCAGGACGCCGGTGTATGGGGGCGAGGGGGCGGTAAAGAGTTTGATAATGCCCTTCTGCGTGTCGAACGAGGCGAAGCAGAGGATGGTGAAGGTGAGGAGGATGATGGTGATGGCGGTGAGGGCGGTGCGGAGGGGGCGGCGACGCATGGTGGAGATGCCCATGCTCATGGCGGCCATGACGGTGTTGAACCGGGAGATGTCGGAGGCGTGTACGGAGGCGGTCATGCCCTGAATCGCTTTCAGCTCGACCTGGAATTTGCGCATGATGATGACGATCACGAGCGTGGAAAGCACGACCACGGCAAAGCCGAGGAAGATGATGATGGGCGTTTGGGCAATGGCGAAGGCGGGGTGCGAGAGGTAGAGAATGATAAAGGTGAGGATAAAGAAGATGGTGAACCACATGACCTGTTTGTAGATCATGGAGGCGCCGATCAGGAGGCGTTCAAGGGCAAAGGCGAACGGTACGCAAAGGGCCAGGAGGATGAGGACGGCGGTGACGAGGTCGTCCATGCTTTCGCGGATCATGGTGTAGACGGGGCGCGCACTCATGAAGGAGGCGGCGAACATGGCTTCCTGCCGTGCGGGCGAATCGATTTTTTCGGCTTCTTCGAGGGTATCCTGAATACGTCCGTGCAGCTCTTCGAGCGAGCTGTTCATGATGTCGCGGCTGCGCATGATGGCGAGGCGCGATTCGTTGAGGTTCCAGATGTCGTGGGCGGATTGTTCGGCGGTGCGGATGGTGGTCCAGTCGGTATCGAGGGGGAATCCAACGCCGTACTGTTCATCGCGGGCCTTGGTTTTTTTGTCGGGGGTGTAGGCGAGAGCGGCGACGGTTCCGAGTTCGAAGGCCTTGATGCCGGGGATGCGGTCTTCGCAGAAGAAGAGGATGACGCCGTCGGTGGTTTCGGTATAGGCCTTGGTGCCGGTATCATCGGAGATGGTGGCGTTGGCGCGTGCGTTCATGATCCGGGCAGGATCCTGCCAGAAGCCGGGAGGCAGCATGAAAAGACCATCGGCGGCGTTGAACATATTCAGGCGCGTGAGGGCCTGTTTGGTGGATTCGTTGTCGGAGGCCAGCTTGATGTTTCCCTGTTTGTCGAAGGCGGCTGAGAAGCCGACGACATTGTCGGCGCCTTCGGGGAGGGGCCCGCAACTGTAGGTTCCGTTCTGGTCACTCATGACCACGTAGAACTGGTCGAATCCATAGGCCTTGCTGTAGGGCCAGAAGACGTTGTTCCAGGGGAGGTGCGAGGAGAGTTGCACGGTGGCGCCGGGCAC
>JAQVYB010000197.1 GCA_028708815.1 Kiritimatiellia bacterium | reverse complement strand
GTCGGCGGCGTGCTCGCCCTGGCCAAACAACTCTTTTTCAAACTCAACCTGAATGTGCCCCTCACCGATGTCGCCGGCGCACTGGCCGCACTCGAATCCATTTGCAGCGAAAAAAACGCCGCCTTCCCCCATCTCACCGTCGTCATTGATGAAGCCCAGCTCATCCACGACCGGGACACCGTCGAATTCCTCCACCTCCTCACCAACATGCGCATACTCAAAAAAGACGGCTCCTACGGAGAAAACGCCATCACCGTGATCCTCTCCGGACACGGCGACGTCCTCAAAGCCGTCATCCAGGATGTCTCCTTTTGCCAGCGCCTTCAGCTCGTCTACAAACTCAGCCCCCTTACCGCGCAGCAGGTCATGGAATACGTGCATTACCGCATACGTGCTGCCGGAGGCGACATCTGGTGCTTCGAGGAAGATGTCTTCGGCATGCTGCACGAAGCCTCACGCGGGCTCCCGCGCATCATCAACAACATCTGCGACGTCGCTCTCGTCCTCGGCTACTCCGTCGGCGCCCGCCGGATCGACCAGTCCATCATGCGCCAGGCCATTGACGAGGTGAATATACCCGTATTCAATCAACTCGCGACAGAGGGAGAAACAAACCCATGATGACCGATCCCGATGCCATGTTTACACTAACCGGCGTAATCGCCACGATTCTGAGCGTCTTCTTTGCCATTGCCGCCTTCATTGTACGGCTCCGCGGAAAGAAACAAACCGCCAACAGCAAAATCAAAGCAGAAAACACCAAAGTCGTACTCGAAGCCCACGAAGTCCCGCACCTGCCGCCACCCGAGCAGATACTCGCCCGCCAGGAAGCAGAAATGGAGCCTGCCGCACCCGTGTCGCCCCCCCGTCCTGCCGGGAAAACCGCCACCGCCCACCGCCAACCCACCGCCATACCGGCAGGAGCCAACGAGGAAATACCCGCCGAAGAGGCCTTCGCCCTCCCCTCCAACTACTTTAAAAAATACTCCGCCACCCGTAAGACCGAAGACATCCTCCCCCCCGAAGATAAAGACGTCTATGCCTGGGAATAACGGACAGAATCACCGGAAAAAAGATCGTCTTCCCGCCTGAAATGATTTACATCTGTCGTCCTTCTCATGCAGGCAACAACGCAACAGCATTCATCCTCGGGTCATCACACCTTGCGCGCCGTATCAGGCGGCGCCTTTCTACGTGTTCTTCGCTATCCCTTCGTCATGCTCTCCATGGCCCTGCTGCCCCGGCTGATGGGCGATGCGTCCTACGGCGAATATGCCTACTACATGTCCATCTTTCTCGTACTGGACATCTTCACCGACATCGGCGTGATCCAAATGTTCGGACGTTTCATCCCCGAATGTCTGGCGCGGGGCGACCGCGACGGCGCCCGCAACCTGCTGCACGGAAGCCTCACCTTCAGCCTCGGACTCACCGGCCTGCTCATCACCGGCATCCTGCTTTATACTTCCTTCTTCCCCATCCCCAACTTCCGCCCGCAATGGACGCTCGCCCTTTGCCTCCAACTCCTCTTCACCCAGACGGAAGGCATTCTCTTCTCTTTTATCTACAGCCTGAACCGCATCGAACGCTATTCCCTCAAGGAAATCTACCGAAGCGCCTTCACATTCTGCTTCGTCTTTCTGATGTATTTGTTTTTCGGTCTCGATGGCGCCCTCTGGGGGCTCGTGATGAACGCCTTCCTGCTGGCCCTGATCGCCCTGCGCTGGACGTGGCCCTGGCTGGTGGAACAACCCGTGACCATCACTCCAAAAGCCTATCTCCCTTATCTGCTTTTCGGCGTCCAATTCTACATCCCCGCCTTCTTCTACGGCCTGATGCAGCGCTCGGGAAACGTCTTCGTCCGGCATTTTTCCAACGCCCCCGATCAAGTCGCCTACTACGACGTGGCCAACCAACTCCTCCTGCTCCTCTCCCAGTTCCTCTGCCTCATCCTCAGCACCCTCATTCCTTCGCTGACCCATCTGCATGCACGCAATGAACAAAACCGAATCGACCAATGGCAGGGCAAAGCGCTCACCTGCTGCCTGGTGATAGCCTTCTTCGCCTTCAACGCCCTCGTCTGGTTTGGCGACCAGGTGATCACCCTCGTCTTTGGCGCCGATTATGCGCCGGTGTATCCCAATGCGATCATTGCCATGCTGGGGATGGCAGCCCTGCTGCCGGCCTCCGTCGGCATGAACTACTCCCTGCTTCGCAAAGAGCCCTGGGTCTACACGTCCGGCGTCAGTCTGGGTCTTGCCGTAATGGCCGGCGGGAGCATTCTGGCCGTACCCATCTGGAAAGCCGCAGGCGCCTCCGCGGCCACCACCTTGGGTTACATCGCGCTGAGCCTCTTCTTTATGGTCAAATACCGCAAACGCTTCCGGGGCATGATGCGCCCGATCCTCGCCGTCATTGGGTCGGCGATGCTGCTTGCACCCGCCTATCTGATCAAACCCCGGCTCGGTCTGCCCGGCGGCGTGGCACTGTTTGCCTTGACCTCCGCCTTCTACGCGGTACTCATGCTCTTCACCCGCACCCTCACCCTGGACGATGCCCGACAACTGATCCGCGCCTACCGTAAAAAATAAACCACGAGGCCACGGGCTCTCCTTGGGATGTGCCGCCGGAGCGGCCCTCCGTTCCGATCTGCCGACAGGACTGGATAACCCCATGGAACCATCAGGGCGGAAAGACGGTTATTGACTGACAGCATGGCGGGCCAAAGCCCAACGGACTGCTACGGCACGATCACCTCGTCCACATCGTATTCATATTCCACGACCACGTCTTCTTCCAACATCAGCGGCGCATCATCGTTGTCCACATCGTAGTATTCGGTATCAAATTCCTCAACGATCTCTTCATCGTATTCCCCTTCAAATTCCTCCGGATACTCCTCTTCCATCAGGGCCATCTGCTCGGATGCCATCCGCGCCTTTTCGGCGGTCGAAACGCCTATCATAAAACCAGCGGCAATCGGCGAAACAACGCCCAGCACCAGCGGATTGCCGTAGGGCGTCTTCACAAAACTCACACTGGTCGCGCCAAACGAATCGTACACTTCGTATCCGGTATAATAATTGGCACGGTTCGCCAGGATCAGGTGTTCCACATAGTAGTCCATATAGGCGCTCAGCGCCGGGCTTTGGCCTGCACCATGGGCATTCATCCCCGCCAAAGCCGCCTGCAACCGACAATACGTTTCAGAAAAACGCTCATCCATATAGATCAGTGCGTTCACCCGGGCCGGACGCTCCGGGAAGCGCGCCTGAAACGCCTCCGACTGCACCAAAGCGCCACCCGCCGCGTAACTTTCCAGCGCCCTTTCAATCAGTGCGGGCGTGGACCCAAGCAGCAGGCATCCCTCATGCATCAGCATGGACACGTTCATCGGGAACGGCATCTGCGCCGGAATATTCACCGAATACAGCACCCCGCCGCCTGCCAACGTCTTTTCACTGACCGGAATCTGACGGTTGTTCAGAACGGCCAACACCGCCCGCTGCAAGGAATCATCCTGTGCCTTCACCCCAAAGAGAAAACCCGGCTCGGCAATCACCAACGGCTCCGAACCCGGAAGCGGGATGCTCATCGTGACGGAATCTGAAAGGGTCAGCGCCATGAACATCTCGTCATCCAACGAGGCCAGAAGGGCATCGAAGTCCACATCATAATCCGCCTGCAGTTTTTCCTTCCACTGCGCCACCATGCCGGACGCCTGCCCGGGCGCAAACCGGTTGACCCCCTCTTCCACCGCCGCCCACACCGTGGCCGGATTGAGCCCCAGCACTTCCATGGCCGCTGTTTCCTCCGGCAGATACTTCAGCGTATCAAGCGGCTTGGCCTCGCCATACAGCCGCCACATCACCGGGTTTCCCTCTCTCTCCGCACGCTCGATAAAGGACTTGATGCGGGATACACCCTCGCCTGCAGGGGCCATGCTGACGCCCACCGAACGGATCGAAAAGAACCCCAACCAATCCAGCACCGGATCCACCTGCGCCATGAAACTTCCCACCATCGGACCACCGAAGTTAGCCGCCTTCAGCGCATCGGCCAGCGCGCTCATCTCCTGACGCACGGGACCAATAAGTTTGGCGGTATTCAGATAAAAAACAAAGTCGGCATCGGCATCCAGCCGATCCATAAAGCTCTCGGGACCGCGCAGGGCCAGATACGTCGCATCCGCCTCCGCCTTACTCGGCATCTGCTCGGCCGGATCCATCAGCGCCTGCGCCTGCGCCAGACCCGTCCACAACACCGCTACCGCCAACATCCCTGCCATTCTTTTTTTCATGTGCTCGTTCCTTCCTTGAAAAACAACCCATTTCGCCTGCGTACCATCCGCCCCACCCAATCTCAGGCGAATACGTATCGTGGAATGTAGCAAGCCGGATCCTCTTGCGCAACAAAGGAGTCCCTTTCCTTCAACAAAGAATCCCTGCTTCGGCAGAATGGCGGGAACCCACGGAATGATCGGAGAGGGACCTCCCCCTTCTCGGTATCCGCAAATATATTTGACCACTCTTTATTTGATTGGGTTCATTTTCCCCTTCTCAGCGGGGCGTATGACGTGGCATCCTCCGCGCCATGAAAAGACACCCCGAAACAGCGGCTTCGCACACGCTGGAAATCATGGCGCCCGCCGGATCCTATGCCGCCCTCGCGGCGGCGATCCGGGCCGGGGCCGACGCCGTGTATTTCGGCGTCGGACACCTCAACATGCGGGCTCGGGCGGCCAGCGCGTTTGATGAAAACGACCTGCGGAAAATCGCGCGAATCTGCCGATGGTGCGGCGTACGAAGCTATCTGACGCTCAACACGGTCGTGTATGACGACGATCTGGAAGAGATGCAGCGTCTTTGCCGGGCCGCACACAAGGCCGGCATCTCAGCGATCATTGCCGCTGACCTGGCCGTCATGCACTATGCACATGGCCTCGGGCTTGAAGTGCACCTTTCCGTTCAGGCCAATGTAGCCAACGTCGACGCCCTCCGATTTTTTGCCCGCTATGCCGACACCATCGTCCCCGCCCGCGAACTGACGCTCGAACAAATCACCCGCCTGCATCACCAGATACAATCCGAACCGATCTGCGGCCCCGCCGGACGCCCCGTACGCCTGGAACTTTTTGCGCACGGCGCCCTCTGTGTGGCCATCTCCGGAAAATGCTACATGAGCCTGGCCACCTACAATCATTCCGCCAACCGGGGAGACTGCCTCCAGAATTGCCGACGCAGCTACCGCGTGATCGATGAGGAAACCGGCGATGAACTCGTCATCGAGAACCATCACGTCATGTCCCCTCGCGACCTCTGCACCATTGGCCACCTCGACCGCCTGCAGGCCGCAGGCGCTCAGGTTCTCAAAATCGAAGGGCGCGGACGTACCGCCGACTACGTCTACACCGTCACCCGTACCTACCGGGAAGCCCTCGACGCCCTGTACGCCGGCTCCTACACCCACGAACGAATCGCCGAGTGGACCGAACGTCTCCGCACCGTCTTCAACCGCGGATTCTGGCAGGGCGGCTACTACTGCGGCGAAAAACTAGGCGAATGGAGCGGCTCAGGGCACTCGCAGGCCACCCGAAAGCGCATCCAGATCGGCGTGATCCGACATTACTACGCCAAACCCGGCGTAGCCGAATTCCGCCTCTTCCAAGACCACCTCGAACCCGGCGCGGATCTGCTGATCGAAGGCCCAACCACCGGGGCCCTGCACTTCCGCCCCGAATCGCTGCGCGTGGACGGCCACCCCGCCGAATCCGCACACCAAGGCGATCTGGTCACCCTGCCCGTACCCGCCCGCGTCCGCCTCAACGACAAAATTTACACGCATATAACCGAAGAAAGCCCTTCCAATTCAACCGTACAACACCTACTATAACCCCGGTTTTCAGGCTGGACCCTTTCACGGTTCGGCGACACTCATCCAACAACATCCATCAACAAAAAAAACAGGAGAAGATCATGACCCACACCGTATCCCGCTTGCTAACCGCGACCGCGCTCATGCTGGTGCTTTGCGCCACCGGAGCTCAGGCCAATCTGCTGGTAAACTCCAGCTTTGAAGACAGCATTCCGTTTTTCGGATGGAACCGCTTCACCCAGGGCGCCGCGCCGGAACTCTCCAAGGAAGGCCCACAGGATCAGGAATATTGCCTCAAGGTATTCCAGGAATTTTCAGGCAAGGACAACTGGTGCGGACTTTATCAGGATGTCCCCGTAAAAGCGAACCTGCGTTACCGCCTCTCGCTCTATATTCGCAACGGCAATGCCGAGGGATTGGACCAACTGCTCGACGGCAACTCGGCCTTGGCCAAAGTGGAATGGTACAACGAAGCGGGCGAACAGGTCGGCGTACAGGAACTCAACTCCGGAAAAAACGGTTTGACCGCCGCCTCCCCCACCGGACG
>JAQVYB010000033.1 GCA_028708815.1 Kiritimatiellia bacterium | reverse complement strand
CAAGGAGGGAACGAACGAGCCGATTCTGCTGATCACGGGGATTTCCACCTATTCGGCGGGCGTGGCGGTGGATCGGGAAGGCAATCTGTTTGCGGCTTCCGCCGATGACAACAGCGTACGCCGTTTGTCGAAGGCGCAGTTGGATGCGGCCTTGGCAGCGCAAACGCCGCTGGCGTTTTCGGCGGGTACGCCGGTGGTTCAGCTTGATGTGAGCACGACGCTGGCGGTGGATGAGTACGGATGCCTCTGGGCGGCCGGCTACCAGGCTGTCGGCATGGAGGTGTATAATCCCCGCCTGGACGCGGTGTTCCATTATGCGCCAGGGCGCTCCAACACCATGTACCGGGTGGACACTTTTACCCGCAACCATGTTCCATACATCTCCTATTTGAATCAATCCGGCTACACCACCGGCGCATCCGTTGAGTATGGTTATGACTACGCCGCGAAGTTCGCACGCGACGGCAACCGCGATTTTCATTCGGGTCTGGGTTCGGCCTGCGATGTGGTGATCTATGAGTTTGCCACGGGCCAATGGTTTGGTCTGAGTCCGGACGGCTCGACGGACACGATGGCCTGGGGCTGGGCGGGTGCCTATCCCGTGCCGGCGGATTATGATGGCGACGGGACAACCGATCTCGCCGTATTTCAGCCGTCTGACGGTGCGTGGAATATCCTGCGTTCTTCGGATGGGCGGTCATACAGTCTGAATTGGGGCTGGAATGCGGTGATTCCCGTTCAGGCGGATTACGATGGCGACGGGCTCACGGATGTGGCTGTGTATTACCCTATCAATGGTGAATGGATCATTTGGTCCTCGCTGAACAACGCGGTGATTGATGCGTTCCACGGTTGGTCGGAGGCCATGCCGGTCCCCGGTGATTATGATGGGGACGGACGCGCCGATCTGGCGGTTTATTATCCTGCCGATGGGTCCTGGATCGTTCGCGGCAGCGCCACCGGCGAAACCAAAACCACGTCCTGGGGCTGGTCGGAAGCCTACCCGGTGCCGGCGGATTATGACGGCGATGGAATCACTGATATGGCCGTTTATCATCCGGCCAGTGGCGGCTGGAGCATCCGCAACAGCGGTGACCCGGCTCATCCCACCATGCTGAACTGGGGTTGGGCGGCTGCGATTCCCGTGCCGGCGGATTATGATGGCGACGGCCTCGTCGACCCGGCCGTTTATCATGCGTCCTCCGGCTCCTGGTTTGTTCTCGAAAGCGATGGCGATGGCAGCTCACGAACCATCCGTTGGGGTTGGTCCGCCGGTTTCCCGGCGACCTCCACCGCCGCGAGGAATCTACTCTACTGACGACCCCGTTGGTAGAGGCCGTCCCGGTCTACTTGCTCTGACCGGGGCGGCATTTCTCGCCGCACGGAGAAAAAGGAGATGAGCTCATGAGATCCCTCTGGCCGATTGTTCTGCTTTCAGTTGGTGCTTGTTTAAGTGCGGTGGCCGGGCCGTATGCACCCGCTGTAACCAATCCGCTCACCACGGCCTATGCGGCCACCTCCACCGCCTTTCTCGGTTGGGCCACCGGGTGGACCAATTATGTGCCGGGCATCGACGAAAAGTATGACGAGGAATACATTTTTGACCCTGCCAATCAGCACCCAAACAAAGCCCTGGGCTCGCCGGGCTGCTCGGACGCATGGCCTTACGATATCATTACCCTGGGCGGCGGCGGTTCCATCACTCTCACTTTCGATCTCCTCATTGCCGATGGCGGCGGAGCCGATTTCGCCGTCTTCGAGAATTCGCTTGATGACTCTTTTCTGGAACTGGCCTGGGTTGAAGTCTCTTCCGATGGCGTACATTATTTTCGTTTGCCGGCGTATTCCCTAACCGACCACGAGGTTCCTGCTTTCCCGGCTCGAACCAATGGCGTAGATGCCACGGATGTTCACGGTCTGGCGGGGAAGTATCGCGCCGGCTACGGTACCCCGTTTGATTTGGCTGAACTGCCGGATTCCCCGCTGCTCGACAAACAGTCCGTCCGCTTTGTGCGCATCGTGGACCTCATCGGCGATGGCCGCTGCCGTGATACCCTGAACCGCCCCATCTACGATCCGTATCCCACCGTTGGAACTCCCGGGTTTGATCTGGACGCCGTCGGCATCATCCATGCCCCGCTCAATGTCTGCTGCACGGCAGATGAAACCGGTGTCGCGCTCTCGTTCAACACGTGGTCCAACCGGACCTATCTCGTTCAGTGGAGCGATTCTCTCTGCTCCGCTCGGTGGACCAATCTGGTCGCCCCCTTTGCGGGCAATGGAGAACCCCATGTGCTTCTTGATGAATCCGCTGCCGAATGCCCCACGCGTTACTACCGGGTGCGCGCCGACGGCAACCGCTGAGAAGGAGACGGTTTTCCATGGATGCAGAAAATAAAACAGGATTCACGCTGGTTGAGTTGCTGGTGGTGCTGGGTATTCTCGGGGTGTTGTTTTCTCTCGTGCTGCCCGCCTCCCGCCGCGCGCTGGAGTTTTCCCATCGCACGGCCTGTTCGAGCAATCTGCGGCAGCTCTTTGCGGCCAATCAGCTCTATGCCGCGGAGCACGGCTATTACGTCCCGGCCGGCGAAGATATGCAGTATATCGACGGCGCCACCAGCGTAAACAACAAGCGCTGGCACGGAACGCGCCCGAACTGGAACACGCCTTTCAATGCCGAAGAAAGCCCGCTGCGCCCCTACCTCGGGAAAGAAAAAACAATCCGAAGCTGCCCCACCTTTCGTAAATACTACGACGAGGACAGCGCCACGGCCTTCGAGGCCGGTTGCGGCGGCTATGGCTACAACGAACTGGGCGTCGGCTCGCGTGCCTATCCGATGGGATACCGCGCCGAATGTCATACAAAGGGTATGGTGCCCGGCGCCATCAAATATCCCGCGCAAACCGTTATGTTTGCGGATGCCGCGTTCATTAAAAACGGGAAAATCGTTGAATATTCTTTTGCGGAACCCTACCGGCATCTCCGTCCGAGTGGAAAGCTCGGAGATGTGGCCGATCCCTCCATTCATTTTCGTCATCGGGGACTGGCCAACGTGGTCTGGTGTGACGGTCACGTCTCTCAGGAACGCCTGACCGTGGAAGCCGATGCCGAGCATACCCAAAACCAACTTGGTTGGTTCGGCGAGGCCAATAACGACCTCTTCGATCCGTATTGAACCACATCTCCCCGAGACGTATGAATTGCCGCGAAAGAGCGCAGGGGACTCAAAGAAGAGTAATCGGCATCTTCCCCCGTCCCATTCGCTGCCCGCTTCATCCGTTGAGAAAGCAGGGCTTTCTTATGTTCGGATGAAGCCTGTACGAATGCGGCGGCAGGCTGAAGCCTGGCGGCATACGAGGTGAACGTCTCAAGCAAAGTCTTCGAGGTTCGGGGCGTCGAAATTGGCCTCGATGGCCTTCTGGATGGAGTCGCGGAAGGCCGGCAGGCCGGTGGAAGGGATGATGATGGTATCCCGTCTGCCGCCCACATCTTCCGTGATCTTCAGAAACTTCCCGCGCGGATTCTGCTTCAAATCAAAGAAAAACTGTTTGCGTTCAATTTGAATGCGTTCGCTCAGCAGTTGCTCGTCCACAACGCCACCTCCCTGTGCTGTCCATGTTCTCCGGCCCTTCGCGTCCGTAAAACGGAACGCCTCTTTTTTGATAAGGGGGGGAACCGTAATAAGAAATGCGGCAAAGTCAAGTGGATCCCGGCGAAAGATTACAAAAAAATCAGCGGGGTATTTCGATCTGCGTATTCTGGCGGGCGAGGTAATGTCCATGGGTAAAGTCACCCACAAAGCATCCGGCCTGCACGACCACCTTCCCGCGTACGGTTACCGTGTCGGCGCGGCCCTTCAGCGGCATGCCTTCGTAGGCGTTGTAGTCCACATTCATGGCGTGTGTTTTGGCGGAAATGACGGAAGGATAGTTGGGATCATACACCACGAGATCGGCATCGCTGCCCACCTGAATGGTACCCTTGGCCGGATAGAGACCAAAGAGGCGGGCGGGTTGTGTGGCGGCCAGCTCGACGAGGCGATGCAGGTCGAGCAGCCCGCGTTCGACGCCGTAGGTATAAAGCAGGTTGATGCGGTCCTGTATGCCGGGCACGCCATTGGTGATGCGCGTGAAATCATTGCGCCCCATGGCTTTTTGCGTGGCGAAATCGGTGGGTGCGTGATCGGTGGCCACCGTATGAAGTTCGCCCTGGCTCAGGGCCCGCCAGAGGATTTCCTGATTATGTTTGGCGCGGAGAGGCGGCGAGAGGACGTATTTGGCGCCCTCGAAGTGAGGGCGTTCGGCATAGGTTTGATCGAGCAGGAGATATTGCGGGCAGGTCTCTCCCCAGGCATGCACGCCGCGCTCCCGCGCCGCCGTGAGTTCGTGCAGGGCCTCGGCGCATGTGGTATGCACCACATAGACGTGCGCGCCGGTCAGTTCCGCGAAGGTCATCAGGTGGTGAACCCCGTCGGCCTCCACGCAGGGGGGCCGGCTGTGATAATGCCACTCCGGTCCGGTCTTCCCCTGGGCCAGCAACTGCTTTTGAAGCTGATCCACGAGCGTTTCATTTTCGCAGTGAGCGGTCACCAGCACGTTCAGTTCGCGCGCGAGGCGGAGGGTCTGAAAGAGGTCGGCGTCCTCGATGCCGTTACTGCCCTTGTAGGCCAGATATACCTTGAACGACGTGATGCCTTCTTCCCGCACGATGCGCCGCAGTTGTTTTTCAATGGCCTCGTCAAAATGGGTGACGGTCATGTGGAAGGCGTAATCGCAGGCGGATTGGCCGCGGCTTTTTTCGTGCCATCGTTTGAGGGCTTCATCCAGATTGCCGTATCGTTCCGGGCTGATGAAGTCGATGAAGCAGGTGGTTCCACCGAGGAGCGCGGCGCGGCTGGCGGTGGTGTAGGTATCTTTCGTTTGTGTGCCGCAGAAGGGCAGGTAGGCATGCACATGCGGATCAACGAATCCGGGAAAAACATATTTACCGCGTGCGTCAATCACCGTGGTTTGTTCATTCGGTGGTGTCAGGTGTTCGCCGATGTGCGAGATGGTTTCTCCTTCGCACAACAAATCGCCGATGAACCGGCTGTCCGCCGTGATAATCTCGCCGCCCCGAATCAACAGACTCATGCCGAACCTCCCAATGTGATGAATCAAAAGAACCAAATCAGACCGGGAAAAGAAAGAATAAACCTTCTCACGCAGAGCGCGCAGAGCTTGTTAAATGAAACGCAACGGGTGTGAAAAGAATTTGAACGGAAGGTCACGAAGGGAGCAACGGGCATTGCAGGTCTTGTGGGCGGATTGTTCGTTTGACGTAGGGGGGAGGGGATCGGTAAGATGGCCCGCATGACCGAAGAATTGTTGCAACTGCCGCAGGAGCTCTGGTCTCCCGCACGGAATGAACAGGGGGTGATCCCGGCGCATGTCACCATCGACCAACCCCTGAATCGGGTGCGCCTGAGCGCGCGCGGACATATCATCGCCATGCAGGAGTGCTATGAAACCGAACTGGTTTCGGAACTCGGCAGCGTCTTTGTTATGTATGGCGCCACCCGCCATTCCACCTTTTCAGCAGGACTGAATGTCTATGTGAAACACGCGGAAGAGGCGGATATCACTGCCGGGCAGGATATCGTCATTGAAGATTCCGTACGCGGAAGCCACTTGAAGGCCGGGCGCAGGATCATCAGCGAGTCGGACAAGGGGCGGGCCATCGGCGGGGTGTTGACGGCGGCAGAGCGGATCGAATTGCAGGCGCTGGGCAGTCCGGCGGAAATCTCCACCGAGGTGAATGTTCTGGCGCCCGATGGGTTTATCGTGTGTAAACAGATTTATCCCGGGGTGTCCGTTTCCATTGGCGGTCTGCGCAGGCTTTTCCGGAAGCAGGGGGAAACCGGGGCGTTTTACCGAAAGATTTGCCGGCAGGACAAACAACTCTTCACGGTCGTCGTGCTGCGTCAGGTGGAAGGCGATACTGTGCGATACACGCCGACAGGCCAGCCCGAGGTGCTGCTGAACCACTAAAGCGGGTGCCCCGCAACCCAATTAAAGCGGGCTGGTATTCCACACATGGCCGTTTTGAGCCATCGTTTGTTTCCATCCCGCTTTAGAAAAAATCGCTTGCGCGATTTGGGTGCAACGATTACCTGCTGTTGGAACTCGGGCGTATCTCCGATTTAGTGCATCGCACGAAGTGCCGATCAGACGATCGGCGCTCCCGGGACCGCCAATCGTCTGATTGGCAAATGGTGCACCAAACACCGATGCGCCCCTGCAATCCTCAACTCCGCAATAGACGTTGATTTTTACGGAGGTGATGGGTACTCTTTGCCGCAAATGGCGGAGGCGGTGGGCCTTTGCCGCACGGAGGAGGATTGGCATTCATGAAAAGAGGACTGCGTTATTTGGTGTATGGGATGGGTGTGGCGGCGATGCTGTGTGCCACGCAGGCACGGGCCGGGGAAGATTACGAACGGATCATCACCCGGGCGTATGAGGACATTCTCAACCGCAAACCGGATACCGGCGGACTGCGCAATTACCGCATCAAGATGATTGACGAAGGCTGGAGCGAACAGGATGTGCGAAACGACCTGCGCAACAGTGTCGAAGCGAAAAAGGGCGATGTGGACCAGATTATCCGGCGGGCCTATCAGGATCTTCTCGGGCGCGACCCCGATCGTGCCGGATTTGACAATTACCGCAAGATGATCCGGGATAAAGACTGGAGCGAACAGGATGTGCGTAACAGCATTCGCGAAAGTCAGGAATACCGCAATAAACATTGAGTTTCCAATGATTGGAAAAATGAGCTGAAAAGTTTCCAATGATTGGAAAAATGGGCCAAAAAGTTTCCAACGATTGGAAAAATGAGCTGAAAAGTTTCCAATGATTGGAAAAAATAAAAAGAGAGTTTGAGCGTGTGCTGATGGAGCGGCAGGTGGAAAAACAGGAGGATGCTGCGGCGGAAGCGGCACGGGAGACGATGGAAACCCCGGATGCGCCGGGCGGCACACCGTCCGTCCCGCCGGATTCGGAGGACTTTGGTCCCCATCCGGAGGGAATGCACTGGGTGGTGCTGCATACGCGCCCGCGGGCGGAGAAGAAGCTGGCACAGTTTTGCCGCGAGCAGGGGTTCGTTCATTATTTGCCCTGCCGAAAAAAACTGCATGTCTATGGCGCCCGCCGCCGCGAATTCATGAATCCGCTTTTCCCGGGTTATCTGTTTTGTCTGGCGCCTGATCAGCGGGCTCCTTTTATCAAGCAGAATCGCTACGTGGCGAATTTGCTTCCGGTGGTGGCGCAGGGGGAACTGATCGGATTCATGAATCAGTTGCGCCGGGCCCTGAACGTGGGCGAGGAGCTGGATGTGCTGCCGTTCATCCAAAAGGGGAAACGGGTGCGCGTAATCTCCGGTCCGTATAAAGGGATCGAGAGCGAGGTGATCGAGCTGCGGGGGCAGTCGGTGGTGGTGCTGCAGATTGAGATTCTGCAAAAGTCCGTGGCGCTCCCGGTGGACATCTCGTGTCTGGGTCCGCTGAAGGATTAACGATCCGTGTTTCTGTAAGCACGAAGGCCGGGTGTTCCTGCGAGCCGTTCCACCAAAGCCAAGAGCCGTATCCTGCGCCCGCCGAAAAAAAACAATGCTTCGTAGTTGACCGGTTGCGCGTGCATTTGCTACACACCCGCCCACTATGGGACAGCAACTACGAGTCAGAGTTAAAAGAAAAGCGCGTGTTCGTCGTGTAAAACGGCTGAAAGAGCGCGCTCGCGCCGTTACGAAGTAATCCTTCCTCGGAAGGACCTTTTTCACACCACGCAGGTCGTCACCCCGGTTCTACGGAATCGGGTGTGTTGTTTTGCGTCTTCGTTTGGTGTGAAGCGATGGGACATTTTCTTGAGAAATGAACAACATAGATGACATCCATCTGCGGGTGTGCTATGTTTTTCGGTGTTGGATGGGAGGGCTTCATCCATCCGAAAAAAACTGAATACACGAAACCATGGGTGCAAAAGATGATCGTAGTAGCCGATGATGACCGAATTCTGACACAGTTGCTGACTCGTCTTCTCGAGGACGAAGGCTTCGAGGTGCGCGTGGCGCATGACGGCAAATGCGCATACGAACTGATTCAGGACCCCAAATGCAAGGGGATGCTGCTGGATATTCGGATGCCCTGTGTCAATGGTGCGGAATTGCTGATGCTGATGACGGCGGAGCAGAGCCGTATCCCGGTCATTGTGATGGCCGGTTTCCCGGACTTTGATGAGCAGGAAATGAAGCAATTCCCCAATGTGAAGAAATTTTTCCACAAGCCGCTGTTTCCGGAAGATGTGCTCAACGCGGTTCGAAAGTATGCCTTGAAATGAGCGGTCGGCGGCACAGGGCAGGACAGGCCCTTCTTCTCCTGCTGTGGGCGGGGTGGATGGTCGGATGCTCCTCGTTTGTAGAACAGCGCCAGGTCTCGCCCCGCCCGGATTACGGTTCCGGCAAGCGCTTCAAACCGGTGGTGGCCGTCTCGGCTTTTGAAAACAAATCAGGCTTTAGCGGGCAGTGGGACCTCGGCAGCGGTATGGCGGACATCCTGACCACGGAACTGCTCGACTCGGATCAGTATGTGGTGCTCGAACGACAACAGCTTGATTCCGTCCTCGGTGAAATCATCCGTCAGGGACAGGAATTTTTCCGCCGCGAAGGCCGCGTGAATCAGGGCCGACTCAAAAATGTGCGCTATCTAATCAGCGGCGCCATCACCGATTTCACCGTCACCGGCGATACCTCCGGCTGGTTTGGCTACAGTACCACCGTGAAGGCGGGCGGAGGCACCTCGCGCGCCCGCGTCAGCCTGCATCTGCGCCTGACCGATGTGGAAAGCGGCGAGGTGATTTCCAGTGTGGAGGCCTCTGGAACGGCCTCGGCAGGCTGGTTCTCCGCCGCTGTGAGCTATAAGAACCTCTCCCTCGGCGGCGACTCTTTTTTCAAGACCCCCCTGGGCAAGGCCACCACGCGCGCCACGCACCGAGCCGTCAAACAACTTGCTGCCGCCATCCCCAAAGAATACTGGCACCCGCGCGTAGCGGAGGCCGGACCGGATATGGCCGTCATCAACGGCGGCGAGAATGTGGGCGTACGGGTGGGGGATGACTTTGTCGTGCGCGAGCAGGGACGCGACATCACCGACCCGGTCACCGGCGATGTCATTGAACGCCTGCCGGGCCGCGTGATCGGAAAAATCCGGGTGGACGACGTGCAGGCGCTCTCCGCTCACGCCGTGATTATCGAGGGGACCACCTATCGGGGAGCGCATCTGGAGGCATCGCGATAAACCATGATTACGTTTTTGGAAGGCTGTTTGGAGATAAAGCAACCCGCACGCGTGGTATTGAATGTGAGCGGCGTGGGC
Organism: Kiritimatiellia bacterium; assembly: GCA_028708815.1. Classification (GTDB taxonomy): domain Bacteria; phylum Verrucomicrobiota; class Kiritimatiellia; order RZYC01; family RZYC01; genus JAQVYB01. Next base: position 17,197 of record JAQVYB010000033.1, on the reverse strand, counting down.
TACGAAGTCTTTATTCCGTTGAGCAGTTACGATCGGCTTCCCACCCCCGGCCAAACCGCTCGTATCCTGACTTACGATTGCATCCGCGAGGATGATCATCTCCTTTTCGGGTTCATGACCGAGGCCGAACGGACCGTCTTTCTGCTGCTGCTGAACGTGAGTGGAATCGGCCCGAAAATTGCCATGAGTGCGTTGAGCGGGCTTTCCGTGCGGGACATCAAGCAGGCCATTGTGGAGGGCGATGTCAAACGCCTGAGTTCCATTTCGGGCGTTGGTAAAAAGATGGCGGAGCGGATTGTGGTGGAGCTGCGCGACCGCCTGAGCGCGGGCGAGGCGCTCGAGGCCGTGGCCGGCGCACAGGACGATGCGCCCGCCGATCAGCGCGCGAAAGACGCCGTGCTGGCCCTGATTTCCCTGGGCTACAAACAGGCCGATGCCTGGAAAATGGCCCGCGCCGCCCTGGCCGCACTCCCGGAAACGGCCGCCACCGAAGACCTGATCCGCGCCGCACTCACCTCCAAATAGAACGCCAGACCGCCCCCCGTAGCTGGTATGATAGGTCCATCTCGTCGTACGCGCAGTGATTCGTGGTCGTCAACCGTGAAGCCCATAGAGCAGAATTTCTGCATAAAAAGATTGATTCCCACCGGAGAACCTCTATAAACATCGGCCTTTTCGACAATGGTCTGAAAACCGCCTTCCGGCGGATTAGTAACTTGACGCGGACGATCATCCAGCTATGATGCCCGCTCATTGTGAGGTGGAAAATGAGTGTAGTTTTAGATAAAATCGATCAGGAACAACGCAGAAAAGAAGAGCAGACCAAGTTCGCCGTGGGCGATACGGTGAGCGTACACGTGAAGATTCGCGAAGGCGAAAAAGAGCGTATTCAGCTTTATAAAGGGACTGTCATTGCCATAAAGGGCAAAGGCGCGACGGAAATGTTCACGGTGCGCCGTATTTCCTATGGCGAAGGCGTTGAGCGCATATTTCCGATGCATTCGCCGAACGTGGTGAAGGTGGATGTGGAGCGGGCGGGCAAAGTGCGCCGGGCGAAGCTCTACTATCTGCGCGAACTCTCCGGCAAAAAGTCGCGTATCAAAGAACGCAGAACCTGAGATCGAGGAGGAACCCCCGGTGCTCCAGTTCGAGCAGACCGCCTGGCAACGTTTCCGGCGTGTCGCCGGAGTGGATGAGGCGGGGCGGGGACCCCTGGCCGGCCCCGTGGTGGCCGCCGCCGTGGTGATCGAACCTGATTTCCTGATGCGCGAGGCGCAGGGTCTTGTCCAATCCCTGACGGATTCCAAACAACTCACGGAGAAAAACCGTGAGTTGTTTTTTTGTGTCCTGACTTCAGCGCCGCAGGTGCGCTTCGGGGTGGGGATTGTTTCCGAGCGCGAGATTGACCGGCGCAATATTCTGCGGGCCACCCATGAGGCGATGGCGCAGGCGCTGAGGGCCGTGGACCCGCTGCCGGAGTATGCGCTGGTGGACGGACGGCCCGTGCCGGGGCTGCCGTGCGACTCGGAAGCGATTGTGAAGGGCGACGCGCGCAGTTTGTCGATTGCCGCGGCGAGTGTGATTGCCAAGGTGACGCGGGATCGGCTGATGCTGGAGATGGATCGGACCTGGCCGCAGTACGGATTTGCGCGGCACAAGGGCTATGGTACGAAAGAGCATCTTGAGGCATTGATGCGGTATGGCCCGGCGCCCTGTCATCGCCGCTCGTTTCGTCCGGTGCGCGTGGCGGCAGGAGAAATGCCCCCGCCACCCGATCAACTGGAATTGCCGTTGTGATCCAGCAGGGAGCCTGTTGATTGCATTCGTCTTCTCCAAATCGCATCGGCGATTTTCACTAAAGCGGGCAGAAACCAAATGATGACCCATGTACGGATTCTGGAAATACCTATCGCTTTAGTTGGCACCCGCTTTAGTGCGCGCATTGGTTGCCGGCGACAGCCCGCGTGATGGGATCGGCGTCCCGCAGGGAAGAGGCCAGTTCGTCGGCAATGCGATTGACGTGATAATCCTGATCGGTGGTGGATGGGTAGTTGGCGATATTCACGCGGTAGGTGAAGGCGCAGGCGTTCAGGGCGTGTGCATCGGCCCCGTGTTCCCCGGCCTGCAAAACCAGTTTGCCTTTGGCTTCCGGGCGGGAGAATTCAATCTGCGTAACGCCCTCTTCCCGATGGACCACGTTCACCTGGCAACCCATCTTGTAGAAAAGGCAGACCATTTCCTTTTCCAGCTTGGCGTGTTCCAGATGCGTATTCAGATTGCCGGAAGAAAAGCGGGTGTCAACCAGTTGGTATTCGGGAACCTTTTCCACGGCATACCGATCGGCTATGCGCGAAGAACCCGACGAACAGGCACATCCGGCGCCAAGAATCAGCGATAAAAGCGCCGTCGCCACCGGCAAAAATTTCCGCAAACTTATCAACATGTTGTTACCAGGGGGTTGTTAATAACTATATCTTGTGAATATGGATACCCGACACCCCGGCGCTTGTTAAGCCCTCGAAAAAGAGTTTTCATTCCTTTGGAAAGCCCGTACAATCAGCGAAAAATTAACCCGGTTATGCGGAGGGGGTTATGAAGTTTTCCATTCGTCGCGTGCATGATGATCTTCTCCCGTCCAATCGAAAGGCTCTCGCCGCCAGCGTGGATATTCTGCTGAAGCAGATCCCCACCTGCAAAGAAAGCGAGCGCGAACGTCTGCGCAATTGTCTGCACGATCCGGTGCAAACGCGCTTCAGGTCGGTGCTGCTGGTGGCGGAGCGGGGGGACCGAGTGATCGGTTTTGCTCTTGTGATGCACGTGCCCAACATCGGTTTTGCCTGGCTGGATTATCTTTGTGCTGCGCCGGCCCGAACGTCCGGGGGAATTGGTACGGCCTTGTATCAGCGTTGCCGTGATGAAGTGAAGGGACTGGGCGGTTGGGGGCTTTTTTATGAATGTCTGAGCGATGAGCCGGACCTGCTGCGCGAATGCGATCGACCACTGCTTGAGCAAAACAAGGCCCGCCTGCGATTCTATGAGGGGTTCGGCGCCCGCCCCATTCTGCATACGCTCTGGGATGTGCCGGAAGCCAATCCGGAGACGCAGCCGATCACCCATCTGATGTGCGATACCCTGGGCGACCCGAAGCCGCCCCGTAAAAAACAGGTGCGTGCGGTGGTTCGTGCGGTGCTGGAGCGGAGATACGCGGGCGAGGTGGCGCAGGTGGATGTGGAGGCGGTCACGGCGAGTATTAAAGAGGATCCCGTGGCGCTGCGTCCGCTGCGTTATCGACGCAAGCCCGCGGTTCCACTGGTTTCACCCCGCCTTCCACCTCCGATTGCAATGGTGGTTTCGGAGAATCATCAGCGGCTCCTGGCGCATGAGCGGGGCTATTATGAAACGCCGGTGCGCATTGCCTCGATTCTCAAACCGCTTTGCGCGAGTGGATTGACCCGGGAGATTCCGGCGGAGCCGTGGAACGATCGCCCCATCCGGGCCGTTCATGATGCCCGCTACCTCTCCTTTCTGAAGGAAATCGCCGAAGCAGCGGGAACCCGAACCATCTATCCGGATGTCTTTCCTATTCATAATCGTGGGCGGCTTCCGAAAGATCCGATTGCACGCGCGGGCTGGTATTGCAGCGATACGTTCACGCCGCTCGGGGCCGATGCCATTGCCGCCGCTCGGGCGGCGGTGGATTGCGCGCTGACGGCGGCGGCCACACTGCTGAAAGGAGAGGATGTGGCCACCTACGCACTGGTGCGCCCGCCGGGACATCATGCGGCGGCTCAACTCTGCGGCGGCTATTGCTTTTACAACCATGCAGCGATTGCGGCCGCCTGGCTGGCCCGGCGCGTAGGGAAGGTGGCTATCCTCGATGTGGATTTTCATCATGGAAACGGCCAGCAGCAGATCTTTTATCACGACGACGGGATACTCACCGTGTCCATTCACGGCGATCCGGCGGCTCATTATCCTTTCTTCTCCGGGTATGCCGATGAGTGCGGCGCGGGAAAGGGGCGCGGGTTCAATCTGAACATTCCGCTGCCCGACGGCATGGACGGCGCCGAGTATCGGGAGCAGGGCCTGCTTCCCGCGCTCGAACGGATTCGCGCCTTCGCGCCCTCTGTGCTGGTGGTGGCGCTTGGCGCGGATATTGGACGCGGCGATCCGACAGGCGCCTGGCGGCTGGAAACCAAAGATTTTCTGCGCAACGGGACGCTGATCGGCGAACTGGATTGTCCGTGCCTGATTATTCAGGAAGGCGGCTATCGCACGGCCCGCCTCGGACACAATGTGACGGCCTTCCTTCAGGGCATCGCCCAACTTCCCTGAATGGTGAAAATGACCCAGGTTCATCGACTGAAAATGTGCAAAATTCTTAGCGCCCTACCTCTGCGAAGTACTCCGGGAGCAGAACACGATACGCGCATCTTGACAGGTCTGATTGCCGCGATAACATGAACGCGAATCGAATGGAGAACACCATGAATACCTTCTCAAAAGTTAAACAGGCTCTTGGACTCATCGGTTGGTTGGCGGTGAGCTTCATCGCTTCGGCGATTGGCGCAGCGGCTTCGGTGCAGGCCAAATCCTTTTACGGGCAACTGATGCAGCCCGTCTGGGCGCCGCCATCCTGGGTCTTTGGCCCGGTTTGGACCGTTTTGTATGCCATGATGGGGGTGGCCGCCTGGTTGGTCTGGCGGTCCGGCGGGTTCCGCTCCAACCGAGTCGCGCTGACCTTTTTTTTCGCCCAACTGGCCCTCAATGCTCTCTGGACCTGGCTGTTTTTTGCCTGGCGCCTGGGCACCCTGGCCTTTGCAGAGATCCTGATACTCTGGTTGCTGATTGTCGCTACGCTCACGGCCTTCGCCCGCGTTCGCCGTCTTGCCGCCGCCCTGCTTATCCCCTATCTCCTATGGGTCACCTTCGCCGCCGCCCTCAGCTATTCCATGTGGCGACTCAATCCCGGAATTTTAGGATAACCCCCCGCCTCCGGATGAATTGAAAAATCAGCGGATAAAACAGGCCTGAAGAGAAAGATTCGGAGGCATTCGGGTCCGTCCTGTAATTTAATGATTTGCGATGGTTCGTTCGCGACGCAAACACATCCATTGATAAATCAACATCAACACCCGATCAGAATGATGGGTCGAGAATCATCATTCTCCAATTTGATCAGCTCAGGGCGACATCCAGCGTCATCATGACGGTGAATCCGGCCAGGGTGCCGAGGGTGGCGAGGTCCGTGTTGCCGCCGAGTTGGGATTCCGGGATGAGTTCCTCGATCACCACGAAGATCATGGCGCCTGCGGCAAAGGCCAGCGCATAGGGAAGAATCGGGGAGAAAAGAAGGACCGCCGCCGCGCCCAGAACTCCGGCCATCGGTTCCACCACGCCCGAGAGTTGGCCCCACCAGAAGCACTTCATCCGCGAGAGCCCCTCGCGCCGCAGCGGCATGGAAACGGCCAGGCCTTCCGGGAAGTTCTGAATGCCGATGCCCAGAGCCAACGCAATGGCTCCGCCCAAAGAAGCCGACGGAAATTCCGCGGCTACCGCACCGAAGGCCACGCCGACCGCCAATCCCTCCGGGATGTTGTGCAGGGTGATTGCCAGCACCAGCAATACGCTGCGCTGCCACGAGGTCTTGATGCCCTCGGCCTCGCTCATGGCAAAACCCGGATGCAGATGCGGAAGCACTTTATCGATTCCCCACAGGCACAGCCCGCCCGCCATGAATCCGATTGCCGCCGGAACAAAACTCCCGCCCGACATTTCGATGGCAGGCGCCAGGAGCGACCAGTAGCTTGCCGCGATCATCACCCCCGCCGCAAAACCCAGCATGGCATCGAGTATGCGTCGGCTCGGATTGCGGTGCAGAAAAACCGCCGCCGCCCCGGCCGCCGTCAATGCCCACGTAAAACAAGTCGCAAGCAGGGCCTGCACCACGGGGTTTAATTCATAAAAAAAAGCATTCATTTCCCGTTCCCTTTCCACGGCTATCGGTCCGGGTGTATAGTTTGCCTTTTTGGGGTCGGGATCAAGGAAAAGCCATAGAATACAGCTCTATCCGGTTCGTCGTGTGAATGACCGCCTTGAAGGCGGAACTCGGGAAAGGCTTTCGCCTCATGGATGTTTTAGGCAGACAGAACGGTCTTCGGGCGGTATGTTTTCCATGTAATCAGATAGCCGGCCCGTGCGGGTGGATGGTGGATATGTTCCGTTTACCCGCGGGGCAAAGGATAGGAGAAGAGATGAAAAAAGAGATCGTATGTACATCGGGATCGCCGGCGCCGGTTGGGCCTTATTCGCAGGCGGTGCGGGTGGGTGACTTTTTGTTCTGTTCGGGACAGATTCCGCTGCATCCCGAGAGTGGTTCCATTCCTGAAGGGGTCGAGGCGCAGACGCGCCAGGTGCTGAAGAATCTGGAAGCCGTGCTGAAGGCGGGTGGCTCGACGCCGGATGGCGTGGTGAAGACGACGGTGTTCCTGAAGGACATGAATGATTTTGCGGCGATGAATGCCGTGTATGCGGAAATGTTCGCGGAGAATCCACCGGCGCGTTCGGCCGTTCAGGTGGGACGTTTGCCGAAGGATGTGCTGGTGGAAATCGAAGCGGTGGCCTTGGTGCAATAAGCCGACTGTGTGAAGAGGATGATCCACCGATAGCGTAACGCATTACTCTTAAACAAAGGATTTGAGAATCGCTTTGCGATTAAAACAGGTGTCTTTTGTTCTACGCGGCGTTTAGCAAACGATTGTTTGCATTAAGCAATCCGTCACGATGGACCGGATAGGATCACAATCACTCATGTTGAGCCGTGCGGTCGGGTATAAGAACGGCCAAAGGCCGACGGATTGTTAGAACGCGTATTTGATGCCGAGCTGGAAGAGCCAGCTGTCGCAGGGGAATTTCCAGTTGGCGCGATCCTGGGAATCGCCGCGCATCCAGTAGCGGGCGTCGGATTCGGCCTTGAGGTAGCTGAAGGAAATATCGCCCTGGAGGTGTTCGTAGATTTTGACGGATGTGCCGAGGGTCAGGAGGGTTCCGGTGCAGTCATCGGCGGTCATGTTGCGTAAGCCATCGGCGTGCCAGCCGGATTCTTCATCGAAGTTGCCGGAGAAGAAGACCACGCCGAGACCGGCGTAGGGGGCCATGAAGTCTTCAATGGGGTAGCGTCCGTAGAGGAGAAAGCTGGGTCCGGAGAGGACGACGTTGCCGTCGGTGTGGGCATCGGTATCGAGGGTGACGGTTTTCCCTTCGATGTTTTCCCAGCCGAACTGGAGGCCGACATAGGGGAGGAAGTTGTAGCGCAGATAAGGCAGGGGGAAGTAGTGCTGTTCTTCTTCCATGTCGTAGGTGCTGATGCCTGTCGTATACCCGCCGGACAGATTGCCGTTGGCATCATAGGTGCGCTTGGAGGGGTCTTTGAAGCTGAAGTGGGACATGCGCAGGCCGACTTCCAAATGATCCACGATGTAGGTATCAAAAAAATCCTGCACGCCCGGGTGCACCATGTAATCGGATTCGTATGCAAAGGAAGTGGCGCAGAGTGCGGGAGCAAGCAGAACAAGCAGGGCAACCGGCAATAGTTTCTTCATCATCAATTCTCCTCAAAGGGTGAAAGTGTCGTTGCCCCGCGTTGCAGCAAATGTCACGCGGGACAGGGCAGAAGCTATACTTAATCCCCCCCGCAAGGCAAGAACGCATTCGATTCAAAAACAGACGCTTGCCAGACGGCTTCGTTTTTCGGAAGATTGCGGGCATGAGATCAAGCAGGGCAACAGGCAGATGCGGCGGATGGATTTGGATGGGTTTTGCGGTGGTTTTGCTGTTGTTGGGTGGGGGGTGCGCATCTTTTGAGCCCGCACCGATGACCGCAGAGGCTCTGCTGAGCAAGGCGCAGACACAGACGTCCGGGGCGATCGAGGTTTCCGTGGCCTGGCTTTCAGACCGCGAGATGGAATCCTGTTTTGATTTGCCGCTGTCTTCTGCGGGTATTCAACCGATCTGGATTCGGGTGACGAACCGGAGTGAACACCCCTGCTGGTTGCTGCCTGCGGTTACGGATCCGCATTATTTCTCGGCGACGGAGGTTCTTCAGAAGGTGAAGAGCCGGGGCTATGATGCGGCGCGGAAGAATCGAGTCAAAGCGGTGTTTCTCGAGGAGGAGATGATCGAGGATTGCATCCCGTCCGGGGATACACGGCAGGGATTCATCTATGCGACCCGGCAGCCCGGTATGCGCCGGATCCCGGTGATGCTTCTCTCGCCCGGGCGTCTTGACCGCTTTCTTTTTCTGCTGGGCGGAAAGACGCTGCGAAGCGATCACCGCTGGGTGAATTTTGAGGGGCTTTATTCTCCCGAGGAGCGGGTTCCGCTTACGGCGGAAACGCTGTATGAAGCCATTCGGGCACTGCCGGCGCTCACAGAAAATGCACGCGGAACGGCAACCGGCGATCCGCTGAATCTCGTGCTCATCGGGTCGCGTGAGGAGGTGTTTTCGGGGTTGATTGGGGCGGGTTGGAATGAAACGGAGGCGTTGAATCCGGCGAGTGCGGTTCGCACGGTGACTGCGCTTATTTCGGGTACGCCCTATCGTTTTTCGCCTGTTAGCCCGCTTTACGTGTTTGGTCGGCGGCAGGATATGGCCTTTCAGAAAATACGGCAGAACATTCAGACCCGCCTGCACATGCGGTTGTGGCTCACGCCTTGCCTGTACGAGGGGCGTCCGCTTTGGCTGGGGCAGATCAGTCGGGACATCGGCATTCGCATGACGACCAAGTCGCCCAGCCTTACTACGCACTTGATTGATCCGGATGTGGATGGGGATCGGTGGTATTTGATTCAGGAGCTGCTTCGCCAGCAGTGTCTGGCGCGCATTGGCTTTGTAGAGGGCGGGCCGCAGTTCACACCGCTGAATCCAGGGTGCAATCTTACGGGAGATGCCTATTATACGGATGGTCTTCGCGCGGTACTGCTGCTCTCGGGCGAGCCGATGGCCGTTGACGATGTCGCGTTCTGGCCGTGGCAATTTCCTTCGCGTGGCGGCCTTTCGCAACCGGGTGATTATCTGCGCGTGAGCGACTAATCGAGGGAGGAAGAAGTCTGCATGAGAAAGAATCCGCTTCAACAGAAAGGCGAGGGAATGGGATGAAAAAAATTCTGGCTTCCATGATGGAGTGGCTTCGGCCCATCGGGATAGGACTGGTTATCTGGTCGGCATACACCTGGGGTCAAGATGCGGTGTCGCAATTTCACATTATGGGGCCCTTCATTGTGATGTTGATGTCGGGCACGGTGGCGTTTGAATCGCTGTACCTGGGAGAAACAGCCTCCGCTAAAATCGGGTATGAACCGAATCGGGCCTATCAGATTCAGTCGGGATTGGCGAATGCGGCGATCGCGTTCACGGCATGGATGGTGTATCTGCTGGATTGGGGGCGATACGCTGACGCAACGATTGTAACGGTTATGTTGCTGTTCTTTGCCTTCTCGGCGGTCAATCATCTTGTCACGGCCATTCGGGACGGCAATAGAAAGCCGGTGAATCTGATGCGCCCGATTTTGATCCTGCTTTTGATCGGATTTCTGCTTCCGGCCATGCTGAAGGCGTTGAAGATGTAGGATGCGCATGAGGTTTCGCCGCCGCCCGCGAGCCGAATACGTTCTGATTTTTTATTGCATAGGCACGGTGCCTTCGTAGCCGAAGTTATTGGTCCAGAATCCCTCGGTGCTTTTGTAGATGAACCAGCCACCGGAAGGGGGGTGGTAGCATCCGAAGTCGTCGATGACGTCGCCGTCGTAATCACCGGTGACGGGCAGGGTGCCTGTGAATCCAAAGTGATTCTGCCAATAGCCTTCGGTACTCTTGTAGATGTACCACCCGCCATCGAGCGGGTAGTAGCATCCGAAGTCGCAGCATCCATCGCCGTCGAAATCGCCGGTGATGGGCAGGGTGCCTGTGAATCCAAAGTGATTCTGCCAGTAGCCTTCGGTACTCTTGTAGATGTACCATCCGCCATCGGGTGGATAGTAGCATCCGAAGTCGCAACGTCCATCGCCATCAAAATCGCCGGTGATGGGCAGGGTGCCTTCAAAGCCGAAGTTGTTGGTCCAGAATCCCTCGGTACTCTTGTAGATATACCACGCGCCGGCATTCGCATCGTAGCATCCGAAGTCACAGAGGCCATCGCCGTCGAAATCGCCGGTGATGGGTAGCGTGCCGCTGTATCCGAAGCGGTTTTCCCAGGGGCCGGCGGTGCTGCGCATGATGTTCCACTGGCCGTTTGGTGCGTAATACACGCCGTAGTCACAGAGGTTATCGCCATCGAAGTCCCCCGAGATGGGGGTGGTTCCGGCATAGCCGAACACGGCGGACCAGAAGCCGGCATGGCTTTTGTAGGCATACCAGGCGCCAAGAGACGCATCGTAGCAGCCGATGTCTGACTTGCCGTCGCCATCGAGATCGTTCTTGAGGGCGCCGCCCACGGTGGTACGTGCATCGGCGGTGTATTTGGATTCCATGTTGCCCACATGATCCATCGCGCGCACGAGAAAGGCGTAGTTGGTTCGTGGCAGGCCGGTATAGGTTCCGGAGACGGCGTTGGTTCGGCGCCAGAGGGTGAAGGCATTGCTGTTGGCGGAGACATACACATCGTACTGCGCGATGCCGGAGCCGACATCGGAGCCGGTCCAGGTCACGCCGAACACACGCGGCACGCGACGCCCCAGTCGCGGGATGTCCGAGACCGGTGCCGTGTTGTCGATGCTGTTGGTGATGCGGGGAGTCATGATGATGTCGTTGTATTCAAACTGAATGCCGGCCTGCGCCTGGATGGCTCCGCCGGTTACGGCATTTGTGAGCGGATTGACGGAGTAGGAAACAAAGCCCTGACCGGAGGGCGGATTGGTATTCGGCGGCAGGAACCCCAGCCAGGGATCTTCCACCAGCAGGCCGGTGTTGGTATCCAGGGCAGATAGCGCCCACGTGATTACGCGGGTATCCGTATCCACCGTCGCCTCGAACCGCACATCCACCCCGTATTCCTCGCGCATATCCACGTTGGTCGTGAATACCTGGAGACCTTGCGGCACACTGTAGCGATTGGAGCCGATCCCGAAACCACCCAGGGCAAACGTGCTGATGTCGAGTTGATCATCCAGCACGTTGGTCACGGTCAGCCACTGCACCAAGGCTGTGGCGTTGGTCAGATTTTCAAAGTAGATCACATAGGGCATGGTGGCATTCACCGACACCCAGCGCTTTGTCCCCGCGCCTTCCGGCCCGACGATCTCATTCGGATCGCCCACCGACGGCTTGGTCAGATTGTGTTTGATGACATTCTCTTCTGAAACAGAATCAGCCATTCCGTGGTCGATCAGCCATTGCAGGTCCTCCCCGGCCTTGTCGAAGGCGGCCTTTTTCTGTGCGGCGGTTTGCGGATCCGGGAAATTCATGGGAGTCACGGCTTTCTGTTGCTGGGGTGCGCTATCAAGAATTCTAATACGTCCATCATTAATAGCCTCAAAAAACGCCCTGTCTTTTTTAAGAGTGTAAAAAGAGACCAGTCCAAGCCCCGTGACAGGCGCAGCTTCCGTGACCGACTCTATCGTGCCCAATACGGTAGGAGCCGGTGAGTTTGCCGCCAGTGCGGTTATCAAAGCTGTCAAGGCCGTTTCGCCGGGCTTTCCGCTGGGGAGTGTGCCTTTCAGTGCGTGCGCCACTTTTTGTCGGATTGCACAGTTTCCATCCAGATACGCCCGCGCTTCGGCGGTGGTCATATAGACGAGCGGACCATTTCCTTTTGATGCAGCCAGCCCCAGCGGATCAACATACGCCATCGGATTGTTATTTGCGTATATATATGCATTCGGGTGGATAATCGCCAGGGGATCTTCCGCGCAGAAGCGACCTGCAACAGCATTATACAGGCGGTTATTCATGCGATACCACTCTCCGCCGCGCTTCTCCACGCCCCATTGTCCAATAAAGGTAAAGGGATTGGATACCGTTTCTGCTTTCAGCATCATTTCGCCAAACGGCAAATACCCGTACCGATTCAGGATCGAACCATCCGGGGCCATCACTTCACTGACGCTTCCGGCGGCATCGTGCATGGCATACCGATGGGTGGCTCCTTCGGTTTGCGCCAGCAAGCCATCGGCAAAAACAAAGTGATTGGTCTGAGCCGTCTCGGAATAGGCCGCGCCAAGACACAGGCTGAAGGCTGCATCCATCACATATTCCGTACGGACGCCGTTTTGTTCGCGGGCAATGAGGTTGTCCAGGGCATCGTATTGATTGGTCCAGGCGCCTTCCGGTCCCTGAGCCGAGAGCAGTTTGTTCCACGCGTTGTAGGTAAACGCCCAGACATTGGTTCCCTCCGTCAGATAAATCAGGTTTCCCCGCGCATCATACGTCATCGTGGCATCCCCGGCGCTCCGGTAACGATTCATGTTGTCCACCTGATAGGTATTGGTTACCCCATTCCGAACCAAGGCCGTCCGGTTCCCGGCGGCATCATAAGAAAAGGAGACGGACTGATTGGAAACAACCCCGGCATCCGATGAGGTAAAGACAGCGCTTTTCAATCGACCTCCCGCATCATAGGCATAGGCCCAACTCCCGAGGTGCGTCTGCATGGATGTCACGTTGTCCTGGGCGTTATAGCCATACACAAAAGAGCTCAGTATGGCGTCGTTTGCGGCATAATTATAGATGGATGCCAGCCTGCCGGACTGATAGTCGTACTCCGTGCGCGCTGTTCCTTTGTTAATCCGAATAATCCGCCCGGCATTGTCATACGTATAACTCAGGCTCAGCCCGTTTGAGTTGGTTACGGCGCTCAGGTATCCCCGTGCGTTGAAGAGATAGTCCACCTCGTAGCCGTCGTCATAGGAAATCCGGTCAAGTTGTCCCATCGTGTTGTACTGATAGGCAATCCAGCGTCCGTGCGGATAGGTGATGCGCGTAATACGGCCTGCGCCGTCCACCTGAATGGCGGTGGTCCCGTGTTCGTTAGTAGCTGCAACCAAATCGTGATAGGCGTTATACCCATAGCCTTTGGCAGAGCCATCCGAGGCATCACACCCCGCCACTTTGTTGTTCGCCGCATAGCGCGTGGTAAAAACAGTTCCGCAGCGATCAATCATTTGGGTGGCCCTGCCGAATTCATCACTCCGATAGTCCGTTTTTGTGCCGTCCGGGCAAACAGCGTTGGTATAGAGACCCGCTGCATTACAGCGCCACCGATAGGTATTCCCGTTCAAGTCCGAGTAGGCGGTGAGCGTGGAATTGGATCTGTTGAATGCACACGACGAAAGGCCGCCATCCGGTTCTTCCTGGTTGAGCAGATTCCCCTTTTCATCATATTGACAACGTGTCACCAGGCCCGCCTGGTTGATGCGGGAAGGCTGGAACGTTGCGGGATCATATTCATATAGGGCCAGATTCCCGGCTTCATTTTTATAGGAAGCCAGTTGCGAGCGATCATTGTTTGCCCAGTTTGCCGTATTGCCCACGGCATTGCTGAGCGCTACCTGACCGTAGGGTCCATAGGCAAACTTCTGTGCTTCCAATCCGTTGTCTTTTTCAATTCGGCTGATGCGCCCGGCCGTGTTGTAGAAATAATACTGATGGGTTTGATCCGGGAAGGTCATGGTTTTAATGGCATGGCGCTGCGCGGGACTCGAACTGTTGGTATAGTATGTGTATTGAACGCTTCCCTGCTCGTTGGAGAGAACCAGCATATGCTCCTGGGCCGCATCATACGTGAGGTAGGTGCTTCGCCCGGAATCATGATCTATCCGAATAATTCGTCCCGATCCGTTATACACATATTGTTTGTAATTCCCCAGCAGGTTGGAAATGGTAACCAGGCGATCTCCGGAATGCTGGAAGGTCAGGGCATTGCCCCACGGATACTCGATGGTCTCGGGTTTTCCGTCGGATGCAAAGGTGACTACGGAGCCGTCTTTATGGCGCAGTTTCCACGCCTCATTGGTTTGTGTCAGGGTGGAAAAAACACCTGTCTGGGGGTTATAGGTTCCGGTTTTGGTTCGGCTGAAATAGAAGTTGGCCTGGGAATTACCGATGATCACATCGTTATTCGTCTGCACGTATAAGCGGCCCTCCAGCGTATTCGGTCCGCCATATCCAAAGGGACCGCAGATATAATTGGGCGTCACATCCGCCACGGCGCCGGCGTACATCATGGCGTATTGAAAAATGTCGGCCTCTTCCAATTCGGTGACGCCCACCGAAACGAGATAGCTTTTGTACCGTCCGATCATCTGAAGATAATCACGGAGAGAGGTTCCGACTTCGTTCGTGAAACGGGCGTAACAAATATCCCATGCCGCCGATGGAACAAAAAACGGGCGAAACCCGTTTTTCATGGAGCCCCAATCCAGCTCGCTATCCATCTCCGAGGAATACACATTAATGCTCACATCCGACGAAGTGGTGTCGGCCTTGATCCGCAGGCGTGCCGTGCCGTTTTCTCCGGGGGCGAGTGAGGTCCCGGTGGAATCCGAAAGCAGTACATAATAACTGTTGGTCTCGGTGGTCTCCTCATAGCGGCTATCCACCACCACGGCATGGTCCAGCGCAATACGCAGGCGGCTCAGATCCACATCGGTATTTCCGTTGTTCACAAACTGCACCAGAATTTCCGCCTCGCGGCCCGCGCGAATCGCCGAAGGCAGAATCAGCGAATACGAAACATCCTCCAGCGCGCCCGCGACCACCTGAATCGCATCGGCGATCGTGTTGGTGATGTCGTCATGGATGACCGATGCATCATAATAACCCGGCGTGGCGGCACTCAAATCAAAGGTGGCGCGAAGGTTTTCGTCGCTGTTTTGCGCCACGATGTTCGCCGTAAACACGGTGAGATTCGGACCGGCCAGCCGACAGGTCATATCGGCATTGAGCAGCGTTCCGCCATATATCAGCGTGACTTCTGCGCCGTTTCCGACCTCGTCCGGGGTCACGGAGGTCAGCTCAATTTCGGCCAGAGCGGCGGATACAGTGAATGCGGCGCCTTTCGTCAGAGACGCATTGTAGAGCATGAAATAGCAGGCGCCTTCGATGGTGCTTTGAACCTGAAGAGCGGCCCCGGTGGCGGAGGTGTCGAGGAAGCAGGCGTCGCAGGTCTGGCGAGAGGGCACATAGCCGGCGCCCAGATACAGCTCCGGCAAGCAGGTGTTGGTTCCTTTCAGCGCGCGGATCAATAAGCCGCTTCCCGCATCCGTCGGCACGGCGAACCAGCGTGATTGGGCATCCTGATCAAAACGGCACGTTACCGTGCTTCCGATGTTCAGCTTCGGAACAGACACGGACGAGACGGCGGTTGACCGCGTGATGTTGTTGGTCCGATTCTTTCCCTCATAAATTTCCGTCGCGGAATTGGCCTCCACCTGCCAGGAATAGTTTCCGTCCGTGACGCCCGGTACGGAAACGGTGTTCGTGAAGCAGACCTCTTTTCCGGGCCCCAGGGTGATCGGCAGGGGGTGATAAACCGTGGCGACCACGGTGGTCACGCTGTTCAGTCCGTTGCCGTTCACCAGCGAAATCCGATCGTGCCAGCTTCCCGAAGCGGATTCTGCGCCCACGTTGCGTACCATCCAGATCACTTGTGCGGTACCGTTCGCTTCGGCTGAGGTTGGGCCGGTTGCGTAGACCACAATCAGATCCACGTCAGATTCGGCGTTGTCGGTGAATTCGTAGGCGCCCATGTCGGCGTAGATGCCGTTGGTGTTGGCCACGCCGTGTTTCACGAGGGTGCGCGGATCATTCACGCGCGGGGCATTCATGCAGTCGGTTGCCGGAGCTTTGGTGGTGTCCGCCGCATCAATGCAGGGGGAAAGATAATTCAGCCGGAAATTGCCGTTGGTGATGTTCTTAAACGCCGGATTGGTGGATATGTTTCCATTTGCCCCCGGCGTATAAGCGCCATTGATGCCGTAAGGCGACCAGACGTTGCAGAATTCCACATCGCGCACCCCGGCGCAGACACCCGTGGTCAGGCTGTAGGCAATGATAGTGTTGTAGGTGTCGATGGTTCCCCCGTGCGGCCAGAGTCCGATGTAGTTGCCGTACAGCGTGCAATTCACCAGTCGAACGATCGCTCCGTCTGCGTTGATTGCGCGTTCGCAGTTCATGATGATGCTGTTGGTGATGCCGATGGTTCCGCCCCCCGTTGCGTGAATGCCTTCGTATAGGCTGTCGATGATTCGGCAGGCATTCATGTTCAGCACGGCGCCCGCCGAGGTGCGCAGGGCGCCCGCTCCCCAGACATAGCTTCCGTTTGCTGTTCCGGCACCGTAGCGCAATTCGGAGTGGGCCATTTCAATCGCGCCGCCATTGGCATGGATGGTTCCCCAATCGCCCGCCGCAGGTGACGTTTCCTCGCCGTCGTCGTTGGAGTCTCCGCCGGCCGTGTCGTCCCTGACCGAGGTGAAGATGATGGGTTGACCGGGTAGGCCTATGGCCGTCAGTGAGCAGTATTGGTCTATGGTGATGCCGCAGTTGTGCCCGAATTTAATTATCGCTCCCGGATTAATAGTCAGGGTCGCGCTGCCATTAATGGTCAGGTTACTGTGGAGGACATGCAGCATGTTCCCGAGCCAGACTTCATCAGCGGAAAGGGTTCCGCCGTGTGTTGTTTGTGTATAGCGGATGTCGGTGTATTCGTTGATCAGGAGCGTGCCGCCTTCGGCGGCCAGACCGGTCCAATCGCCGGGGAGCGGAACAGAATCATTGCCATCGAGATTGCTGTCGCCGCCCTCGCTGTCATCCGCGAGCGAGGTGATGATAATGGGGTCATCCACCGTCCCCTGCGCATCCAAAGCGCCCTGCACCAGAAAGCTTCCGCCATCACTGACCTTGATCAGCGTGCCGGCTTCCACCGTCACGGTCGCGCCGGTGGCGAGGGTAAGCAGTCCATAGACGGCATGGATCGTACCGTTGCTCCACGTCTCACTGTTTGTAATCGTACCCGAATGCCACGTCAGGGCATTGTTGATGGCGGTTTGTGCGGTCAATTCGAGCAGATTGGTTGTGCTAGAAACATCCGAACAGGAGAGGCGCAGGGTGTAGATTCCGCTGTTGAGCAGCGAGGTGTCCCAGGTCAGAGACCCCAGCAGCGATTGATTCGTGCCCAGGGTGGTTGCCGTATTGCTGCATTCCGCA
>JAQVYB010000196.1 GCA_028708815.1 Kiritimatiellia bacterium | reverse complement strand
ATGTGGCCCCGCTGACCGACGCTCTCTATCAGCACGATGTGGAAGAACGCCTGAAGGAAGAACTTGCCAAGGGGTAAGCGGAGGGGAGCTCCCGAAAGCACGGGAATGTTTCCCGCCGAGAGGCCGCAGGGCTTCCACAGGCGTCAAAAACAGCGAAAAACGGTCCACGTTGCGTGAATGGGTGTTCCTTCGCGGTTGAAACCACCAAAATTGTGTGGAAAATGCGTGGAAACACGAAGTTTTAATGACGAAACACGCGAAAAGCCGCGAAAAAACGGATGGAGTGTATGACGATATGCGACATATTGCGGGGGGCTGTGGAGCAATTGGCGGTGGCGGGAGTGGCTTCGGCGCAGGTCGCGGCGGAATGGACGCTGGCTTATGTGTTGGGTTGCCGACGCTTTGATCTGACGGTCGATTCGGCGCGCGTTCCGACGGGCGAACAGCTCGAACATTTTCATCTTCTTTGCGCCCGGTTGGCCGCCCATGAGCCGTTGCAATATGTGCTGGGAACCACTGATTTCATGGGGCTGACACTCCAAACGGATGCGCGTGCGCTGATTCCACGTCCTGAAACGGAACAGTTGGTGGAACGGGTGCTTGCTTCGGTCTGCCTGCCGGATGGGGGGAGCGGAAGCGGGGTGGATGTGGGTACGGGCAGCGGCTGTATCGTGCTGGCCCTGGCGGGGCGATGTCCCGGCTGGCGCTGGGTGGCGGTGGATCGGGAGGAAGGGGCGCTGAGCCTGGCCAGGGAGAATGCACGTGCGTTGGGTTTGGAAGGCGCCGTGTCGTGGCGTCGGGGTGATTTGCTGGATGGCTTTGAGGCGGGGGCGATGGATTTGGTGGTGTCGAATCCGCCGTATATTAACACGGGGGTCTGCGAGACGCTTGCGCCGGAGGTGCGCGATCACGAACCGCGCGCGGCACTCGATGGCGGGGCCGATGGGCTGGACGTGGTGCGTCGGCTTGTGGAGCAGGCGGCGCGTGTGCTGCGTCCGGGCGGATGGATTTTTCTGGAAATCGGCCACGATCAGGGGCATCGTGTGTCGAGACTGCTGAGCGAGGCTGGCTTTTTCGGGGTGTGCATTCATCCGGATTGGGCGGGTCATGATCGAATCGCGGAAGGAAAAAAGGCATGAGGGCAAGACATCGGCTCACCTATAAGAAACACAAGGCACTGCTTATCGCGCCGGTGGTGTTGCTCTGCATTCTTGTTTTATATTTTCAGCTTGATTGGCTGAAGAAGAATTATTTCAGTCGTCTGCCTGTTCGGGTGGTGGTGCGGATTCATTGCGATCACTGCCATCGTACGGGTCAGGTGCGCGACCACGGGGCGGAGAACGGTTTTTCGATGTGTCCGGTGTGCCAGGGCGTGGGCTATAATTGTGTGAGAAGGCTGAATGACCGCGAGGCGTTGTGTCCGGCCTGCGTTGGGATGGGGCGGATTCAGGATTTGCAGACGGGCTTGTATCGAACCTGTACGCGTTGTGACGGGCGCGGGCTGATCCGAATCGAGGCCCCGGAGGGGGGAGCCGGGGAGACGGAAGACCGGAGAGGGGAGACCGGAGAGGGGAGACCGTAGTCCGTAGACCGGAGACCGTAGACCGGAGACCGTAGACCGTAGACCGGAGACCGGAGAGGGGAGACTGTAGGGAGCAGTCAGGAGTCAGCGGTTGAGGAGGAAGGGCTGTTTTCGCAGGCGGGCGGGCGTCCCGCGAGCTGTTGTCGGGATGTTCCGGCCTGGAAGTCCACGCCGGGGTTGATTGGAAAAATCCGAAAAAAAGATTCTTCCGGTTGAAGATCGTGGTGAGTTCTAAACCGCTCGACAGGCTTCCGTCATCAATTCTTTGTTCCAGCAGACTTCTGCCAAGGCGTAGTGGGTCGACCCCCAATCCCGCTGCCTTCACGCCATGAAAACGCTGTTTCAGGCCAGTACCGGCGAGCGTGTGCCCATGCAGTCTGAAAAGCGATTTCTTATCAATCCCTTTGCGGGTTTCCTGCTTGCGCATTCGGTCTGCACGTGATTGACTGCGGTTACAAGATAATTCTGGAGGTGTGATGATGAGCCTGTTGCGTGTTTTTTGTGCCGGGAGTCGGTGCGCGGTTATGGCTGCGTTGTGTGTGGTTTTCATGCTGTCGCCTGCCGTTCATGCGTGGGCGGAATGCGGGTTGATCAACACCGGTTTTGAGGCGGGGCGTGAGGATGGCTGGAGGCACTGGGGCGGAGAGGATACCCGTACGGAATTTTACGGTTTTCTGCCGTTCGAGGGCGAACGTTTCGCGCGGATATGGGGGCATTCCGGTTCCTATCAGGATGTGGAGGTGGAGGCGGGGATGCTCTACGGACTGCGGGCCCGCGCGGCGGTGTCGTCGGCTCATTCGATGACGCCGGGGATGTTCGGCGCCGTGAAAATCGAATGGCGCAAAAAGGAAGGGACGCAGGATCAGGAATTGAGTCGTGTGGAGGTACGTTTCGATACACAAGGTGCGCAGCAGGTGACGCTCGCGGAGGATGTCTGGACGTTGCTGGAAATATTGCCGACTGCGCCGCCCGCCGGAACCACACATGTACGCGCCGTGCTGTGCACGGTCACGCCGCCCGGAGCCGACGGATGCGCCCTGTTTGATGCGGTTGAACTGTTTTGCGAGAAAGGGGAGAGCCATGAATAAGGTCGTGACGGCAGGACTGATTCTTTGCTGCATAGCGGGATGGGTTTCGGCGGCAGAGGTGGACGCGGAGGCGCAGCGGCAACTCGAACGAATGGCCGCGTTTTATAAAAACGCCACCGGGGTGCGTGCAACGATTGATGTGGTGATGGACATCACGATGAATCAGGAGCGGAATTCCAAAACCAACCGCTTTGAATTGCTGATGGATAAAACGGGTCGCATCCGATGCGCCGGCCAATCGTTTGCGGGCGATGCTTTCGAATTGGTTTCCAACGGGTCGAATCTGTGGTGCTGCATGAGCGGAAAGAAGGAATACCTGGAGATTCCCTGCCCGGGAGACTGGATGCATACGGTGGGAGATGCGAGCATGCTTTCGGCGCGCGTGTTGATCGGGCCTCTTTCGTCCTTTCTCGGTCTTTTCAATCCCGATCCGTATGAAGAGATGATGTCAGGCGTGACGCGGTTGACGATGAAGCCGGACGAGGTGAGCGACGGGGCAACCTATCGCGTGCTGTATGGCGAACAGGAGCAGATCAACTGGTCGGCCCTGATTGCCGCAGATGATCCGCCGCTGATGCGCCGCATGATCATGCAGCCCGAGTTGGGGGATGACGGCGGAGAGGTGGAGATTCAAATTGTGCTCGATGTGCAGACGCAGGAGATCAATCCGACCTTCGGGGAGGATGATTTCGTGTTCACGCCGCCGGCCGATGCGAAGAAGGTGGAATCGCTCATGCCGGGCCCAGGGAGCGACGAAGCCGGCCCCGTCGAATTGCTCGGCAAAGAAGCGCCGGACGGGAGGTTGCCGCTGCTGGATGGCACCTCGGTGTCGCTGACCTCGCATCGCGGGAAGAATGTGGTGGTGATGGATTTCTGGGCGACGTGGTGTCCGCCGTGTCGCCGGGCGCTTCCGGTGCTGAATAACCTGGCGGAGCGCTGGGGAGGCAGCAACGTGGTGTTTTATGCCGTGAACCGACGGGAAGACGAAAAAACCATTCAGTCATTCATGGAAAAGCAGGCGATTGATTTTCCGGTGGTGCTGGATAACGGCGAATTGGCCGAGGCGTTCGGCGTTTCGGGGATTCCGCATCTGGTGATCGTGGACGCCTCGGGCATTGTTCAATATGTGCATGTCGGTTTTTCGAGCGGCATGGAGGAGGAACTGGATGGACAGCTCGCGCGCATTCTGGCCGGGGAGTCCGTGGCGGAAGAGACTCGGCAAGCCTGGCAGCGGCAGCTTGCGGACAAGGAGGAAGCGGAAAAGAACCGTCCGCCCGCGTATCAGGCCAAGCCCATACCAAGCGGACCGGAGTCCGTCACCATTCATGATTTTCGCAGGATGGAGGCCGCGTTTCTGCATCGCATGATTACGGAATTTTATCTCAGCAGCCGGACGAGTCCCCGAGGCGAGGAGGAGATACTGCCCTTTCTGGCCGACTACGAGCGCTTCGCGGTCGGTTCGAACGAGCCCGTCCCCACCGCACAGGAACTGGTTGATCGCGCGCGTGCCCTGCTGAGAAAAGGATACGATCACCCCATCATCCGCTACTGCCTGGGCGGTGCGCTGCGGGAACAGGGTACCATGGCCGATTATCATGAGGCGGCACCACAGTTTCAGACCTGCTACGCGCTCTTCTCCTCGCCTCAATATGCTTCTTCCTGGCGCAGATACACCTCCAGCATACGCCTGCTTTCCTGCATGCGGGAGACCGGGCTGCATCGCAACCGGTCTGATCAGTATGCGCGCGTGCAGCAACAGGCTTTGGAAGCTCTCAAACAAACGCTGACTGATGGCAGCCTCAGCAATATCAATTTGCGCATTGTGCTAAAGGAGGTGTCTCGGCGCCTGGATCACTGCACGCCTGAATTAGTTCCGCGAGAAGATTATGTGGAAGCACTGGAATCTATTCGCGATCAAATTCACCCGGCGATCTGCGAGTATGCTCAAGCCCAAACGCTTTTGGCCCAGGCTTGGCGCGCACGAGGAGGTGGATATGCGTCCACGGTTAAAGAGGAGAGCTGGAAGGTTTTTCACGAGAAAGTGGATGAAGCCCGTGAGCACGCCGAGAAGGCGTGGGCGGCCTACCCCAGTCCTGAAATTGCATCGTTTATGATTGAGGTGGCGCGGTGCCGTTCCAAGGAACGGAATGAATGGCGCAAATGGTTTGATGAAGCCGTTGCGCTTCAAATGGACTACGGCAAGGCGTATGCCGAATATATTTTTACCATCTTTCCCCGATGGCATGGTAGTCACTCTGAGATGATCCGCTTCGGTGAGGAATGTCTGAACACGCGGCGCTTTGATACCAGCGTGCCGCGCCAATACGAAGAAATCGTTCATGACGTATCCAATGATTCGACCGATCGTCTGGCCGTCTTTCGCAAACCGGGCGTCTATTCCAATCTCATCGTCATGCTGGATGGGTATCTGCCGTATCTGCGCGACGATGCGGCGCAGCGGGCGGATGATCTTTCGCGGCGCGTGATTTTTGCGTGGGCCTCCGGGCATTATGTCGACGCAGCGCAGTATCTGGATGAACTCAACGCACCGCTTGCTCCAAAACTATTGGAACGGACCAAGATGAATGAACCCGAGATTCGCGCTGAAGTCGCTCTCTTCACGAGTTCGCACAGCAATGTGTTGACGGAGGTGCGACGGCACTTGAGCGATGGAAGAAGGGAAGATGCATTTCAATTGGTGGCCCCGATACTTGAAGATACCACGCTTCCTCAGGACGGGCGCTTTGTTATTGAAGACATTTCTGAAGTGTTGCGCGTGGAACGTGCATTCGAGACGGGCGAATCCGTATCGCTCATGCCTCCATTGAATATGGCGGGATGGAAATCGGACGGTGGGTACTGGAGCATGGGGGAGGATGGCACTCTTTGTGGCATCAGGCTTGATAAGGATGCGGCCAACATACGCATGAAGGCTGCCATAAGCCCACGCTTTGAATTGACCGGTGATTTTGAGTTGAAGGGCGTTAAGTCCCACGGCTCCCTGGTAATCAGTTGGCCGAAACGGGCCTATCGGAGCAGCTTCCGTATAGATTTTATTCGTAGCGCCGGGAGCATCTCGCTCATTAAATCAAAAATTGAAAAGCAGGCGCACATCCCGTTGACCCGGCTCAATCAATTCAAACTTTTGCACGACGGAGGGAAACTAAGCTTATGGGTGAATGAGCGCCCTGTTTTTGAGGAGTATGAGTTGCCTGAAGATTGGATCAAGGACCGTGGCAACGCAGTCAACATCGGACTTCGAAGCTGGATGGACGATGAGTCAACAAGCGTCGGTGCTCGGAACTGGAAGGTGCGTAAGTTGGAGGAGCCCGCCGCCCGCTGAAGCGCCGTTTTGCGTGGAAAAATGGCCAAAAAAAGTTTCCAACGATTGGAAAAACCGTCCAAAAAGTTTCCAACGATTGGAAAAACGGTGAAAAAAGTTTCCAACGATTGGAAAAATCGTCCAAAAAGTTTCCAATGATTGGAAAATGGGTTAACGTCGCGTCCAGCCCGATGGTGAGGGTGAGTAAGGGTGGGAAAAATGATCCGGATTCTTCATTTCAGTGACGTGCACTTTCCCCTGATGTATGCGGGTTCGCTCTGGCGGGAGCGGATGCGTCCGAAGCGGTTTTTGGCGGCGTTGAATTACGGTTTTCGTCGGCGGAGTCGTTTTAAGGATGCGCCGGAGAAGTGGGCGGCGTTTCGGTCGTTTGTGGAGGGGGAACATTTTGATGGCGTGGTGTGTACGGGTGATCTGACGGCGTCGGGGATGTCGGGGGAATTGGC
>JAQVYB010000195.1 GCA_028708815.1 Kiritimatiellia bacterium | reverse complement strand
TAATAACTACCCGCGAAAGATACTCGACTACTGCACTCCAACAGAGCTCTACGAGACCTTCGCCAATGCCTAAAAATAATAAATCAAGAGACCATCAAACGCGAAACTTCACTTTACAATCTACCGGTTGACGGCGTCTCGATTGATGAATTCATCCGTAACAATGCAGACCCCATTTGGCTCCTTCAGAACGAGATGGTCGAAGAATTGTCCCAGACGCCTGGGAATCCGGGACCAGGCTGTGACCTTCCGTTTTAGGCCCTTGAGGCGGATCGTTGTCTCCGCACGCCAGAGAATACAATTCCCACCACAAAAAAAGATTTAATGACTACCGCAGACCCAAAAGATTTTGGTAGAAATCGGCATGTTTTGGTTTCGTCAGCAAAGTAAGAACTTCATACAGATTCCGCTGGATGTTACGGGCAAATTATTCGTCAGCCCCATGCCCTTTGGTCCCTACGACAGGGATAATGCCTTGCTGAAGCAGTATAAGAAGAATCACATCGAATTTGTGGTCGTATTGGTTACGGATTCGGAGATCAAAGAGAAGGCCCGGCGGGATTTGCTTTCGATTTACCTGAAGAACAACATGAAACCGATACGCCTTCCCGTGGCGGATTATACCAGTCCGGACATGCATCAAGCCTCCAAGGTGGTCGACAACGTCTCCGGCTATTTACGGGCCGGGGCCCATGTGGCGGTACACTGCAATGCCGGAGTGGGGCGGAGCGGGGTGATGGTGTCCTGCATCGTGCGCGACATCACGAATAGGCCTGCGAAGGAGGCCATGGACTATGTGCGACAGTACATGCAGACGAATATGACCGATGAGCAAAAGCGATTGATCGGACGCTTCAATACGTTGACTGAAGTCGTCGAGGCAAAAGCAAAAGAGAGCAGCTGGTGAGCGACAGGATGTCCCGAAACAAGTTGGATCTTGTGCAAACCGAGAATGCGGTCCGGGGATTGACGTTCAGATTAGCCGGCGTTTTCGGGAGAAATCCATGCAGCATGTGCACGGTATCCTCGTCCACGATGCGAATGGATCCGGCCGGCGCGACATTTGGATTCCCGTGGCCGTCACAGGTCGCAATGCTTGCGTACTGCCCTTTCAACAGGTTGATGGTGTTGAAGGCCTTCTGTGCGTGTTCATACGTGTGTCTATCGCCTGTCATCGTCAAACTCCTGTAGGCAGGGAACCTCCCTGCACGGCATGAAAACGGCTCAAAGGTTATACATCGGGCAGGGTTTTCACAATCCTCATTCATTTACAATCCCGCCGTGGGCGCATCTCCGATTTAGTGCACCATGTGCCAATCAGACGATTGGCGGTCCCGGGAGCGCCGATCGTCTGATCGGCTCATCTTTTCCGGTGGTTTGAAAAAGGGATCAGGGGAGGGGGATGCGGAGGAGGAAGCGGTTTTCGGAGAAGGCGGCGGAGGAGAATTCGATGCTTTCAATGAGTTCGCGGGCGATGTGGAGTCCGAGGGCTTCGAAGGTGGTGACTTTGAATCGTTTGTCGCGGCAGCCGTGACGGAAGTAGGGTTCGATGGGGCCGCGGTCGGGTCCGTACTCGATGAGGATTTCGAGGTGGGATTCGTTGCTGCTGAAAAGGATTTGGATGAGGTGATCTTCGTGGCTGTCGCGGATGACTTTTGAGCAGTAGGTCACGACGGCTTCGAGGGCGAAGGAGAGTCGGTTAACGGTCTCTGCGGAAATATTTTTTCCTCGGCAGAAGGCCTGGGTCATTGGATCGAGCAGTCGCAGTGCAGAGTCGGTGGCGTCGATGGTCAGCATGCCTTCCACATTCATTTTCATGGTCGGGGTACTCCGGGGGTGTTGCTGTTCGATGGTGGATAACAGGAGACGGGGCGGGGCTTGAGGCGGCGGCTGGTGCGTCCGGTCCAGTTGACGCCCTCGCCGCCGTGCGGAAGGTGAACGACGGCTTCCGGAAGGAGTATTTTGCGTTCAGCGGGCCATCGTGCCTGGAATTCGTAGTCGACATCGCCTGCGTTGGGGAAGTGCTCGGAATAGAAGGGTTCGCCGGATTCGGATGGTGGGCATTCCCGTGCGTGGAACAACTGGAAGTAGCCCCACGGCATTCGATTGGCGCCGGGGCGGTTGAAGGGTCGTGAGGAGCGCAGTGCCGGATTGGATTCAAAGGCGGTGAGCCAGTGTTCGGTGTGGTGAATCGGGGCTTCCAGGCGTATGGCGTAATAGAGGCATTCGGGGTTGAAAAAACGCTGTTGAAGGCGGCGCCGGAGCCCGATGGGAAGCAGAATGTCGCTGTCGCATACGAGGACCCAGTCGTCGAGTTTAAGGGCCTTGAAGCCTTCATTCAGTAGCTTGCCTTTATTGAACACGGCGCCATCCTGAACATAGCTGTCCGAAAGGATGACGGTGGCGCCGTGCTGTGCTGCGATGGATCGGGAAAGTGTGTCGTCGGGCGATGTGACGACGACGAGCCGGTCAAAATGCGGGAGGTTCCCGGGGAGTGACCAGGAGAGATAGTCGCCATACCGGATACAGACGAGAAGTCCTTCGAGTCGGCGCATGAAGCGCCCGGATGATTTGCGCCCGTGTGAAGGAGGTTGGGTGGTGCGGGGAGGGGGGCTGCATTCGCCGGGGGACTTTGCGGCGAGTTGTGCCGGGCTGAGCGTCGGCGTTTCGGGGTCGAAGAGTGCACGACAGCGTTCGGCGAGTTTCTTTTCACAGGAATCGGTGGCGAGAAAAACGGAGTTGAAGGTGTGTGCTGGAAAGGCGTCCGGCGGGGCGAGCGGATAGCCCGCGAAGGTTTGTCCGCTTTGGGCGGCATCATCTGCGATGCCGCGGATGTTGGTTTGATTTTTCCAGGGATCGCCTGCATCAAGAAATCGGTGCAGGAATTTTCCGGCCCCCAAAAAAAGGAGGACTTTGGTGCCGTCTGCGGGGTAGGTGTGCGCGAGTTGTCGCCAGAGGTGTGCGAACATGCGCGGCTCATCGAGGAGATGCCCGGCGGTATCGGTCAGGGGAAATTCGTGTTGGGCGCGGGGCGGTTCGGAAGCGGAGGGATGGCGGGTTGCGAGGATGCGGACGATTTGCGCCGGAAGGGCGGTTAGGGAAAGGAAGCGCCGGTGAATTTCGCGTCCCTGGGTCACCATGGCATTGAGAGTGGTCTGGTCGGTTTGCAGGATGGATGGAATGAGGGCGAGTTCTTCAGAGGCGATGCCGATGTGAAAGGCGATGGTGGAATAGTCGATGAGGTCATCAAAGGGAAGGCGTCGCGCATCGGAAATGAGAATGGGTATGCGCCCGAGTGCGAGCGCCTGATAGAACGCGCAGTCGAGCGAGCCGCCATTCCATACGCAGAGCGTGAGACGGGCCTGGGCGATGGTTGTGGCGGGATTTTCGGGATCGGCCCGGAGCAGGCTCCCGCAGGAGGAGGCCACGCGTTCGACGGCGCGGAACAGCTCGTCGGCAGGATTTCCGCACAGGCAGAAATCGGCGGAGGGGGACGGCGCAAAGGTTTCGTCAAACAGCCAGGGGATGGGATGGTTGCGCGGCAGGTCGTCGGGGAAGGATACCACCGGCTGAAAGATCGTGGCTTCGGGTATTTCCGATCCGGGAAAATCGGGGTGGCCGCAGATGAAAACGTGTTTGGGACGCAGGGCGGGATCACGGAAGGAGGGAAGGGAGTGGATGGCGGTCAGGCAGCGGTGTTGTCCTTTCCGTATGGAAGGCGCTTCGGCAATCCATTGGCTGAAGGGAAGGGCGATGGCGATGAGGTCGGCCTTTTCGGGTTGGTCGGTTTGCTCAAGGCCTTCGCAGGTTTCGAGATATAACGGGAGTCGGTCGAGTTGTTCGTACGGATTGGTGGTGCGGGTAGAGGCATCCGACCGAAGAGCGGGTCCTTCATGGATCGGGAAGATGCGTAGTTTTCTCATGAGGATTGGTGAATGATGCGGAGTGTTTCGGGCGGGACGTTGTTGTCGGGCTGAGCCGAGGGCGTGCGTGGTTCGCGCTGCTGCTCACGCAGGATATCTTCCATAGCCGGAATCAGGTTGCGCAGCAGGCGTCGGGATGCATCCTCCAGCGCTCCCTGAGCACCGCCCTGTTTTGCGCGGACAGAGGCCGTGGAGACGGCGCTTTCGGTTTGCATGAGCCTGCCGTCGGTCACCCGGAGTATTCGCACCTGTATGTTGGCGGTATTTTCCGGTTGATTGATGGAACCCCACGCGGCGGATTGTTCTCCGCGAGTATTCTGATGGGCGAATCCTCCGCCGATGGATCCGCTTTCGCTGCTCAGAATGCGGCTGACGGATGCTTCGCCGCTGATGAGATAGTCCGCCCCGGAGGCCAGCGCCTCCTGAAGAAGCCGGTCCTGCGTTTGGGGGGAGGAGGGCGGCGGGGGGAGGGCAATCAGGCGGAATCCGGCATCCAGAAGTTCTCTTTCCAGGACGGCCTGTGCCTGGCCGACTCGGGTCTTTTCCTTGTCGTAGCGGGATGCGAAGGTTTCGGTGGTTTCCGGAACGGTGATGGCCCAGAGCACCTCGGGCCTGGCCGGTTTTTCGTAGACGATCAGGTCGCGTGTCTGCGCGTAGACTGCCGGGGTAAAGCCCGACACGAGGGAGCATAGTATCCAAGCAATGGCCCTGTTCATGTTTTCTCTCCCCGGTATGGCCCCTGCCGCTGCGACCGGACTAGAAGACGATCGGCGCGTATAGGGAATAACCGGTCAGTTTTTCGCGGCCCTTTAAAAAGTCCAATTCAACGAGAAAGGCCAGTTCCGCCACCTGACCTCCGAGCTTTTCCACGAGATGAGCAGAAGCAAGTGCGGTGCCGCCGGTGGCCAAAAGGTCATCCATGATCAGGACTTTTTCACCTTTTTGGATGGCGTCCACATGCATGGTCAGTGTGGCGGTGCCGTATTCCAGGCTGTAGGTTTCCTCAATGGTTTTGTAGGGCAGTTTTCCTTTTTTACGGATTGGAATGAGGCCTGCCCCGATTTGGGTGGCCACGGCGCCTGCAAAGAGGAACCCGCGTGCATCCACGGCGGCGATTTTGGCGATTCCCTGATCTTTGTAGCGGGCGACGAAGAGGTCGATGGTTTCTTTGAAAAGTTTTGCGTCGGCCAGCACCGGCATAATATCCTTGAATAGTACTCCGGCAATGGGGAAGTCCGGTACATCGCGAATGGTCTTGGTGATTTGTTCAATACTCATACGTTTTGCCTCTCCTGTTACAGCTCGTGTTTTTGCTGCACGATGTTTGTTTGTATGGACGTGTTGAATTATGGTTCAAAAAGTTCGGCGTTGCAAGCGCTGGTTGGGAAAAGGAACTCTTTTCCGAGGCTTGTCAGGATGTGTCCCGGTGTCGTAAAGTGCGGGTGTTTTTATTGGACTTCGGACGGTGGAGAAGGTGTATGCCCATATTGCTCAACAGGACGATACGTCTTTTTCTCGACAGCATTGGGCGTCGGGATGAATACGAATTTTATCTGAACAAATTTCACGCCAGCCATACGGCGGCGTTTGCAATGCTTTGCCCCCTTCGCACGGGATTCGAGGATGCGGTTACGGCGTTTGCCTTTGATCTGGACACGTTGCTTCGGTTGGAATTATTCCCCGTGATTTTGCTGGCAGGAGCGAGCGGTTCTGAAATGCGGGATATGTTGCTGCGCGAGGAGTCGCATCCCTATTCCATCTGCCATCTGCCCGGCCCGGGCAGCAGCTGGAAAGCGGCAGATGAAGATCGGGCCGTTTCCTTTTTGGTGGATTGCCGGCAGCGCCGTCATATCGGTATTCTGCTGGCGCCGGAGAGCACGCTTGAGGAGGCGTTGGGAGTGCTGGTTTCGCGCGTGGCCCGGCGGATACACATCATACGCCCGGCAGGTCCGTTGCGTACGGCATCCGGAGAGCCGCTGCCTTTTTATTACACCGCCCGTCAGGACCGCCCGCAGTTGGCAGAGGAGGACCGGCCCTTTGTTGAGATGGCGGAGCGCCTGCTGAATGATCACCCGACACTTCATTTTTCGGTGGCGACGCCGTGGAATCTGATGGAGGAGCTGTTTACGGTTAAGGGGGCGGGTTGTGTGATTCGTCGGGGGTCCATCATTGACCGTCATACGGATATGACACAGGTGGATCGTCTGCGGTTGCTGGCGTTGTTGGAATCCAGTTTTGGTCGAAAGGTGAAGGGCGAGGCGTTTTTGGCGGCTATTCAGGAGGCCTATGTGGAGCGTGAGTATGCGGGCGCCGCGCTGCTGGAAAAGACTTCGTCGGGGGCGTATCTTTCCAAGTTTGCCGTGGGCGTGGAGGCGCGTGGAGCGGGTTTGGCGCAGGAATTGTGGGAGGCCATGCTGAAGGATCATGCCAGTCTTTTCTGGCGCGCGCGTGCCGCCAACCCCGTGAACCAATGGTACGAAAAGCAGTCGGATGGTTATTTCCGAAGCGGTGATTGGCGGGTGTTTTGGCGTGGGGTTCGGGCGGAGGACGTTTCCAGCATG